>NZ_RAWE01000029.1 GCF_003611695.1 Corallococcus carmarthensis | reverse complement strand
CCCGCCCAGCAGGTGCGCCTCCACTCTCTTGCCCTTGCGTGCTCGCCGCAGCACCACGGCGGTGGCATCCAGATGCGCCAACGTCATGGGCCTCGCGGCGCCACCTACCTGCCCCCAGGCATGTACCGCCGACAGCGCCAGCGTGTACCGCCCCGGGACAGGGGGCCGGCCGAAGAGGACATGCTGCACGTCCAGGGCCACTTCCGCCCCCGCGAAACGAGCGCTCAGCACATCCGAGACGAAGGCCTCCGCATACACCGGCCCCAGCGTCCCCGTCGCGATGACGCCGGCGGGGTGGTAGTCGGGGTTGACGCGGTTGCCGTAGCGCCGCACCAAGTGCCCGGACAAGAGGGAGTAGCCCTCCATCATCCCCAACCACACCGAGTTAGGCGTGTCCCCGCCCACCATGAAAAGGCGTACCACCTGCCCCCAATCGGACAGCGTGTCCCAGTCCTCTTTCCGCACGAGGCCCGCGCCATCCCCTCCACCCCACAGCCGTAGCCGTACCGGTGCCCCGAGAATGAGGCGCAACGACTCCCCCTTCCCCAAGGCCAACATGGGCTCCACCTGTACGAAGCCTTCTTCGGTGCCCTCGCCCCTTCGAGGGAGCAGTGTCAACGTCGCCGCGTCCATGCGCAGCAGGTTCGTCCACGGGGGTGTCGAGTCGAACCTGGCGGGCGGAGAAGCCTCCTCTTCGGACGGTGCCTCTCCCGCATCTTCCTCGCCGGAAGGCGTGTCCGAGATGGCCTCCTCCAGCCTGCGCACGGTGGCGTCGAAGTCCTCCGGCGTGGCGGCCTCTTGCGCCCCTCCCGCCCCAGGTACCAGCAGCAGCAAGACGACGGCCCAACTCCAATGCATGCCCATCGACGCCTCCGCGGCAGGCCCCAGCAGGGGCGCTCAGGACAGAGGTTCCCTGTTCGGTCCGACAAGGCGGAGGACCGGGTGGGTCATCGCACTGAAAGAGTCACGGGCGACCCGGCCCGTTGGGGTATAGACAATTGTGGCAAGTCACACTGCGGCACCAGGACGGACCAACTCCGCGCACGGCGCCAACCGCGCGAATCGGAATGACCGTGGCGGAGCTCCCCAGCGTCCGTAAGGCATGCTGCACGACGAAGCGCAGACCGCTACTCGCGCACGACGACTGCCAGCGGGTGCCTTATATGGTGCAGGAGGCCCCTGCGCAGTTCGCGAGCCCAATGCCTACATCAAGGAGCAGTGATTGAAGGTGGTGCAAGAGCGTCGCGATCAGGGCGCCCGCAGCCATCAGTGAGGCGCCGCATTCACCCGCGCACACTCCAGCTCATGGGAAGGTGACGTTGCCTAGCGTGACGGTGCGGCGCATATCTGCATCCCAGAGCTTGAGCGTGAAGACCCCCTGCGAAGACTCCGATGCGGACTCGGCCTCCACCACCACTCGCTGAAGAGCCGGGCCCGGGGCGACGGGGCCCGACTGCCACACTCGAAGCACCTTCAACTCCTCGTTGGCCTTGCCCCTGAACGACGCCCCCACTGCAGTCCACGGTTGAGCATCCCCTGCATATTTGAGGGAGACCTCAACAGCCACCCTGCGGGCCGTGCGGTATGCAAAGACAAAACTCTTGGCTGCTGCCCCTCCTGGGGCCTGGGTTACAGCCTTTGTCACTTCGCGGAAGTCAACGCCTCGCTTGCCGAGGACTTCCGTCGATATGAGTCCCGTCAGCCCATCAGGAGCACTTCGCTCCGCGCGCAGGCGCTCATTCTCCTCTCGGCATTGCTCAGCCTCGATACGCGCCTGGCGGACTTCCTCCTGGTATGTCTCGACGCTCCTCTTGCGCCGATAGACCTCGACCTGAGCCTCCGACCGTGCGGGGTGCGCGGCCAGGACAAACGTCGCAGTCGCCGGGGCCGCTCCGTCCAGAAACCGCACCGTCAACTTGAGCCGCTCTCCAGCCGAGATTTTCTCGGACGGGACCAGGCGCAAGGTGGTGAGCCCAGCGTCCACCACCGCGAAACGCTCGCGTCCCTCGATCGTCAGCCCTTCTCGACTCACCTCCGAATCGAAGATGAACACCGTCGAGAGCCCTGGGCTCACCGCGACTTCAGCCGCTGGCTGAGCATCATCCGAGACCAGCTCGATTCGGCGAACGATCAGCCCCGCTGTAGCCGGGGGCGACTGCGCCAGAGCTGTCCCCTCGCCTGCGAGGAGTAGGAAAAGCAGAACGGCCGACACGGAATGATGCACTCGACATTTCTCCTGGACCAAGCCAGCAGCGACGCCCTTGGCGGATCATGAGCGTCTGCCAAACGGCGGCAGGTCATTCAAACTCACTCACTGCCTTGACCCGAACGGCAGAGTACACGCGTGCCTTACCGGTATCCCCTCCGCCGCCCTCTATCTCCAGTCCGCGGTTTCGAGTGCCGTCCTGCACCTCCAGGCACACGGGGAAACTTCCCTTGCTCGTGCGGGCCCGAGTCAGTCGGACATAGACGCGGTCGGCAATAATGAGTCGCCCAGACAGCGTGGCGTAGTCCGAGCCCAAGATGATCTGTGCAGTGCCGTCCCTCACCGTTACGTATTTTTCTTCCCCCCTGACGAAGCTCCCGATCAGGTCGTCCCCAATCTCCATGCTGAGCATCTTCATGCCCTTGGTGGCGCCTGCTGGGCATGGTTCAGGATCCGGAGCGGGGCGCACCTGTGGGCCCGAGCAGGCCAGCGCACCGCAGAGGGCCGTCGTCGCCAAGGCACTGCTGACGCTCCTCGTGGCCTTTTTGGCAGGCTCCAGCGGGGAGGGCGGGGAGTCACTCTTCGTCGTCGTCACGGTGGCAGTCACCTCGGGAAGCGTCGCAGGAGGCGCGACGGCCGCAGGTGTTGCCTCCGGCCCGGTGGGAGCTGCGGCTCGGGCAGCTTGAGGTTTCTTTGTATATGTCGCTACTTCTTGGCCGGGACCGGAGGAGGGCCGGGTCCCAAGTGGCGGGGGCGCCTGTTGCGAGAGAAGAGCCCCTGCGACCAGCGCGCCGGCCAGCAGCCCCGCCCCCAGCACGCGCCCCATCATCAGTCGCGAGAAGAACGAGCGCCGCCCCACCTCGACGATGGTGGCCACAGGCGCCGCTTGCCCGGATTCCGCCGCCATCCCCTCCTCTAGCGCCAAGCCCGGCAGCTGCGCCTCCTCGGGCCGCGCAGCAGCCACCGGAGAGGCCTGGGGCAGCAGATCTGCGGGCGGGCCCGCTCCCGGCAGCTCCGGCCCGGGCGCCTTGCCACGGCGCATCTGGCGCAGGGGCCGCTTCGCCCACCGAGCCAGCGCGCCCGCCTCGCCCTCGGTGGTGGCCGAGTTCGGGCCATACGTATCGAACAAGGGCGTGTCCCACGCCTCCCCTTCCGCCCCGGACAGGAGTTCCTCCAGGGCCGCACAAGCAGCGCTCGCTTCGGGACGGGCAGCAGGGTCCTTCTCCAGCAGCCGCATGCACAACATGCTCAGCCGTTCCGGGACGAAGCGGCTGGCGAGGTGAGGGGGTACAGGCGACTTGCGAATGACACTCTGGACGTACTCCGGGTCCGTCGCCGCGTCGAAGGGCAGCCTCGCCGTGAGGAGGCGGTAGAGGACAGTGCCCAGGGCCCACATGTCGTCCGAGGGGACGGACACGTAGCGGGCGCCTCTGTGCCCCGCGTGCTGCTCCACGAAGAGCCAAGCTTCGGGGGGCCGGTACTCCATCGTCCCGGGCGGCAGCATGGACTGGGTGACACCGGGAGGTGCGCCCTCGTAGTCCCCTATGCCGTAGTCCACCAGCACCGCCAGGCCGTCCGCGTCGCGGACCATGACGTTGGCGTCCTTCACGTCTCGGTGCACCACTCCCGCCGCGTGAGAGGCCGCCAGCGCCCGCGCCACGTCGAGCGCCACCTTCGCAATCTGCCGGGCCGAGGGGTTCTCCTCCTTCACCCACGCGCTCAGCTTCCGCCCCTCCACGTACTCCATGGCGATGAGGGCGAAGTCGCGCTCCCCGGCCTGCCAGTAGGAGAAGCCGCGAATCCCCACCACGTTGGGGTGCTTCAAGCGCAAGAGGATGGTGACTTCCTTCTCCACCCGCCCCTGCCGCTCCACGAGCTTCAGCGCGTAGGGCTGCCCCTCCTGCGTCGCGAGGTACACGGTGCCGAAGCCACCCTGGTCCAGGTGCCTCACCACCGTGTAGCCCTTCACCACGTCCCCGGGGGACAGCACGGCCCGGGGGCCGCTGTCCCTCATGGCGACGTCTTCCTGGCGACTCTGTAGGACAGCAGGACTGCGGCCACGCGCATGCGGTTCCCTCCCCGCGCCGGGCCACGCTACCAGAAGCCCAGGGAAATCGCGCGAAGTCTTCCCCCACCTCCAACCACTATCCCCAAGTAGCTCCAAGCCATTCGACTAGGTGAAGTCAATTAGACTATCAGGTACAGTTCCTTGGGAATGTATATTCACCCTGACATCCGCACTCTCGCCCTTCCGAAGGAGCCCTCCCGCCCCTTGTCCGCCATTATCGGCGACACCGCGCGCGCAGCCCGTCTTCGCGCCAACCTGACACAGGTGGACGTGGCCCATCTCATCGACATCTCTCCCGTCGTCTACAGCCGACTCGAGCGGGGGCGAATGCTCCCCAGCGTCCAGACGCTGTACCGTCTGTGCCCCGCCCTCCGCACCACTCCCAACGAGTTATTGGGCTATACCGCCTCGCTGCCACCCGACGTCGTCGCTGCCGCCAAGGAGGCCCTGCTCCGCCGTGTGCACGAGTTGGACGCGCACCAGGCGCTCGCCCTCATCCAACTTCTGCGGGACGTGCGCTGATGGAATGGTGTTCCCATGACAACTGGCAATTCGGGTATACTTCTTTGTACCTATGAACGAACAGCTTGCAACGCACCTGGGTGCCATCGCCCGCCTCGCCCGGGAGCAGATGAGCCTGACGCAGGTCCAAGTCGCGGAGCGGGTGGGGATGGCCCCTGCCGTCTACAGCAGAGTTGAACGCGGGCACATGGTTCCCAGCGTCGAGACGCTGAAGAAGTTGTGCATCGAGTTGATGGTCTCTCCGGAAGACATGATGGGCCTCACCGAGTCGCCCAGCAGCGGGAGTCCAACTCGGCCCGACGACGACGTCACCTTGCGCCGGCTCCTCTTCCTCGCGCGGAAGCTCGATGCGGCGAAGTTGGATGCCCTCGTCCGCATCACCACCGAGTTGGCCCGCTGAAGCAGCTTCCTGGGAGGAGGGGCGCCGCAAAACGGCCCGCACCACCTTCTCCCCCAGTGCCAAGCGACTTGCGGCCAGCGCTCTGGCGACTCCAAGCAGGGAGCAGGCCTGGCGGGCAGAGCCCCATACCTCGGAGCCCTGCACTGGAGCACGCGCGTCCCCCAGCATGAGCGGTCCCCGGCATGACGAAGCGCCTCCCCATCCGAAGGAGGAGGCACCCCACTACGCCCCGCCGCACTCCCGCAGCTCCTCGTTCACCTCGGCGAGTAGCTTCTCCAGACGCTTCTGCTGCAACCGCAGGCGGGAAACGTCGTCCAGCCCCGCCTCTTCGTCGACACGGCGCGTCTGCGGAGGGTCGGCCTCCACGTCGTCACGCACCTCCACCGTAAGGACGTCGCCCGCGCGGATGGGTACGTCACACCACGTCAGGTTCTCGCCGTACTGCCTGCCCACGGAGCCTCCCACGTGGAGTTCCAACTCCGGGTCGGCGTTGGACTCGTCGTCGGGGCGGCGCACCCACGTCAGAATGGTGGAGAGGACTCCGAAGTCCGGCACCCCGCGGTGGCGAGGTGCCGGCCATTGCAGGCCACACGAGAGCAGAGCATCTGCGGCCTACTCCTTCTTCGGGAGACCTAACTCGTGCTTCTCCAGCCCAACCGGGTAGAGGCCGGCCTCGCCGAACTCCACCTCGTCACGCAGCACTCCGCCCTCGGACACGACACGGGCTGTCTCCTTGGCTGCTTCCGCGCGCCCGTAGGGCTCGCGGAGCTGGGCGTGGGCGGCACCACGCAGCGCATCCCGCAGGTCCGCCGCCGTCGCGAAGCGCTCCTCGGGATTGAGGCGCAGCGCGGTGTGCAGCACCGCCTTGAGGTCCTCATTGACGTGGGCCACCGCCTTCTCGACAACATCCGGTCCGAAGGACTCCATGAGAGCCTGCATCTGCCCCAAGGGCAGAGAGGGCTGCATCTCCGTCTGGAACCGGATCTCCTTCGCCGCCACCACCGGGGCGTCGTGCACCTCGAAGAGGTGTTTGTTCGTCAAGGCCTCCACCAGCAACACCCCCAGGCTGAAGACATCGGAGCGCGGCGTCAGCCCTTCCTTGCGCAGGTATTCGGGGCTGGCATAGGCAACGTCGCCTCGGAGCAGATTCTCCGGCGACTCCTCCCGCCCCACCAGCAGCGAGTACGCCGCTCCGAAGTCCAGCACCTTCACCTCTCCATGCTGCCCCAGCGCAATGTGACGAGGGCTCACGTCGCGGTGGACAATGCCCAGGGGCACTCCCTTCTCCGACGTCAGCGTGTGCGCATGGTGCAGTGCGTCCGCCACCTCCGCGCCCACGTACAAGCAGAAGCCCTCCGAGAGGGGCTGCCCTCTCACCAACGCCGCGCATACCAGCGTCTCCAGCGACGGCCCACCCACGTCCTCCATGATGACGTAGGGGGCGTCCTCCTCCTCATCCACCTGCATGTGGAAGACTTGAGCGATGTTGGGGTGGTTGAGGCGAAAGGCCAACTGCACCTCTTCAATCATCCGCTTGCGCTGCATGTACGTGGATGGGCTGGCGATCCTACGGACCAGACAGGGGCCGGATAGCGCGCCATCCGCCACGCGCCGCTCCGCCCTCAGCAGCCGCTCGCCACTCGGCCGCACCTCCAGCTCCCGCACCGCTTCGTAACGCACGCCCTCCACCTCGAAGAGGAAGTGCGCCCCGCTGGGTGCAGACAGGGTGGGGACTCTGCGCGGAAAATCCTCCGTCGTCACATCGTCTTCCGAACGCTTCGACATGGCTGTGAATCCTCCTGAGTGAAGGGGTGCGGCCCCAGGGGCAACGAGGCTCGCCGCCACCGGGCACCCTTCCGGGAACGCCAAGGTATAGTTGACTTGACCGTCGAATCAACATGACCTTGATTACCTGTGAAGCTCTCTGACACCCGCAGCGGACAGGCCGCAGCCCCATGAGCGCCTATCCCTCCCCTGGGTGCAAGAGGCCCCAGCTCTGGCTTCGCACGCAGGCTTGGACTGCTCGCAAAGGGAAATGACTCGTGAGTGAAACCGTTGACTGGGGCCCGATCCGCGAATTGGCACGTCGTGTCTCCACCACAGGAGCGCGCCTGGCCCTCACAACTGAGGCGAAGGCACTGCTGAGGCGCACGGCCTCCGAGGTGGGCATCAGCGACAGTGAAGCCGAGAGCGCGCTCGCCACGGAGGAGGGAGCGTTGGGCCTCTTACGTGAGGAGTCTCAGCGCATCCGAGAAGGCTCCCACAGGCTCATGGATGCGTTGCACCGGATGTACCAGTACAAAGACAAGGGGGACTTCGGCCGCGCCCGCCAGGAGATGCGGGACGTGCTCAAGGTGGAAGTCGTGCCCCACTACCGCGCCCTCGCCGAGGGGCAGCTCGAAGACATGGCCGACGCGCCGTAACGATGAGCGCGGCTCGCTTTGCAACCCTCGAGCGACTGGCCGCAGGAGCGCCCTCCGGAGAGGGCGCTTCGCGGCCCAGACTCAGGCGGGCGTCACCTTGTCGAAGGGACGCACCACCTTCTTGTTATCGGAGACGCGCTCCACCGTCACCGTCTTCGCCTTCGCGTCGACGGCCGTCACCTTCGCCGAGAAGGTGCCCCGCCCCTGCTTGTAGCGCACCTCCTGCCCCTCCGCGTATGTGACAGACGTCGCGGGGCTGGGACTGGAGCTGGGCGTGGCGACCGCCGCTGTACGTCCCGCCGCACGCGGGCTCCCTCGGCGATTCTGGGGCGCGGCCTTCGTCCTCGTGGGCTTAGGCGCGGCCTCCGGCTTCGGCTTCACCCACTTCCGCACGGGCACCGAGGACGGGCGCTTCGGCGCGGGCCCGGTGGGGGGCGCGGGCGGGCGCTTCGACGCGGGAGGAGGCACAGGGGTGCGCTTCGGCGCGGACGACGCGGGATTCGAGCCAGGCTCAATGCCCAGGAACTGAGCAATCTTCTCCAGCAGATCCAACTGCCGGGCCATCGCCTTCCCCACCTCTTCTGCCACCGCAGCCTGAATGGTGCTCTTCATGTCGTTCTGCATGTGCTCTCGCTCTCTTTCCTCGCGGGGCATCCAGCCCGCGCACGCTCAACGCGGACAACAATTCAGCCTCTTGCACTCACGCTACACCAAGGAGTCCGGGTATTCGGACTCCCGTCTCAGAATGAAGCCTTCACCTCGCGCCAGCGCTCGCGCTGCACCTCCCACGTCCCCGCGTGTGCAACGGCCCGGAGGACTCGCTCGCTGAGGGGCTCCTCCCCATCCACGGCCTCGAGGAACAGCACCTCCTCCTGGATGTCGGGCGCCAGCAACCGCAAGTCCAACAGGTGCGTCACACGCGCCCGGGTAAAGCCCAGTTGACTCGCGACGTCCGCCGCGCTCGCCATGAGCCCCCTCTCAATGGCGGACTCCACATGGTGCGCCAGGGCCAGCATTCCCGCGGCGTGTGCCGGCCGGCGCGCCACCTCTCGCGGCGACGGCGGCGCCCCCTCTCGGAAGCGCACCTTCGAGCGACGCACGCGGTGGAAGTGCGCGCTGACGAGGCCGGCCTCCGCCGGCTGGGATTCGGGGCTTGCGCTCACGCTGCTGCCTCCTCGCGCCCGGGCGCTGCGGCCTCAACGGCATGGGACAGGTAAACGTCGACCTGGCCCGTCGCCTCGTTCACCACCACCCGGCCAACGAGGGCTCGTAGCAGGCGCCCCCGGTTCATGGCGGTGAGGGCGTCCCACACCGCGTCGAAGTCCGCCAGGGCCTGGGCCACCCACGCCACCTCCAACCGCTCCCCCTGCGTGGCGTCCAGGGCGCGCTCCACCGCCGCCAGTCGCTTCCTCATGCCGGCGACCTCCTCCTCTGTGGCCGTCAGCTTCTCCTCGACAATGCGCCGGGCGGGGCCCTCCAGTTTGGCGAGGGAGTCCACCCACTTCCTCGACTCCCCGGCGCGCTTGGCCAAATCCCTCGGCAACTGCGAGCGCTCGACACGCAGGGCCTTGTGCTTCTCCTCCAGCCGCCCGGTGAGCCGGGCGTGTACCTGCGCCGCGAAGCCCTCGCCGACGGAGACTTCCCGCAGCCGCGCGACGACGAAGTCCTCCATGGCGGCTGCCGGAATGGGAGCAGCCCGGCACCCCTCCTTCCCCTGCTTGTCCCGCGTGGTGCAGCGGTAGTAGCGGTACTCGCGCGTGCCCTTGCGCGTCGAGCCGGGCGTCATCGCCTCGCAGCACAGGCCGCAGCGCAACAGGCCTCGCAGCACGTAGTCGGGGTTGCGCCCGTGGTACTGGAGGCCGGGGCCCTCCAGCATGTCCTGCACCCGGTGGAAGGTGGCCCCGTCTACAATCGCCGGGTGCTCACCCGGGTGCGTCTCGTCTCCGTAGGGCACGAAGCCCGCGTACAAGGGACTCCTCAAGAGGCGCAGCACATCCTGCGTCGTCCAAGCCCGAGCCGCGCGCGTGGCACCGCTCCGGGCCTCGTACCGCTTCGTCTTGCGCCCCGTCTCATTGAGGAGGCGCGCCACCGTCGAGGCCTGCTGGTGCTGGAGGTACAGCTCGAAGGCCTCTCCCACCACCACCGCCTCGTACTCATTCACCACGAGGCGCTTGTCCTTCACGTCGTAGCCGAGCGGCGCGCGTCCCCCCGTCCACAGCCCCTTGCGGCGCGCAGCGGCCACCTTGTCCCGCGTGCGCTCCGAAATCATCTCCCGCTCGAACTCGGCGAAGGACATCAGCATGTTCAGCGTCAACCGCCCCATCGCATCGGCGGTGGAGAAGTTCTGCGTCACCGAGACGAAGGACGCGCCCGCCGTGTTGAGGCGCTCCATGACTTTCGCGAAGTCGAGGAGGCTGCGGGAGAGGCGGTCCACCTTGTACACCACCACCACGTCCACCCGGCCAGCGTCCACGTCCTGCATCAGCCGCTGGAAGGCGGGCCGCTCCATGTTGGCGCCGGTGAAGCCGCCGTCGTCGTAGCTCTCATCCACCAATGCCCAGCCGGTCTGGCGCTGCACGTAGGAGACACAAGACTCGCGCTGGGCGTCCAGCGAGTTGAACTCCATCTCCAGGCCCGCCGCCGTGGACTTGCGCGTGTACACGGCGCAGCGCTTCGCGTCCGAGGGCGCTGGCTTGCTCTTCCTCATTCCCCCTCCGAATTCTCGGGCGTCGCCGACCGCGTGGGCTCGGCGCTCGAGGCTGGCGGTTGCCCAGCAAGGCGCTCCGCCGCAGCCACCAGTCGCTCCATGTTGTCGTTGAGGCGCTTCAACTCACGGACGAGCGCCGGCATCGTCCCCTCGTAGAAGCGCTGCCCCATGTGCGTCTGGAAGAAGGAGGGGCCGCTCATCGCGTCACCGCCTTCTGCTTCGAGCCGCCGTCCTTGAGGCCGAAGAAGCTGTAGCCATTCCAGGCCGTGCCCGTAATCAGCTTGGCCACGAAGGAGAGGCTGCGGTGGAGCTGGCCTTCGTATTCAATCCCGCCCTCGCGCACCGTCACCCGGTGCTGTGCCCCCTTGAACACGCGCGTCAGCACCGTGCCCGGCGGCGGCAGGCGCGCGTCGCGCCCGTCGGCAGCGGCTGCGCCCCCATCCGCAGCGGCTGCGCGCCCGTCGGCAGCGGCTGCGCGCCCGTCGGCAGCGGCTGGAGGAGACGGCGCGGCGGGGTTCGCCTCCTCCACCTGCCGCATCCTCCAGCGCTCGGGCAGTTTGTCGCCCAACTCCGAGATGCGTGCGACGGCGCGCGAGGAGAGTCCCCCTTCGGCCAGTTCCTGAATCCGGAAGGCCAGGCGCTTCTTCAGGTAGTCCCGGTTGCGGCTGCGCGTGGGCTCGCCGTACAGCTCCTGATACTTCTCCGCCAGCTCCGGCACCGACATGCTGGCCAGCGCGGCCAGTTGCTGTGGCACGTCCGCCAACTGCGTGCGCGCGGCACGTGCAGTCCCTCTCTTCGCCATGGTGGTTTCTCCTTCGTCCAGGGCAGCAGGCCCTCGGGCGAAAACCATGGACGCTCTGTCCCCAGAAGAAGACAAGTCGAGAGTCCGCGGCTCAGCCATGCGCGCTCTCCTCCGCGCTCCACGCGGGCGCCTGTCGTTGCGGCTGCGCATGTCGACGCAGCCACAACTCCCAGAGGGCCTCGGTGAGGACGTCCACCGCGTCATCCTGGCGATGGAGCTGGTGGTGAGAAGCGTCGGACTCATCTGCCGGAGGCCCGGGCTTCCCGTCCACCCCCGTCACGAGGCCACCTCCTCGGGACTGCCTTCGTCGTGGCCACGCCAACGCCAGCCGCGGCCTGCGTCGTCAGCGTGCGGGAAGTCCTCCGCGGAGATGAAGGAGGCCTTGGAGGCATCAATCACGAGGGCACACCGACGCACGGCCTTGCCGGCAAAACAGACGCGTTCACTGGGCGAGAGGACATACTCTCCGGCGCGATGATTCTCATGGATGAGTCGCCGCAGCGCCTTCGTGTCCACCAACTCCCCTCGATAGTCGATGCGCTTGCAGTGCGCGCGGTATGCGTCGTAGGCGGATTCCAAGTGGAGGCACAGGCGCCCCTCGTCGAAGGCGTAGTGGACGCGGTGCTTCAGCTCCCCCTGAATCGCCATGACACTCAGCATTTGGAGAAAGGCATCCAGCGCGTTACGGACACCCGTCTCTTCCTCGAGGACGTCCTTCAGCACGGCGTCCACGGCCTCACGAGCGCCCAAGTCGGCGGGCAACGGGTAGCCACACTCCTGGGCAAACTGCTCGAAGAGGTGAATGCCCAGCAACATGGCCGTCACGTTGTCGGCGACGCGCGGAGGCACCTGTCGCCCCTTCACGAAGGAGTCCGCGACAGCACGGGCCAGGCTGTAGTCCTTGTCGAAGTCACGCCCCAGGCAGAATTGAATGTAGCGAGGGGCGAAGAGGGCAAGGTTGACGGAAGTCAGCTTGCGAAAGACAGCCCGGTACTCACGGCGCTGCACCGTCGCCTTGTCCGGGCTGACGGGGAGAATGCGCTCAACGAGTGCCGCCTCGGTGGGACGCGTCTCGCCGCAGATGCACAGCGGCGCCTGGAGGCGGTAGCTCGTCACAGACAAGTCCGGGCGCCCCCGCTCCTCCGTCTCCCCTCGGTAGAGACGCCGCATGTAGCGGTGCACCAGGTGGAGACGGGGCAGCGGCATATCGCTGGGCTTGTACTCATCCAGCACCACCGGCACCGAGCGCGTGGCGGACAGCAGCTTCACCAGGGCGAACTCCGTCTCCGTCACGCTGTAGGCGTCTGATTTCGGCACTCCGAAGAGCGGCCAGAAGACTTCGGTGCAGGTGCTGGATTTCCCGCTGCCCTGCGTCCCATAAGGAAAGAGAAGAGGGAAGGAGCCCACCTTCTCCATGAAGCGCGGCTTCATCGGCGTCGCGAAGAACCACCCCAGCATCGGCAGCACCACTTGGGGCGTGTTGATTTTGAGCAGGCACTCGAAAACCGTGCTGGCCACTTCATGGAAGGCGTCGTCGTCCGCGGCCTCGTAGCGGACGCGCGACTCAAGCGACGCCCCATTGGGCAGGTACGCCACGGGGGAGGCCGAGAGAAAACCCTCCCGCCCAATGGTGCACCCAGGCGCCACCCAGACATGGTGTGCCCCCCGCTTGAAGTCTCCCAGTACGCTGGTGCCCGGCAGCCGCGGCACCGCGCGCCTCGCCACCGCGCGCAGCAGGCCCTGCACGTTGTTGTCGCTGCCCGTCCACTGCGTGTGGACGGAGGGCAGGTGGTGCAGCAGCTCCTTGCGCGAGTTGAAGGCCCGCCTCGGCAGCCGGGCTCCCTCCATGCTGGTGCCCTTGTCCGTGCGGATGTCTCCGAGGAACACCTCCCCCTCCTCGGTTTCGACAACGGCCCTGGGCGTGAAGGTGAAGGAGGAAATCGCCTTCGCTTCTCCGCGCTGCGTCACCGTGTAGTAGCAGTACGCGTCCTCGAACACCTCGCCGTCGATGGTGTCGTCGCCGCTGCTGCTCTTCCCTCCGCCCTTGGTGTCCGCGCCTTCACCTGCGGCCTGGGTGCGCACGGCGCGAGCCATGGACAGCCGAAGCTTCTGCGCGGGCTGGCCCGTGCGCACCTCCAGCAGCGCCAAGTACTTCTCCTGCGCGGACGGCGGACGGTGAGCAATCGCCTCGAGAATGGGCCTGAGGCGGTACTCCACGTCCTGGGCCGGCACGGAGGCCAACGCCTCCACGGCCTTCTCGATGTCGAAGACGACGTCGTAGAGCTCGCAGCGCACGTCGGGCTCGCGGTTCACGCGGCAGTAGCCCAAGCCCTGGAGGGAGTGGCAGGGCGGCGCCACGGCGCCGTCCTCGCGGGCGGTGGCCATCACCTTCTCGTAAGCCTTGGAGATGTACGCCTTGCCGTCTCTCCCCTTCAGCTTTCCGAGGCCCCGGCGGTCGTACTCGAGGACAAGCTCGGTGATTTCATCGAGGCCGAGCTGCTTGTGCGCGAAGAAGCGCACCATGTTGAAGATGGCGACGCTCCGGTCCTCCGCCCCCTGCTCCCACAGGCGCTGCACCGGCCCGCACATCTCCACCGGGCGCGCCCAGTCATGCTCCCCAGTCTCCGTCCGGCGGGCCTTCACCGTCCCCTGAGGCGCAGAGGACGAGGGCGCCAGCGGCAGCGCCACCTGGGCTGGACGCGCCTGGCTCGCCACCTGCTGCTGCACCGGCGCGCTCAGCACGCGAGCCATGAGGCCTGCGTCTTCCACGCGCTCGAAGCCAGCGAGCGCCTGAGCTGCTCGATGAGGCCGCTCCGCTGTCCCCGCCCCCTTCCGGGCGACGGTGCCCACCACCTTGATGATGCGGGCCACGTCGTGGATGGAGTCCACGCGCACGCGCTCGGAGGCGAAGCGGGCACGGAACTCGGCCTCGAAGGACTTCAAGCCCGCCTGCACTCGCTCGTGGCTCTCGCCCTCCAGGGACTGCGGCGGCAGGGCGAACCAGAGCTGCGCCCCGTTGCCGCTCATCATCAGCCGCGGCCGGACAAGCCCCTGCGCTCCACACCAGGCCGCGGCGGCTTCCGCCACCTGGATCGTCAGCGAGAGCTCGTCCTCGGTGCTGGCCGTGTCCTTGGGGCGCACGGGGTCCAGGTCCACCACCGTGGCCGTCACCACCTCGATGTCCTTGCTGCCCGCCCCCGTCTTCAACGGGCGGAGGACGTTCGGGGCCAGTTCGAGCAGGCGCCGAGGGCGCGGCTGGATGCCCACATACACGTTGCCGCCGGCATTGGCGGCTACGCAGGAAGCGACGAAGGCCTCCTCGTCGTCGAAGAAGCCCAGGCCGACGATGCCACCGCCGCCCGGGCGGATGACGCGGACTTCGCTGACGCCGTGTGGGGCGTGCGCGAGCCACTGCCAGGTGGCGCGGATGGAGTCGGGGTTGGGAGTGCTTGGAGTGATGTCAGAAGGTGTCGTCATCGAAGGTGCTCGCTCTCTCTGTGTTGGCTCAACGTGCATTGGCTGCGGTGGCCACTCCCAACACCGTGGCGTACTGCTGGCGGCGCTCCGCGTGGTGGCGCCGCAAGAGCGGTACCTGCCCGTCGACGAAGTCGATGAGGACTGCGCTCTTCTTCTCCGGGTGGGGACGCATGAGGCGTCCGAGACGCTGGACGGTGCGTCCACGCGCGCGGCCGGGGTACACCAGGAAGACGCGCGAGAGGCGCGGCAAGTCGAGCCCCTCATCCGCCAGGCTGGTGGCCACCAGCACACGGACGCGCCCGGCGCGGGCCTGGTCCAGGAGGGTCTTGCGCGCTTCGCGCGGCACCTCGCTCGTCAACGCGGCAGCCGACAGGCCGGCGGCCGAGAGTCGATGCGCCAGCAGTTCGCAGTGGTCCACCCGGCCCGTGAGGACAAGGCACAGGTGGCCTGCCCACGCTTCGCGGGCCACTGCGCCGAGGACGAGGTCATTGCGCGCCTTGTCCTCCGCCAGCGCCTCCAGCATGGGCGCGTAGTCCGCGGCGCGGAAGTAGGGGTAGTCGAAGGCCGTCTCCACGGCGCGCACCTCGGGCACCACCAGCACGCCGCGCGCGACGAGGTCCTCGTGCTTCACCACGGCCAGGAGCGCGCCCAGGTACAGGCGCAACAGGGGCGTCAGCCCGTCCTCCCGCTCGGGCGTCGCCGTCAGGCCCAGTCGGTAGCGCGCCGGGCATCGGTCCACGATTCGGTGGAAGGCGCTGGCGGCGATGTGGTGGGCCTCATCGAGGACGAGCAGGCCGAAGCCGTGGAGGAAGGCGTCGAGCTTCGCCTCGTCCCACCGGGCCAGGGACTGGACGACGGCCACGGTGACGGGCCGCACCTCCTCCTCCCCCGCGCCCACGAGGCCCGCCTCCAGGCCCAGACGCTCGCGCACGTGCTCTCGCCACTGCTCCGCCAAATCCAAGGTGTGGACGAGGATGAGTGCCGGCGTGCGCAAGCGCGCAATGGCCCCCACGGCCAGGACGCTCTTCCCGGCCCCGCATGGCAGCACCGCCGTCCCCTGTGTGGCCTTCGCCAGCCGCTCCACGGCCGCGGCCTGGTAGTCGCGCAGTGACACCGCCGGCAGCTTCGGCAGGCGATTGGGCGGCAGCACCCGCGCGTCCTCGAAGGACAGCGTCAGGCCCGCCTCGTCCGCGGCCCGTCGCAGCACGTGAATGGCCCCGCGCGGCAACACCAACTCCCGCTCCTGCTGGCGGAAGAAGTACAGCGTCTGGGGCTCCGCACCGGGGCGCTTGCGCAGCCGCACCAGCTTCAAATACGCGGGGTTGGGAAGGGAGAGCGCCCGGCAGAGGGCCTCCCCCATCTTCGGCGGCACGTCGCCCACCGCGAGCCGCAGCCCGGCATCCACGCGCACGCGCAACGTCCGCGTGCCCATGCTCGTGTCGCGCGCAGGCGCGGACGGCGCGGCCCCCACGCTGGAGTCCTGGGTGCGAGAGACAACACGTCCCCCGTCCCCGTGCATTTCGGAGAAGTCTTCCACCATTTCTGTCGTCCTCAGTGAGGCGCGTCGGGGGCACGCAGCAGGCCCCCTCCGCGCATGGCTACGGCAACCAGCTTCAGCGGGGCACGCTCACGGCCCGAAGGGGTCCACGTCCGCGACACTCTCCGCGGAGTATTCAGCGACGAGGGAGTCGACGAAGGCGCGCGCCAGTTCGCCCTTCGACGCCGGCAAGTCCCGGATGCGCTGCACGGCGAACTTCTGAAGGAAGCGATCCACGGCCTCGCGCGGCAGTGCCTTCAGGGCCGTGGCGATTCCTTGCGCCAGCTTCACGTCGATGGGCTCGTTCGCTTTCGCGTTGGGAGCGCCCGCGGGCGACGCGCCGCTCGCCGCGCCCTCCGCCTCCGCCGCGTACAGCTTCGGCAGGTCATGTTGCTGCAACGACTGGAAGGCCGCCGTCTCCTCGTGGGTGAGCTGCCGGTCCGGGAGGATGGAGTACGTCGTCTTCGTGTCCTTGGCCGCCCCTCGGCGCTTGACCTCGAAGGCCCACTTCTCCAGGCCGTACTTCGCCCGGAGCTCCATCAGCGTGTTGAAAAAGGTGACGGCCTGCTCCATCACCTTGACCTCGCGCGTCCCATAGACGCCGACGTTGAGAGCCACGCGCAGCGAGGGCTTGTGGCCCTGGGCCTTCAGCTTCTCGTCGAAGGGGACGAACTTGTTGTCGATGAAAACCACCTCGCGCGGATGCGGTTCCCCGAGGAAGACGACGACGGCGGTGTCCCCGTCATTCGCGAGCTTCAGCCAGGCGCCGCCCTGCTGCTCGTGCTGCTTGGCCATCGCGGCCGTCTGCTCCCACATGTTGTTCGCCATGGTGCTTCACTCCTCCTTCTGGCAGTGCGTGGTGGAGGCGTGGCGCTCGCGCCGGTACACCGAGAACAACTCGGTGCCGTCCGCGGTGCAGCCCGCCGGCTCGACGTTGAAGTCCGCCTCGCTGTCGACGACGTGCTCGAGTTCCCAGCGGCGGAAGAGGCCCGGCATGCGGACGTAGTCGTTGGCCCCTTCGCACTCGCAGCAGGGGCACGCGGCGCGCCCCTCCGCTTCCGGCCCTGCGTTGCCCCGGCTCACCACCCGGAGGCGGTGCCCGTCGATGCGAGCGAAGAAGCGCACGTATGTTTCATCGTGCTCGAAGCTGTTTCGCGCGGCTGTCTTCATTCAGTCCTTCCAGGTTGAAGGCAATACAGTGGCGTCGCTGTCCGCGTCGGCGGACAGGGCGTGTCAAAGCAGGCGTGGATTGGGGCGCGACGCGCCCCCGTTACTCCCCCAAAGTCAGGCGGCGCGCGTAGGGGACATACGATTCGCGCAGCCCGTCAGCCGCCCCCTCCCGGTGCCCTCTCGGTTGTTTCAGAATCCACAAACTCTAAAAAGCACCCCCACCCGCCGTTTCGGGACAAGAAATCTTTTTCGGGGATTTTATTCTTCATTTTCCGCAGGCGAGCCAGGGCCCGCCGGACGCGCTTGCGCGCCGTTTCGGGCGACAGCCCAAGGCTCGCTGCCACCTCGACAGCGTCCTCTTCGCGAAGGACGAGGGACACCACCAGGTCAGTGTCCTCCCCCGTCAGCGGGAGGAGCCATGCGCGCAGTTCCTCCACCTCGGCGTTGAAGGAGCGGGCTCGCGAGGCGAAGGGAGTGAGCCACGGCACCGAGGGCGCCCCACCGTCCACGTCCGTCAGCGACTCAAGGCGCGCGCGCTGGCGTTGCTCCACCAGCTCCTTTCGCCAGGTCTTGAGGACGTCGCGCTCCGTCCCGCGCACAAGTGTCCCAGCCACGCGATGGACGCCTGACAAATTGACGCGTGCCACGAGGGCCATGAAGGACGCGGCCACCGAGGACACCACCTCCGCGGGCGGTTGCTCCGTTCGCCTGAGACATCGGCGATACACGCTGTCCAACCCGGGCCACAGGCTCAGCCACAACAAGGCCACGAAGAAGCTGGCAGCGGCCCCCGTCTGAACCATGACGACGAGCCCCGCGAGCAAGCCATCCTTGACGTGAGACTCGCCTTCACGCGCGGTGAGAAACGAAACAAGGGCCTCCGGCTGCTCGAAGTCGGCGAGCGCCTCCCAGTTGCGTCGCACCAGGCGATAGGCGCGCTGCGCCTCGGCCGTCCGGAGGGCCACGCCAAGCTCTTGATGGAGAGCATCCCAACCACGACTCACAGGTGCATGCCGTCCCGGTCCTGCGCTCGGCGCGCGGGAGGTGCCGGGTGAGAGAGGAGACAAGGCCGAGCCCCGTTGAGGGAATGGCGCCAGCGCCTCCGAGGTGGCCCCGCCTTCGGTGGGAGCCTCGTGGCTGCGGCGCGTCAGTCGTCGGAAGAGGAGAGCGCTCCACGCGCCCGAGCCCCGAGCGGCCTCGCTAGGGTAACGGGCGAGCCCCCTTCCGAATGGGGGCACGACAACCGGAGCGCGGCGTGCCCAGGAAGGCCAAGACGCGGCTTTCACGGCGCAGGCCCAGTCCTATCCGGACGGCGCACCGCTTCGGCATTAGGGCCGAGCCGCTCACAACAAAACAGCACATCGTGCTGAAACCGTAATTCACGCAGCTTCCCTTCACAGCCCAAGGACGACACCGCGCCGCGACAGGGCCTCAAGGAATACGTGCGACAGCGTGCATCCTGGGCGTGACGGAAGCGTGACGGCGTGAAGAAAACGCGTGCCCACTCCTCCCATACCGCCAACACCCCCTCCGCACTTCAGGGTGATACTTATTATTCATGTCTCAAGCCCTCCCCAAGTCCCCAATACCCAGACAGCCACGCATTCAATGGCGCTTCCGTCGCATCCGACTTTTCCAGTGGGGATATCCGAGCCGACTGCATTGAAGTCGGCGACACGGCCGCGCGGCTTGCGACTTTCATGCCCGCACGTCGCCACTCGGGGACCGTCCACGCAGCCGGACACGCGCCAAGTGAAACACGTTCTCTCTCCGTATCATCGCCGTCGCGTCACGGGAGCACCTGACCGTTGTCGGGGGCTGCGCCCCTCACGGTGGGAAGCGACAGCCCCCTGACAGGGCGCAGGTGACGAGGAAGGCCTTCGCCCTGCCCCTGGGCAGCTCCCAGCCCGCTTCGACGCACGTGGAGGCCGTTTCCGGCCGTCCAGCGGCCATTCACAGGCATTGGCCCCACCGCGTCCAGCCACGCCCTCCAAGCCTCTTCACAACCAGCCACAACACTTTCACCTAAAGTCAAAGATGATGGCAGTCGGTGGCAGCTGGTGGCAGCCCTACCTGCCACTCTTTTCTTCTATAAATTCATTATCTTATCTTAAATTGGCAGTGGTGGCAGTGTTTCAAAAAGTACCCCTACGTAGCAGGCGCGCGCATATTTGAATGGCACTATTCAATAGGGGTTCAGAAGAACACTCTCCCTAGGCGGCATTACCCCAGAAAACACTGCCACCACTGCCACCTCCGCCACTCCAGCGATTTCACTGGGGAATTTCGTGGCAGTCTTTTGAATCGCGCCTGCCATCACTGCCACCCTCCAGCTCCTCGTTGGCTTTTGAAGCACGCGAGAAGAAAGGGTGACGATACAGGTGTCCCCGAAATCGCGCCGGAGGCCTTTGCTCTGCCTTATGGCCGCGTGTCGCTCGCCCCGGAAAATCAAAAAAGAAATCGGGCAAAAAGAAATCCTGTCCCGAAACGGAGGGATGGGGTGCTTTTAGGGTGTATCGGCAAACACGCGCCGCCGACACCCGCGCATGGCCCTTACGCACTACCTCCAGCCCACCGCCGCACAGCATCGTCCGCCAGGCGTGACGTGCGAAGCGTATGTCCGCGGCGAGGGCAAGCACTGCCTGCACTACCGGACTGGCGGGGGCTGCACCCTGGCCAGCATCTCCACGTGCACCGAGTGGCTGAAGGTGAATCGGCAGCCCCGTGCTCCTCGTGAAGAGGTCGCGCCCCCTTCCTCCGTTCCTCCAGCGAAGTCCGCCACGGGCGCTGTGGATCTCTTCGGTCATCCGCTGACCGAGGCTGGCTCGAAGAAGAACGCCCCCGCCCCCGCCTCCAGGCCCTCGCCGCCAGCTCCGTCTCCCAATGTGAAGGAGCTGGACGCGGAGTCCCCGCTCTCCGCCCTGCGCGGCCTCACCGACGAGGACATCACCAGCTTCAAGGCTCTTGGTGCCGAGGTGTGCTTCGCCTCCGAAACCTACGGCGAGGTGTGGCTCGTCCCGGCCTACACCGGCCAGGCCAGGAAGGAGCTCACCCCGGAGCACGCCGCCACCCTGGTGCGCGTCCTGTCTGCCTTCCCGGGCTCGCGCGTCATGTCCTTTGAGAAACGGCAAGCCTCCGCGGATGAGGTGTCGCAATGAGGGTGCCCCGCGCCTGTGAAACACACGCAGGTGGCCGCGCCGCCTGTCTCCTTCGACTTGATGTGTCTCTCGAAAAGAGCGTGATGACTGACTCGCGACACGCCACTGCACCGGCCCGGAGGCCCACGTCATGAGCGCCCTGCGAAACGAGCATTTGTCATACAGCCGGCTGAGCCGCTTCGAGGCCTGCCCGCTTTCCTACCGGCTCCACTACCTCGACAAGCACACCGCCGAGCCCGGCATCCCGCTGAGCTTCGGGAAGGCATTGCACGCCGTCCTCGAGCGACTCCTCCAGGAAGTCATCGACACCGAGTACGCGGGTCCGCTCTCCGAGGAGCGTGCCCTCCAGCTCTACCGTGAAGAGTGGGCCACCTCTGGCCTCTCCGGCCTGGACCTCTTCCAGCAGGGCCTCGGCATCCTCCAGGACTTCGTCCGCCAGCAGGGCCGCGTGGACTCCCGCGACATCCTCGCCGTGGAAAAGGAGTTCCGCCTGCCGGTGGGACCCTTCAGCGTCCTGGGCTTCATCGACCGCGTCGACTGGGTGGACGACGAGACGGTCCACGTCATGGACTACAAGTCCAACCACCAGCTCTTCACCCGCGAGGAGCTGGACTCCAGCCTCCAGCTCAGTCTCTACGCCCTCGCCGCGCGCCGCATGTGGCCCTGGGCCAAGAAGGTGCGCCTCTCCATGTGGATGCTGCGCCACGGCGTGCGGCAGGAGACGACACGCACCGAGGAGCAGTTGGACGCCGCCCTCGCCTACGTCGAGACGCTGGGCCAGCAGATGGAGAAGGCGGAGTCCTTCCCCGCCCGCCTCAACCCCAACTGCGTGTACTGCGACCACCGGAGCAACTGCCCCGCCTACGCCAAGGCGCTGGAGGGACAGCGTGACGTCGTCTGCGAGGACACGGCCGACCTGGAGTCCGTCGCCCGCGAGCGCCAGGAAGTCGCCCACCTCGCGAAGATTCTCAACGCGCGCAAGGCGGAGCTGGAGGGCGTCCTCCGGGCCCACCTCGCCGAACAGGACGAACTCGTCCTCGCCGGCACGCGCTACCGCATGTTCAACACCACCAGCCTCGACTACCCGCTGGAGCCCACCGTCGCGGTGCTGGCCCGGGCCACCGACCTCCCCCGTGAAGAGCTGATGCAGCGCCTCGCCAGCGTCGAGAAGAAGGCCCTCGATGCGCTGCTGAAGGACGCGGGCAAGCGCCTGGGCACCGCGCGCGTCGCGCTGCTGAAGGCCGAGCTGGACTCCCTCGCCGCCAAACACCACTCGCCCCGCTTCTGGGCCAAGGAGGTCGCATAGATGCTGTCCGCTCACCCTGCTTCCGACACCACCCCTGCCTCTGCCCTCCACCCGCCGCTCTTCCCCAGCCTCCCACCGCACCTGCGGACGCTCTGCTTCGTCGACCTGGAAACGACGGGGCTGGACGCCTCCCGGCACGAAGTGCTGGAGGTGGCCATCCTCCGCGTCGACGCCCGCAGCCTCAAGGTGCTGGCGGAGTATGAGGCGCGCGTGCTGCCCACCCGGCTGGCGGACGCCCAGCCCGAAGCCCTGGCCGTGTGCGGCTACTCCGACGAGGAGTGGCGGGACGCGCTGCCCCTGCCGGAAGTCTTGGCCACCGCAACGCCGCTGCTTGCGGGCACCCTCGTGGCCGGTCACGTCCCCAGCTTTGACTGGGGCTTCCTCACCGAGGGGTATCGCCGTACCGGGCTGGCTCTGCCCAGCGTCGACTACCACCGCCTCGACACCGCCAGCCTCGCATGGCCGCTGCTCGCCACGGGCGAGGTGGAGTCCCTCTCCCTCAACGCCCTGGCCAAGCACTTCGGCATCCACCGCCCCACGCCTCACCGCGCCATGGCGGACGCCCGCTGCGCACTGGAGGTGGCTCGCCGCCTCGCCGTGCGCATGAGCCGTGGCGGGCACATGGAGCGGCTGCTAGAAGAGTCAGGAGGTGTCTCGTGAGCGGCGCGTCCTCCCGTCGCAAGGGTGCCGACTTCGAGCGCGCCCTCGTCCACCGCTTCCGTGAGGCGATGCCCGAGGCCCTCATTCGCCGCGGCCTCCAGTACCGCACCGGGCAGGAGATGTCCGACGTCGAGGTGCCGTGCTTCTGGGTCGAGGCCAAGGCCCACCAGCGCACCAACGTCCGCGAGGCCATGCGTCAGGCGGTGGAGACGTGCCCGCAGGGTCGCTGGCCGCTCGCCGTGTGCAAGGACGACGGGCAGCCGCCCCTCGTCACCATGCAGTTGGATGACTTCCTCGAACTGGTGCGCGAGTGGTGGGAGGCCCGTCCTCGGTGAATGACTTCTTCGGCCACCTCCTCGGCCTGCTGCGTGTGGAGGCGCTCTCCCCTCGGCACCACGCCGTCTTCGCGGCTGCGCGCACGCGGCGGCCCGCCTTCGCGCGCCACTCCACTCTCGAATCGGTGCTGGTCGCGTTGGCTGACGCGCGGGAGGAGACGTACCCGGAGCGGGAAGCCCTCACTCGGGCCTTGGTGGCCGAAATGCAGGCCTCCTCCAGCCCCGCGTGGACGGCGGGCCTCGCCGCAGCCTACGCCCCCATGTTGCGGCGCCTGCGCCGCCGCCTCCTCGGCAGCGCGGTGCCCCGGGAGGACCTGGACCAGCTCGTTCTCGCCACCTTCCTCTCCGTCGCGCGCGCCTTCCCTCTCTCCCGCTGGGGTGACTGGACGGCCGTCCGCCTGCGCCAGCAGACAGCGCGCGAGGTGTTCCGGCACCTCCGTAAGGAGCGCGCGGAACAGCACGAGACGTACACGCAGGCGCAGCTCGCCGAGTGGCTGCCGGACACCCGTCACGCCACGCTGGTGGAGAGCCCCAGGCGGCCCAGCGTCCGCCGCAGCTTCGTGAAGCGCGACGCCGTGCTGGTGCATCTGGCCCAGGCCACCCTGCCTCGCAGCGACGTCGAGGTCCTCATGGCCACCGTCGTCCGGCGAGAGAAGTTGCGTGCCTACGCCAGCCGCCTCGTCGAGGGCGACACCACCGAGGTCGAGCGGGTGTACCAGCGCCTGAAGCGCCAGCGCACGCGGCTGATGCAGCGCCTGCGCACCCAGGCCGTGGACACCGCAGCGCAGCCCTCCAGTGGCTGCTGAGGGAAGGCATGGCCCAGAAGAAGCCCCTCAAGAAGCTGGGGCGCCCCACCAAGGCCGAAGGCCCCCGGCTTCCTCATGACGAGGTGGATCGGCTCCTCGTGGAGGGCGAAGAGGTGCCCACCACGCGGGGCCGTGTGAAGCGGCGCTTCCCCTCTCTCCGCGAGTTGGCCGAGCGCTTCGGCGTCGCCCACAGCGCCGTCGCCAAGTACGCCCAGCAGCACGACTGCCTCGGCCGCCGCAAGCGCCTCCTCGCGGGCCAGCAGCCGGCCGAGACGCACGCGCCGGACGAGACGCCTGCGCCGGACGAGATGGCCGCACTGGACGAAGCGCCTCCTCCTCCTCCGAAGCGAAAAACGGGCCGCCCCCGCAAGTCCGAGGAGCCCGCGCTCCCGCGCCAGGAGCTGGACCGCGCCCTCGTCTTCGGCGACGTGAAGACGTTTCCCGACGGCTCCACCATGACGTCCTACGCCTCGTACCGCGAGTTGGCGGAGCGCTTCGGTGTCGCCACCTCGCTCGTCGCCAACTACGCGAAGGAGCACAACTGCCTGCGCCGCCGCGAGGAGGCCAAGACGCGCATCGCCACCAAGGCGGACCAGAAGCTGATTGAACTGCGCGCCAACGCCATCGCCGTCTCCAAGGACGACGCCCTGAAGATGATTGACGGCTACCTCCTCGGCTTCGAGGAGGCGCTGTCCGAGGGCCGCGTGCGCGTCGACAACCCCACCGATTTCAACACCATGGTGAGGCTCAAGGAGTTCGTCCAAGGCGGCGCCGACTCCCGCCAGGAGCTGCACGCCAGCTTCTCGCTGGAGGGCCTCCAGGCCCGACACGCCCAGGCCCTGCGAGCTGCGCGCGAGACGACGCCCGCCGTGCGCGGCGAGGTGGACGCGGAGGTGACGGCGAGTGACGACGAGGACCTCGACACGGCCTCCTCGGAAAGCCCCAAGGACGACGTCCTCGTGGATCCACCGACGGACGTCGCGCCCCCCGCCGACCCCGCCTGAGAGTGCCCTCCGGTAAGTGAACGCGGGCACTTTCGCGTTCAGTTTCGCCGTTCACTTTCGCCGCGCCAGGCCTGGCCTGGTCACTTTCCCCCGGGAGCTCCACCTAGCGCGCAGAAGCACACGCCTGGCGCCACAGCCTTCGTAGTTTCGCGAGGTTAGGGCGGACAGCCACCAGGTCCATGAGCGCCGCGGTACGAGTTTGGGCCTGAACTCGCGCCCGGAAGCACACTCCGTCCAGCGGGCCGGACGCCAGCGCGCCGTTCACTTCCCCGGCCCGGGACGCCCTGCTCCGCTGCGCCCCGCTGGCCGCCACGTGGCCCACCTGGCGCGAGCCCCCGGTCAGCCCCGCGCGCCAACGCCTCCGCCGCGTGGCGCCCCGTTCGTGCCCGCGTGTCCCCGCGCGCTTCGCGTCGCAGGCCTTTGTCTTCCTCGTGAGCCCCACGAGCCCCCGAGCTGCCCTCGAAGCACCGGCCCTCCGCCCCGCGCGCACCTGGGCGCGCGTGCCGTTACCAGGGCCGAGCCGAATGGCCGAAAATAGGCAAAGGCGGCCATTCGGCGTCACCGCCCCCACGCTGTTTCGCGCGCTTACGAGCCCTCGTGGGGGGCCGAAGCGCCGAGGCCAATGGCCGCTTTCCGCTGGTTGGGGCCGCCTGCCGCCCGCCGCGCGGCGCAGCTCCTCCCCGTCACCTTCACTGCCTGCCCCTGCCGGGCGCAACCATGCCTACCGATGACGCCAGCACGCCTACCCCGCCTACCCCTGACGCCAGGGTGGGGGGTGGTGCGTTTTTTCGTGCGAGCCTCGCCGCCGGGGCGTGTACCTGGGGCCCTTTTCGAGAGGGTCAGCCCCGAAAAAGTGAACACCCCTCCCCTGATCATTTGCGGCCGGTAAGTGAACGCCTCGCGCTGTTCACTTTCGCCGGCCGCGTCTGGGCCAGCTCGCGCGGGCCCCGGGCAAAGCCGCGCCTCGCCGCCTCCGCGCGGCACCCCGGCCCAACCAGGGGCTCTCGCGGGCCCTCAGCGCGGAGGCGGCATTCCCCATCAGCAGGGCAGGTCCTGCGTCACGCGCACCAGCTCGTCGTCCGAGGGGTGCGTGTAGATGACGGTGGAGTCGATGCTGCGCTGGCGCGCGAAGCGCTGAGTGAGGCGGATGTCCTTCGTCCTCCGGTACACCCCGGTGCATGCGGTGTGGCGCACGGCGTGGAAGTTGAGGTGTCTCTCCAAGCCCGCGCGTTGCTGCCAGACTCCGAAGCCGTGGCGCACCTGCCGCGTGGACAGGCGCAGTCCCAGGCGGCTCAGGAAGAGCGGTGCCAGGGGCCCCACGTCGTGCCCCTGCGAGCGCTTCAGCCGCAGCAGCTTCTCCAGCTTCGCGCGCACCGTGTCCGAGAGGACAACCTCCTGGGGGCGCGGGTGCCGGCGGGAGCCCTTGAAGACGTGCAGCAGCACGTGCCGGCGTGCGCGCCCGCGCTCGTCAAAGATGTCACCGATGTTGAGGGCCACCAGTTCGTGCTCACGCAGGCCCGAGGCCAGCGCGAGGCTGTACAGGCAGTGGTCCCGGAATCCATCCCGGTGCTCCCCCGTGGCGCGCAGCAGGAGCGCCACCTCCTTCTCCGTGAGGGTGCGGGGTGCGCGGGCGACAGCAGCATAGGCAGACATGGCGACTCCTTCGTGAAGAGGACGCGGCCATGCACGCTCTGGTGCCGAGAGAAAGCAACGACACAAGCAGGGAGGACAGCGTGACGCTCAGCATCGTCAAACGCACCGAGAACGACCTCACTCAGTGGCTCGCCACCGAGTCGGGATTCATCTCCGGCCTGTGCCACTACGACAGCGAGCCCGTGGTGCTGGAGCCCTACCAGCAGGCGCTGCTGGACAACCGCTCCCGCTTCCGCTGGGTGGCGAAGAGCCGCCAGGTGGGCTTCTCCTTCCTCTTCGCGTTGGAAGCCCTCGCGCGCTGCCACCTGCGTGACGGCCATACGGCGGTGTTCGTCTCGTACAACTTGAGCGACGCCGTGGAGAAGGTGCTCATCGCCCGGCAGGTGTACGAGGAGCTGCCAACCGCATTCAAGAAGAAGCTCGTCACCGACGCGAAGACGGAGTTGGCCTTCGAGTCCAACGCCAAGGGCCGCCGCCTCTCGCGCATCATCTCCGTGCCCTCGAAGCCACCTCGCGGCAAGCGCGGCGACGCGTACCTCGACGAGTTGGCCCACTACGTGAACGACCGCGAGGTCTACACCGGAAGCACCGCACTCATCCTCCGCTCCCACGGGCAGCTCACGGGCTGCAGCACGCCGCTGGGCCGGCGAGGCATCTTCTGGGAAATCGCTTCGCAGGAGTTGCGCAAGTACCCGCACCACACGCGCCAGCAGGTGCCCTGGTGGCTGTGCCGATTCTTCAGCCTGGACGTGAGACGCGCCGCGGTGGAAGCCCCTCTCATGCCCACCGAGGAGCGCGTCGTTCGCTTCGGGCGCCCCGTGCTGGTGGAGCAGTTCGACTCCCTGCCGCAGGAGGACTTCCAGCAGGAGTTTGAATGCCTTTTACGTCGACGAGTCCTACAGCTTCCTCCCCTACGAGCTCATCCTCCCGTGCACCACCGACGAGTTGGTGTTGGCCCAGGACGCTTCCGACATGCCCGCGCCCCAGGGCCGCCTAGTGGCGGGCTTCGACGTGGGGCGCACCCGAGACCGCTCCGAGCTAGCCGTCTTCGAGGAAGCGCAGGGCCGCTTCACCTGCCGCATGCTGAAGAGCTTCGAGGGTGTCCCCTTCGCGGAGCAGGAGGCCCACCTCCGCAGAATCCTCTCCGTCCTGCCCGTGGCGCGCATGTCCGTCGACCGCAGCGGCATCGGCATGAATCTCGCGGAGAACCTCGCTCGGGATTTCCCCCAGGTGGTGGCGGAGAACTTCACGAACGAGTCCAAGGAGCGCTGGGCCACCGACTTCAAGATTCTCCTCCAGCGGCGCGACGTCACCCTTCCGCGAGAGCGTGAGCTTGTCGGGCAGGTTCACTCCATCAAGCGCCGGGTGCTCCCTTCCGGGAAGGTCTCCTTCGACGCCGAGCGCACCAACCGTGGGCACGCGGACAAGTTCTGGGCCGTGGCCTTGGCCTGCCAGCGCGAACGGGGGCCGGAGCGGCGAGGTAGCGGGGAGATCGGCGTGCGCGTGCTTGGCTGAAGCTTGTCCTTCGACGATATCGCGAAAGACCCACCAGTCCATCGGACCACGCTATTCAACGCGCAGTGACATAGGGTAACGTACTGCGCCAGCGCAAGTATCCAATCCGAGGCACCATATGCCCGTCGACATCACTCGCATCGATGAGTTCGGCCAAGTCGCCGCAGAAGATGATGCGGTCCTAGAATACTTCCTCTCAACCAACGCACACAAATCGATCGCGGCTGGGACTAGACTCTTGGTGCTCGGCCGAAAAGGTTCCGGCAAAACAGCCTTGGTCAGGGCATTCACAGAGCGCACGGCCGGAAATATCGTCTCAAAAGCACTGAAGTTCAAATCATACCCCTGGTCAATGCATGCAAAGCGCATCGACGCCGGGGCCAGCGCCATCGAAGCATACAGAGCATCGTGGGAGTTCTTCATAGCAGTCGAACTCAGCTCCTTAGTTCTTGCGCGAGCCCAAGATCCCAGTCGACCGCACGCAAAGAAGATAGAGAAATTCCTAAAGAGTAACTACGGCTCAATAAATACCGAAACAGGCAACATCCTCCTACCCGATGAACTCCAGATTGATGGCTCATTTGAACCAACCATCCTTGGGAATAAGCTTGGGAAGCTAGACTTCAAAAGAAGCTCCGGAGACACCAAGCTAGGTCGAGAACTCGACGCCTTGTCGAGCGCAATATTTGAGAGCATCGAGCAGGTTGCCAGCGAAGAATTGGGCAGCCATACAATACTTCTGCACTTCGATGAACTAGACCAAGGCCTGTCCGTGCTTGACGAAAGCCGCGCCAACATGCTGATCGGCTTAATCCTGGCAGCGCGACAGGTCCGAAGGAGATTTGAGCGCACCACGCCAACCATCTCCCCCATAGTGTATTTACGAACCGACCTCTGGGAAGACCTGAAATTTTCCGACAAAAACAAGCTAGCCGAATCTCAAGCAATAACAATTGAATGGACAACCGAAGAACTCCGGAAGCTTCTTGAGGAGCGTGCGCGCGTCAAACTCGACCAAAAGGTCTCTTGGTCCGACATGGAAGACTCCGAGCTAATGAGAGGCTCCCAAAGCAAATGGAACCACATCTGCGCACGAACTTATCTTCGCCCCAGAGACGTCATCAAATACTGCAACGTGGCACTCGAAATAACGAAGTCCCGACAGCAGCCGCCCCCTTACTTCACAAATCCGGACATCTCCGAGGCACGCTCCGACTATTCAACCTATCTAAAACTCGAACTCGACGACGAGGTAGTCCCCCACTGGAAGAACTGGACAGTCGCCCTTGATGCCTTGAGCGCAATCCGAACAATCACATTCAACGTCTCCGATTTCGCCCGAGAATACGAAAGTCGTCGCAGTCCGGACTCACCAACCACCGCCCTCGCACTTGAACTTCTCTTTAATTTCTCAATCATTGGCTATCAACAGGCCTCTGGATACGGTGGGAGCAGCTGGATCTTCCGATATCAGCAACCAGGGGCGCGATGGGACCAAGGAGCAACCAAGGGCAAGGTTCACCAAGGTCTCAAGGAGTACTGCAAGCTGCGAGAGGGGCGTCAGACCAATGATAGCGTTGAAGAGGAATAACGCCCATCGCAGGCCAACCGGGACTCTGTAATCAGGCTGCTGCCCTGAAAGTTCTTGGACCGTCGGAATGCTCTTTCGAGCTGCCGCAGTGCTCACCGTTCTAGAGCCTCTACATCTTGCGCGCCTTGACCTTCAGCCAAGCCTGCCGCCGGAAGGGTACGTCGAGCAGATGCGGCGCCACGTCCACACGTCGCTCCGCGTCCACCAGTCCGCAGGCGGCTGGAGGCCGACGTCGCGCAGGTTGCCGAGGCCACGGTAGCCGACGCCGTCGAGCCCGAAGCCAGCGTTGGACTCCAACACCAGCACATTGTCCGTCTCCGCGTGGTGGTCCAGGACGAGGAAGGTGTGCCCCGAACGCCACTGGCTGCGCCACCCCTGGATGAGTGTCCAGGGGTGGGGAGGCACATCCGCCGACGGCGCCTGCAGGGCCATGCCGGACTCGATGGCTGCCGTCACCGGGGAGAAGTAGTCGGTCGTGGAGGCGATCATCATCTGCCGGTGACGACGCGCGTCCCAAGAGAAGGCCGCGCCGCGCGCCTCGGAGAAGGCCTTCACCAGCAGGGCCTCGACGAAGGCGCAGCAGTTGTTCAACCGAGGCGGCGCCAGGGGATAGGCCGCCGCAAGATCGGCAACTCCTTTCCCCCGGCCCTACGGTCACAACTCCCCCCAATCCAGGGAATTCTCTGGCGGGGATACGAGCGCTACGGAATCAAACCGCCCGCCCCTCACCACGACCTTTCCCCAGAACTCGGTCCGGCAGCACGAGCACTTGCCCACGCCATAGGCCCAGAAACTTCCGTCGCGCAGTTCGTACTTCGGGCCATAGACGGGCCGCCTCTTGTTCGTCGTGCGCCCGAAGACGTCTTCGCCCGGAGCGAAGTCCTCATCGTCCAGGAGCCCCACGTGGGCATGGAACACCACATCAGCCTCAGCACGACAGACCGCGCAGATACAGCGCCAAATAAAGCCATTGGTCTGACTCACAGTACTTCCGAGCCCTGTTTCCCAAGCCCGCCATTAACCTGTTCGCGGCATCGCGAAGGATCTTCTCGACCTCCTTGATGCGGCTCGCGTTGCGCAACTCCGCTGCATCCTGCCGCGTCAGTACCACGACGTTCTTGAACTTCCGCAGGAACCGTCGATGCGCCGCCTGCTCCCTTTCGATGTTCAGAATCTCCCGATTAGCCGCGCCGCTCCACGCTCATTGACCTTCAACCAAGCCTGCCTCCGGAAGGAGTACGTCGAGCAGATGCGGCGCCACGTCCACACCTCGCTCCGCGTCCACCACTGCGCAAGCGGCTGGAGGCCGACGTCCCGCAGGTTGCCGAGGCCACGGTAGCTGACGCCGTCGAGGCCGTAGGCAGCGTTGGACTCCAGCACCAGCACCTTGTCCGTCTCCGGGTTGGTAGTCCACCGCGAGGAAGGTGTGCCCGGAGCGCCACTGGCCGCGCCAGCCCTGGATGAGCGTCGAGGGCTGGGGCGGCACATCCGCCGACGGTGCTGGCAGGGCCATTCCGGACTCGACGGTATGTAGCCGTCACGGAGGAGGAGAGATCGTATCTGATCGCCGTACCCCGTCCGAGAAGCGGAGAAGCAGCGGCCTGCCGAGCGTGGGGAGCCCGCCAGACGGACACCGAGTCAGCGTTCGCCGCGCCCAGTTCCCACTCCGAGTGGAACGCGGCTGCTTGGCGGGTTGCTCCACCCCGGGGCAGGGCGAGCTGTTACATCGCTCCACCCAGTGTGCCCAGTTCCCGCGCCCGGCTTGCCCGTCGCCTCCAGCCGCTTTGCGCATCGCCCCTACCAGGCCCACACCGTGCGCACTAGCCGCCGCTCCATCCGCGCCAGCAACCGGCTGCGGCGTCTGCGGAGAGCGTCACGAGCGACTCGAGTGTCGTCTCCTGGCCCGGGGTGACATCAGGCGGCTGAGGGCTTCGCGCGCACGCTCTTTCCGTTCGACTTCATGTGGGCAGGTGGGTTGACCAAATGCCGTACAGCACGAGCACATATGGCAGATTAGCCGGCCGCATGCGCAAGTCTCGTTGCGGCCAAAGGTCAGCGGCCAGTGGCCGCAATCCACCATCCGCTTCTCTAGCTGGCCTCCGCAGTGCGCGAGCAACGTCCGCCGCTTGCCATCGCCATACGTGCCCGTCAGCACGCCATTCGGGTGGAACGTGAACCGCTCGATGCGCTGGAACTCCGCGGCCGACAGGTGCTGATCCAGCACTCCCAGGGCATCGAGCAGATAGTCTAGGGTGTGAGCGGGATCGGCAATGCCGATGCCCGCGGCCAGCGGCGCACCGCCGGTTCGAGTCGACAGGGATGGCTCCTCGGTCACCTCTCCGTCCTGCTCGTCCTCGTCGACCGCATCATGCAGCTCCTCGAACGGTTCGTCTGTCTCGGCAGAAGGCTCTGGGCATGACGTGAACAGCGCCTTCAAACGACCTGCATCCGACGGGCGTCCCGACCGGCGCCATCGCAACCACGCATGCAGGGTGAAAAGGTAGAGCCAGGGCAGGCGTGGCACGGACGACGGAACGGCATCGCCGGTCTGCGTCTTGCGCCAGGCTTCCCCGAGATCGCGCAGGAAGGCACGCTGCTGATCATCGAGTTGCGCAAAGCCCGGCGACTCCACGTTCCAGATGGACCAAAGCAGTGGCGGCAGCTCCCGATGCCACCGGCGCGCGAGCACCGACACGCCGTCGCCTGCAGCGGCCCGCAGCGCAATCAGCGCGTCATTGCGCTTGCGGTAGTGCGCGTCGGGATAGTCCCACGCCCAGGCAGGCATTTCCTTCAGGGTGGTGCGCGCGGGCGTGTGCGCGTCGAAGACGTCGCGGAAGCTCCGCAGCAACTGATCCACCTCCGCCGCGTGCGTCACCCCCAGCACCACCATGTACTCAACCCCGGAGACCGACAGCGTTCCGTCGTCGGCGCACCGCGTGTATGGGCTGCTGACGCCACAGAGGGTCACCTTCCGTCCCGCGGCGTCCGCCTTGAACGTCTTCACTTTCCAGCGGCCGCTGCGCATGCCGCCGTTCACGGTACGCCTACAGTTCTTCACGTCGACGCCGTGGCGCCCGTCGACCTGCAGGTCCATCGCTACCCACTCTTTCAGTGACGGCTGGAGCTGCTCGATGGAGACATCACGCACCCCGAGTCCCAGCGACTGCAGATAGCGCGATGCCCACTTCTCGGCGGCGCGCGCCGTGAGCATCTGCGCGCGGACCGGCAGCTCCGTGTTCTCGCCGAGCGCTCGTGATTGCACCCACTGTTCAGCCAGCTCACGGTCCTGCGCGTCGAGGTCCTTCAACAACGCGTCCGCCCGGATCGCCGCCTGTTCGCGGCTCCAGTTAGCCACCGACTCCAGGGTTTGCAGGGCAGCGGCGATGTCCGGATACCACCGCCGCAGCAGTGCGCGGACGACGGACGACGGTGCAACGGCAAGCGGCGTCCAATCGTCCATGGCCGCGTCGGGCGCGTTCTTTCGGCTCGCCGGTGCGGCGGCCAGCTCGCCCACCGCGTTGGCGATCCGTTCCCACCAGGTCGCGCGGTCGCCGACACCCAGGTCGATGCCACGGCGCGCCCACTGGAGCCTCTCTTCGGGTTCGCCGCTCGGGCCGGTGCTCTGGGCGAGTTCGACCAGCGTCGCGCACCGGGCGGGCAGTTGCCGCCACAACGTCTCCAGCCAGGCCGCCTTCACCAACAGCCGGCGCTTCGCGTTCCAATCCACGAGCAGGGAGAGCGCCGCTTCGGGATCGTGCCGCAGCGCTTCGAGGAAGACGTCGCCACGCGCTGCAGAAGGCGCCAGGTGCAGAATCGGCCGCAGCGCCGGCTCATGCCAGATGCTGCCCGGCATCAGGGACACGATGGTGTCGAAGAGGCCCATGTCGCCCGGCCGCTCGTCGAGCAGAACAAAGAGCAGCGGCAGCGCAACGGGCAAGGAGGGCACCAGCGTTCGCAGACGCTCGACGTCGAGCCCTCGACTCCCTCCCTGTAACACCCGGTCCCATAGGAGCGAGGCTGTGCGCGCATCTCGGAGGTCGAGCGGTCGAGCGCGCACGGCCGAGCGCTTTCCGTCGCCCTTCTCGATGACGCCCAGCAGGAGCAGCGCCTGGGGACGTCGTTCCTGCGCCGGGCCCAGGGCGGCCAGCCGGGTTTCGTTGAGGAAGATGTCGTCGCGAGATTCGCCGGTGAGCGGCTGCGCGAAGCCGAACCCGCTGGGCCGCACCTCCTTCAGAACGCCCACCACGTCCTGCGCCGTGGGATGGCGGCTGCTTCCGGCGGCTTCCCGTCGAGGCGGACGGCCCGGATCGGCGCTTCGACGTCTCTCCATGAGTGCTTGTGCCAGCGAAGGTGAAGGAAGGACAATGCTCCGTATCCTCGGACTCTGCCGGGCGACGACGGTCGGGGGCAACCCCACATCGCTGCCACGGGACCCGGCAGAGATTCTTGGTTCAGGCGGTCGGGGAGACTTTCAGGCGCAGGGCATACCGGCCCTTTCCCGGGGGCTCCTCAGGCAGCTCTCTCCGCGTCTCCCGCGCGGTCGGTCAAGCCCCAAGGACACGGCTGCGGCGGCGACTGCGCTCGCGTGGGCTGCGAGTGCGACGATAGGCCCCCCAGGTTGCCGAGCACCTCCTCCGCCGCCCGACGGTCGCTGATGACCGTCCGCACGCGCGACGCGGTCCCACGCGCCATGCGCCTCGGAGAAGTCCTTCACCAGCAGGGCCTCGACGAAGGTGCAGCAGTTGTTCAGCCGAGGCGGCGCGAGTGGGACGCGAACGCCCGGCAGCGCCCGCGGGTAGTACGCCCTGCTCCCGTCATACCTGTAGTCGAGGAACGCCCCCAGGAGCGTGGTGAGCCGCTCCTCCAAGACGGCGAGCGGCTCGCTGTCGAACAACAGCCGGGCCATGGCGGGCGAGCGCTCCTGGGAGACGAGCGTCGCGTAGCGCTGGGTGTGCCAGCGCGTGCACACCCAGGTGTCGAGCCCGCGCAACTGCGGCACCAGCAACCGGACGTAGTCGGTGTCGGGCGTGGGGTGGCGAGCCTTCTCCTCGAGCACGAGGTAGCCGCCCGCTTCGACGTAGCCTTCGGGCTGCGTGCTCGTGTCCGGCTGCGCGAAGCCGCGCAGGCGCGCGGGCAGTTTCGCGACACGGTAGGCGTCTCTGGTGTCTCCTCCACGTTGAAGAGGGGCTCCAACGTGTTCGCCATGGACGAAGGACAGAGCCGGTCCTGCCATGAGGAGCGGGGTTCGTGCAGCCCGCTCTCCGCACGGGCGCAGCGCGCGTCAGGGCACCCAGTCCGCGTCGGGCGCGTCGTCATCGTCCGCGCGCCACGCGCCGCAGTGGAGGCAGAACACCCACCCTACGTAGCCGGCCTGGGCAGCAGGGTGCTCGGGGTACTCCTCGGCCGCCACGAGGTAGTCGCTCGGATGGTGTGCCTCGTCCTCTCGCTCGGAGCACGGACATGGGCACGTCGTCACGTCGGCCATCATGGCGGCAACGTCACCGGCGGGCGCGATGCCGCGCGCGTCCTCTTCTCGCATCAAGCACTCAGGGTTTGAATTCATCAGCAGCCCTCCCAATCGTCTCTGTGACTCTCGGCAGTGCAGGTGCCTTCACGCATGCGCTTCGGCTCGCGCGCGGGCTCCCGCGTCAGCCGCAGGTGTCGCCAATAGCGCTCTGTCCCCCGACGAAGGCAACTCATTGAGGCGCGGGCCTTGAGCGAAAAGCGCGCGCCGGATGTCCCCGAAATTGGGCCCGAAGCCTTTGTCCTCGCTGGAGGTGAGGCGCGCGGCCCCCAACGCCCTCGCACATCGAGGGCACCCCTCCCACCGCGCGCCTTGCCTCCACTTGGTCCGGGAGGCCCGTGTGCAGAGCGTCGTCAGAGTCTTCGTCCTCGCCTCTCCCTCGGGCGCGCCACACCCCGGGCCGGAGTTCACCGTCGAGGCCTCCACCCACGACGGACTGCTGGAGGCAGTCCACGCCGAGTTGGCGGCACGCGGCCAGCGCGTGCGCGCCGTTTCTCACACCCCCACGGGCCTCCTGGCTTACGTGGAGGACCGTCCGTGACGGTGCCCCTGGAAGTCCACCAGGCCGAGGAGCGCCTCCAGTCCATCCTGAAGGCCGTGGTGGTGGGCGCCCGCGTCGACGAGCCCGCCAGCCGCCCCGGGGGCGAGGACGCCTTGGCCTTCAACGATGCCGGCGCGCTCCAGCCCCCGTATGAGCCGGAGGCCCTCTGCCTTCTCGTCGAGCACTCCAACTCGCTGCGGCAGAACGTCGATGCCTACGCGACGAACATCGATGGCTTCGGGTACCGCTTCGAACCCTCCATCGACTTCGACGCCGACGGCGCCCGGGAGAAGGTGGCCGACGCCATGGCCTTGGAGCGCCTGGCCGCGCGTGACGCGGGCACGCTGCCCTCGGGGACGCCCCCGCTTCCCACGGACGAGGAAGTCACCGCCCATGCCGAGGAGGTGCGGCAGCAGGCCCGAGTGGAGAAGGCCCGCCTGGAGTCCTTCTTTGACTTCTGCTGCTTCGACGGCAGTTTCGTCGAGTTGCGCCGTCGCACCCGGCACGACGTGGAGGTGACGGGCAACGCCTATTGGGAGGTGCTGCGCGACGGCAAGGGCGACATCGCCCGCTTCGTCTACGTCCCCTCGTACACGGTGCGCCTCCTTCCCTTGGACAAGGAGGCCGTCGAGGTGCGCGAGCGCGTGCGCATCTCCGCCGTCAGCTTCGACACCGTCACCACCCGTCGGCGCCTACGCCGCTACATCCAGGTGCAGGGCAGCGAGCGGGTGTTCTTCAAGTCCTTCGGGGACTCGCGCGTCATCTCCCGCCTCACCGGCCGCGCCTTCGCGGATGTCACCACCCTCAAGGCCGCGGACGCCTCCGACGGTCCCGCCACGGAACTCATCCACTTCGCCATCCACTCGCCGCGCTCGCCCTACGGCATTCCGCGCTGGGTGGGCACCCTGCTGTCCGTCCTCGGCTCCCGGCAAATGGAGGAGGTCAACTACCTTTACTTCTCAAACAAGTCCGTCCCGCCCCTGGCCCTCCTCGTCTCCGGCGGAAGGCTCTCCGACGCATCCGTGCCGCGCATCGAGCGCTTCATCGAGGAGAACCTCAAAGGGAAGGCGAACTTCCACAAAATCCTCATCCTCGAGGCGGACGGCGCCGGCACCGGCGAGGGAGGCCGCGCGAAGATTGAGCTGCGCCCCTTGACGGACGCCCAGCAGCAGGACGCTCTCTTCCAGCAGTACGACCAGCGCAACATCGACAAGGTGGGCGCCGCCTTCCGCCTGCCGCCGCTGCTGCGCGGAGACGGGCGCGACTTCAATCGCTCCGTGGCAGAGGCTCAGCTGCGCTTCGCCGAGGACCAGGTCTTCCAGCCCGAAAGAGACGAGTTCGACTTTTTGTTGAATCGGAAGGTGCTCGCGGACATGGGCGTGCGCTTCTGGCGCTTCAGGTCGCAGACGACGGCCACGAGAGACCCGGAGCGCATGACGGAGATGGTGGAGCGCCTGGTCCGCGTGGGCGTGCTGACTCCCGAGGAGGGCCGCCACCTGGCCGGCGACATCTTCCACCGCGAGTTCCGCAAGATTGCGGACGACTGGGTGAAGCGCCCCATCACCCTCACGCTGGCGGGCATTCAGACGGGCGTCGAAGACTTGAAGCCCCAGAAGGACAAGGGCTCTCTGCTGGGCGAGGCCAAGCGCCTCTTGGGGCTGCGAGAAGAACTTCGAGCCGAGGAGGAGCGCCTGGCCCAAGGACGCCTGGCGCTGGCCCGCAGGTACATGGACACCGAGCACGTCCCCGTCCCCCGCGAGGAGTTCGACACCTGGTTCTCGGGGCAACCCACATGATGCCTGAGCAGCTTCAGCGCGCGTGGGTACTCCAGGCCCAGGCCGACGCCGAGCGCGGTGTCCTGGAGTGCCGCATGTGCCGAAGGCGCGGCCCCCTGGAGGAGACGACGACGCTCTGGCGCAACGGCCTCCTCGTCTTCGCCCTGTGTGACAGGTGCGCGGCCAGCCACGACGTCGTCTTCTCCCCCACTACGGCAGGAGTCGAAGTGCGCGCCAAGCGCCGCAGCTCCGTGGAGTTGGTGACGCAGGAGCCCCCCCATGTGCACGGCTCCCGCTGACAGCCTCCTCCTCCTGCACGAGGCGCGGGAGGTGGCGGACGCTCTCCTGGGAGACGTCCTCCGGCTGCCGGTGGCCAAGGCCCTGGACGTCGGCACCGCTGCAGGCATGGACCGCGCCGTGGCCCTGCTTGCCGCGCGCCTGCGCCGCGCCGTCGGGCGCGCGGACGTGGACGCCATGCGAGAGGCGGTGGCCGTCCTCGACGTGGACTGGAGGAAGACGACGGCCGCCCAGCGCAGGCGCCTCGTCGCCCAATCCCTGGAGGCTGCGGGCCGGCGGACGGCCGTCATCCCTTCCCGCATCCAGGCGCCCCTCGGCGACGCAGCCGACGAGGTGGTGGCGTCCACGCGCAGCCACGCCCGGCGAGAGCAGGGCCTCGCCCTCGCCGCCCGCTTCAACGCCGTCGACAGGCGCGTGGCCCAACACATCGTCCGGACCCAGGGCAACTTTGTGCGGGACGAGTATGGGCGCCGGCTGGACGCCTTCGGCGAGGAGGCCCGGCGCCTCGTGGCCGAGGGGCTGGAGGCCGGCCTCGGGCGAAGCGACATCGCCGAGTCCTTGGAGCGGGCCGCACGCGGCACACTCATCGAGCGTGCCCCCTTCTACTGGGAGGTGGTGGCGAGCCACTTCATTGGCCAGGGGCGCTCCTTCGCCCAGGTGAGCAGCTACGCCGAGGCCGGCATCCGCCGCTACCGCATCGAGGCCATCCTCGACGAGGCCACCACCCAGGTGTGCCGTTTCCTCCACGGGAAGGCATTCTCCGTGGGCGAGGCCCTCCAGCGCTTCGAGCGACTGGAGTCCCTCGAGCGCCCGGAGGATGTGAAGCAGGAGCTGCCCTGGGTGCGCGAACGCCTCGACGCGGACACGGGGCGCTCGCTCCTCTACGTCAACCGAGGAGGCCAGGAGACGCGCCTGGCCGAGGTGCTCCGCTCGGCCGCCGGCACACGCGACGACGTCGGCGAGTTCCGCGCGCTCGCTTCGGACAGGCAGCTCGCGGACGCGGGCGTGGGCTTCCCGCCGTACCACGGCCTCTGCCGCACGACGACGCTCGCCGTCACTTGAGTGATGTCCCCGATTTCGCGTCGCAGGCCTTTGTCTCTTTCGGAGACGAAACGCCATGCAGGCCACCTCGACACCTACCCCCACCTCACCTCCGACGCCGGAGGGCAACGCGACGACGCAGGAGTCGACCTCCACGGCCAAGGCCGAGGCGACGCCCGTCGTCTGGCCTCGCGACCTCAACCTCCCCACCTCGGGAGAGCTGGCGTGGGGCTTCGACCCGGAGGGACTGCGCGATGGGTAACGCCCTCACGAAGGCCCTCGCTCGTGCCCGCCACGTCCTGGAGTCCCTCCAGGGTAGTGAGCCGGTGGAGAAGACCATCTGGGGGAGCCCAGCGGGCAAGAAGCGCCTGGCGAAGCGGCTGGTGGCGATGCTGCCCGCACACAAGACGTATGTGGAGCCCTTCGCCGGTAGCGCCGCCGTTCTCTTCGAGAAAGCCCCTTCGGACGTCGAGGCCATCAACGACGCGGACCCCGAAATCGCCGACGCGTACCGGCTCATCCAGAAGCTGACGCCAGCGGGCCTCGCCAAGCTGAAGAAGCTGCCGTGGGTCGGCGACGAGAAGACCTTCAAGAGCCTCTTCGACTCCAAGCCGAAGGGGGACGTGGAGCGCCTGCACCGCTTCCTCTACCTGACGCACTTCTCCTACGGGAAGCTGCGCGGTCGCAGCGTCAGCCCCAACAGCATGGGCGTCGAGGCGAAGACGCTCGCCCGCATCGAGCAGCACGCCCCTCGCCTCAAGCGCGTGAAGGTGTACAGCGGCGACTACGAGAAGGTGGTCCGCAAGTACGACGGGAAGGACACCGTCCTCTTTCTCGACCCTCCGTATCCTGGCTACAACGTCGACGTCGGCGAGGGTGACTTCGACGAGGAGCGCTTCTACGGCGTCCTCAAGTCACTCAAGGGTCGCTGGCTCATGACGTATGGCATCCGGGGGAAGTTGCCCGGGATGCTGAAGGACTCCGGCTTCGTGGTGAAGCGGATCCGCACGCCTCGCACCATCGCCGCCATGCGCGGCGTGGGCGGCTCCTCCGTGCTGACGCAGCTCCTCGTCAGCAACTACCAGCCCGCCGCGAAGGCGCTGGAAGGCGGCAGCGACTTCGCCGTGGACGAATGGAAGCCGGAGGAGCCGCCCGGCACCGCTCCCTTCGCCACCACGACGTCCCTCCTCAAGGGCGTCGAGCCCGACGACGAGCGGTACGTCCTGGGTGTCGTCCTGGAGCCGGAGACAGTGGACGCGCAGGGCGACATCTACTCCGCCGCGGAGATTCGCCAGGCCGCGCACCGCTTCATGGAGGAGTTCGGCGGCCTGGGCCTCATGCACCAGATGCGCGTCAACGGGCACGTCAAGGTGCTGGAGAGCTACCTCGCTCCCGTCGACTTCAACCTGGGCGAGGTGCCGGTGCGCAAGGGCACCTGGCTGCTCGCGGTGCGCGTCCTCTCCGACGAGCTCTGGGGGCGTGTGAAGGACGGGCAACTGACGGGCTTCAGCATTGGCGGCACCGCGCGCCGTCTCCCCGAGGCCTCCCCCGCCACCGAGCCGCCCCCTTCCGACACACCTGCCGCTGACTCCCAGCCGGAGGCCACATGACGAGCACCACCCAAGGCCCCGCCTCCGTCCACCGCCTCGTCGACATGGTGGTGGAGGAGGTGTCCCTCGTGGACAGGGCCGCCAACAAGCACCGCTTCCTCTTGGTGAAGCGAGACGGAGACACCATGCACGACGCTCCCCAGGACACCTCGCAGGCCGAGGGCGACAACCACGCCGCCTCGGACACCTCCAAGGCCAATGACGCAGTCCTCGCCGCAGCCCAACAGGCCCTCGAAGCAGTGACGGCACTCGTCGAGGCGTTGACCTCCACGGACGGCATCGACTGCGTGCGCGTGGTGGAGGTGGCCCAGCACCTGCGCGCGCTCGCCGACGCCCTGGAAGAGGACGAAGACGACTCCGAGGACGAGGTCGAGGAGGACGTCGAGGCGCGCGCCAAGGCCGCCAACCCCGTGCCGGCTCCTCAGCCGACTCCGCCCGCGCCGAGCCCCGACGCCTCCGGCGTCATGGAAGGACTGACGAAGCTCACCGACGCCGTCCGCGCTCTGGAGGGCTCCGTGAAGGAGCAGCACCAGCGACTGGGGCGCGTGGAGAAGCAGCACGGCCTGCCCAACAGCAGCGCCCCCGCGGAGCGCCCGCCCAAGCCCGCCGTCGAGGACGTCGGCTGGCCCCTCGACATGAACAAGCCCCTCAACCGGGAGAGCGTCGACAAGGCCCTCTCCTTCCACGACGTCTGACGTCCCCACCCGCCACCAGGAAGCCTCAACGCCGAAGGAATCCCCATGAGTCGTATCGACAACAGCACCCTCTTGGCCAAGGCGGACCTGGCCCTCGCCGACCTCACGGCCGGCGGCGGCATCCTCCAGCCCGCCCAGGCGCAGAAGTTCTTGCGCCTGCTCATCAAGCAGTCCGTCCTGCTGCAGCAGTGCACCGTCGTCCCGATGGCGGCCCCCAAGCAGCAGTTCTCCAAGCTGAAGTTCGGGAGCCGAATCTTGCGCCCGGGTCAGGAGGCCACCGCCGTCCCCGCCGCCCAGCGCGTGAAGCCGGACCTCTCCCAGGTGGAGCTGGACGCCAAGCTCTTCAAGGGCGAGGTGCGCCTCTCCGACGAAGTGCTCGAAGACAGCGTCGAGCGCGGCGAGCTGCGACAGACGCTCATGGAGATGCTCGCGGACGCCATCTCCAGGGACATGGAGGAGATCCTCGTCAACGGGGACACGGCCTCGGCGGACCCCTTCCTCGCCACGATGGATGGCGTGCTGAAGCAGGCCACCAGCAACGTCGTCGACGCGGCCGGCGCCCCCATCAGCAAGGACGTCCTCGGCGACCTGCTCAAGTCGCTGCCCTCGGAGCACCTGCGCGACAAGGGCAGCATGGGGTTCCTCTTACCAGCGTCGACGCGGACCTGGACTACCGGAACTCGCTCGCGGAGCGGGCCACGGCGGTCGGCGACAAGTTCCTCGAGGGCGATGCGCCGGTCCTCTACTCGGGCGTCCCGGTGCGGCCCATCCCCCTCTGGCCGGAGAACCTCGGTGCGACGAATGACCGCACGGCGGTGTTGCTGACCAATCCCAAGAACATCCACGTCGGCATCTGGCGGCAGATTCGCATCGAGTCGGCGCGCGACATCTCCGAGGGCACGCTGAAGGTGGTGGCCACGCTGCGCTTCGACGCGAAGTTCGCCGAGGAGTCCGGCACGGCCAAGGCCATCAACGTGCAGTTGTGAGGCTCACCATGGACAACTCCTATCTCGTCCGACTCAAGGCTTACGACGCGCGCCGCGGCCACGTGCTGCGGCGCTACACGTATGCCGGCATCAAGTTCCAGGAGGAGCGCGGCTGGTACAGGGTGGAGAAGCCGGTGGCGGACTACCTGCGCACCGTCCACCAACTGCCCGGCGACAGCTACTCGCCGCTCGCCTTCGACGTGTCCACGGAGGCCGAGGCGAAGGCCCTCGACGCCACCGAGGCCGACGAGGCCCGCGTGAAGCGCAGCGCCAGCGACGAGCTGAAGCTGAGTGCGGCGCGGCCCGCCGGCACGCTGACGACGGAGGACCTGCCGAAGGCCAGCGAGGAGAAGGACACGCGCCGCGGCAAGCGGGAGAAGGACTGACGTGTACGCCACGGTGGCCGACATGCGCGCCGAGGGCGTCACACCGGCCATGGCGGGCGACACCCGACTGGCCGTCCTCCTCGAGGAGGCGACGCGCACCATCGACAAGGTGACGGGGTGGCACTTCGAGCCGCGCTCGGCGACGTTGCACTTCGACGGGCGCGGCACTCCTTCTCTCTGGCCGCCGGTACCGCCCATCCGCCTCTACCGCCTGGCGCTGTACGGGGAGGACGTGTCCTTCTCCAAGGAGCGCCTGGTGGTGGTGGGTGCCCCGGTGGGCCCGGGCTTCGACGGGCCCCGCCTCACCTTCCGCCATGGCCGTGTCTTCCCGCGCGGCGAGGGCAACGTCACGGTGGGCGCGCGCTGGGGCTACACGGAGACGGACGGGACGCCGGAGGGGCGCACACCGCTCGCCATCCGCCGGGCCTGCATGCTCCTCGTCCTGCGCAGCCTCTCGCCCCTGGCGGATGAAGACTCGTTGGAGGAGCGCACGCGCTGGCGGGTGGTGGAGGAGAGGACGCGCGAGCAGAGCTACCGCCTGGACAGCATCCGCCCTGCGGTGCGGCCTCTCACCGGCGAGCCGGAGGTGGACACCCTCCTTGCCCCCTACGTGAAGCCCTCCTTGCCCGGGGCCGCCTGATGAGGGGCAAGCTCATCTTCCCCTTCTTGGCCGAGATGCACCGCCTGGACTCCGTCGCCATGGCGGGGCCCGGCCCGGGCCCTCATGCCAGCGGGTACGACGCGGACTTCCGCGAGCCGGTGCTGGTGGACGAGGACGACGACGGCCTGGCCGAAGCCTTCCGCCGCGAATTTCCGCCCGTGCGTGTCCCCTGCCAGGTGGAGCCGGATGCCTTTGAGTCATTGCGCATGACTCCTTCCGGCAACAGCCCCCGGACGAGCTTCGAACTCGTCTTCCACTTCCGCGACTTGGAGCGCCTCGGCCTCGTCGACGCGGCCACGGGTGACGCCCTCATCCGCCCCAGCGACAGGCTGGGGGCCCTCTACGACGTCATGGGCGCACTCGTGCAGGCCGTGAGGACGCCTCCCGGGCTGTACGTCACGGAGGCGCGCCCCACGGGCTTCGGACTCCACCGCCGGAGGCCTCGCAGAAACCTCCTTCTCGTCACATTCAACGACAGGCCCCAAGCCCGAGGACTCGCATGAAAGCACTGCTACTCGCCCCACTTCTCGCCACCGCCCTCCTCACCCGCTGCCGCGCGCCAGACGGGTGCGCGCCGGTATCCACGCGCTGCGCCGGTAATGTCGCCGAAATCTGCAACGGCGACGGCAACTGGCAGGTGCTCGCCGACTGCGACGCGGTCAGCGAGCACAGCAACGCTGCCTTCACCTGCGCCTACGTCAACGAGGAGGGCGTCACCGGCCACACGTGCCTGCCCACCACTGTGGACGCTGGCACCGTCGACGCGGGTGTCGAGGAAGGGGGTGCTCTGTGAAGGGCTACCTCCAGTCCCTCCCCGGCGTGGGCACTCTCTTCCAGCGCGACATCCAGCCCGCCGAGGTGTGGGCCTTCTACCAGCACATGCAGTCGCGCCTGCGCACCAAGACGGCCAACAAGACCGACTCCCTCGAGATGCAGTTGGCGGCCGAGGCGCTGCAGCGCATGGGCATCCTCGACAGGCAGCGCTTCCTGGAGAAGTACGCCACCACCGTGGGCCGCACCCTCTACCTGCCCTTCGAGGTGGGCGTGCCGAAGGGGGGCTGGGATTTGTGGGCCCAGGTGGTGGTGTGCGTCCACGAGCACCAGCATGTCGTCCAGCACGACGAGGAGGGCCCCAGCTACGAGCTGGCCTACCTCACCAGCGCCTCCGCGCGCGCCCGCTACGAGGCCGAGGCGTACACCTGCAACCTGGAGCTGCACTCCTGGCGCTACGGCACCCTGCCCGCCGTGCGCCCCATCGCCGAGGGCCTCAAGCACTACGGCTGCCGGCCGGAGGACGTGGAAGTCACCGCCCACACCCTGGCCCTCACCTCGGTGTCCGTCCGCCACGGCGCGGTGGTGAGTGAGGCCACGAACGTGGCCCTGGAGTGGCTCAACTCGCACGTCCCCCACCTGCGGGCCAAGCAGGGCTGAGGCGTCCATGGCCGTCTCGCGCACCGGAGACTGGGAACGGGCCCGCCAACTGCTGGCGGCGGGCTCGTCGCGCCTTGAAGGGGCGTTGCAGACGGCCCTGCGCCAGGAGGCGCACGCCCTGCGCAAGGAGGTGGTGCAGGGCCTCACCCAGCAGGCACCGGGTGGCGAGCCACTCCGCCCGCCCTCCCCCCTCACGCTCGCGGCGCGCCAGTTCGCGGGATTCGGCGGGACGAAGTCCCTCCTCGTCTCGGGCGCGCTGCGCAACTCAATCAGTGTCGTCCTGGAGGGCGACGAGGCCTTCATCGGCGTCTCGCGCTCGGCGAAGAGCCCGGACGGCGAGTCCCTCGTCGACGTGGCGCAGCTCCAGGAGTACGGAGGCCCACCCGTCGTCATCCCCATGACGCCGAAGATGCGGCGCTTCCTCTTCGCGCTGCTGCGCCAAGCCGGCCTGGCCGGCGAGTCGCGTAACAGCGGCAGGGGGCGCGGCGTCATTGTGACGCAGACGCCAGCGCGCCCCTTCCTGCGGCCAGCCTTCGCACGGTTTCGCCAGGGCGCCAGCCGCCGCTTCCTCGCGCGCGTCGCGAAAGAGCTGGGCCTCGGAGGGCCCGGGTAATGGCCCTCCCCTCCCTCACCTCCGTGACGCCCTCCTCGGGGCCCACCAGCGGCGGCGACATTCTCCGCCTCGCCGGCACTGGCTTCGCCGCGCGGGTGGCCGTGCGCTTGGGAGGAGTGCCCGCCGAAGTGCTGTCGCTTCGTGTGGAGTTGGGCACTCACTTCGCGGACGTGAGGACGCCGGCCCACGCGGTGGGCACCGTCGACGTCGAGGTGTTCAACCTCTCCGCGGAGGGCAGCCCCATCCCAGGCGAGGCCGCTGTCCTTCCGGGCGCGTACCGCTACCTGCGCCCACGCGTCACGAAGGAAGCGGACCTCACCCGACTCGTGCGCACCTTGCTGCGCGAGTTGAAGCGCCAGGTGGTGGCCAACGTCAGCGCCAGCGTCTCCGTCGACTACGACGACACGGTGGCAGACGGCCTCAACGTCATCGCCATGGCCGCGCTGCCCTCCGTGGTGCTGTCAGGCCCCACGATGCGCACGAGTCGTCGCTACTCCACCAACGTCTTGCACGAGGACGTCGTGCAGGGCCCCTCCGGCGCGGAGCTGGTGCGCAGGCGCCCCGCGTACACGGTGGACCTGGCCTTCACCCTCACGGTGGCCTCCGAGCGCACCGCCGAACTCTTCAACCTCATGGCCGCCGTGGCCACCTTCCTCAACCGTAACCGCTGGCTGGCCATGCCGAGGGACGCCGAGGACGCCTCGCGCGGCACCGTCCGCTGGGAGATGGACGCGGACGGCGAGGTGCGCACGCAGCTCGGCAGCCGCGACAACGTGCGCGCCTTCACCTGGGGCTTGGTGGTGCGCGGCTTCGACGTGGACTCGGGCCTGCCCCTCGACCTCGGCAAGGCCGTCGCCGGGACGCACCTCGAAACGGACTCTCTCTCTGGAGGCACCTCATGAGTGTCACCCTCACCAACGCCCTGGGCAGGCTCGTCACCTTCCTCCTGCCCCATGAGTCGTACTGCGTCGCGCGCGGCGAGTGCGCCTGCGGCGTGCAGCCAGGCCGTGGCGGCCGACGCCTGCCCTCCTCCCTCACCCTGGCCACGGGTGTGTCGCTGGAGGACGTGCCCGAGGCCACTCTCTGCGTGCCCGCGGTGGCTGCTGCCATTCGCCGCGGCGAAGTCGCCCTGAAGCGGCAAGCCCCCACGGCCCCGCCGTCGTCGCCACCCTCTGCCGCGCCGGAGGTGTCGGCGCGCGCGTCCCGCAAGAAGCGAGGTGCCTCATGAGTCGTGAGTTGCTGTCGTCGAAAATCGTCGTGGAGGAGGAGGAGCCGCGCGTCCGTGGCATTCCCTCGGCGCCCACCTCCGTGGCCGGCGCCGTGGGCCTGGCGGAGCGCGGCCCCATCGGCCAGGCGGTGCTGTGCACCTCCTTCGAGGAGTACCAGGCCACCTTCGGCGGCTTCACGCCGGACTCGGACTTGACCCTCGCCGCCATGGGCTTCTTCGAGAACGGAGGGACTCACTTGTGGGCGGTCCGCACCGCCCACTACGAGGACGCCTCCGACCCCGAGTCGCACACGGCCACGCCTGCTGCGGCGGCACTCACCACGGGCGGCGGGCCCACGCCCGCCGTCGTGCGCGGCACCTTGCGTCCCCCCTTCACCCTGGCCGACGGCCAGCGCCTGGAGGTGTCCGCCAACGGCGCCGAGGCGGTGGACGTCGTCTTCTCCGGCACCGCGGCTTCCGTCTCCGCGGGCCGCCCCGGCCCCTACACCCTCACCGCCGGGCAGTCGCTCCGGGTGCGCGTCGACGACGGGCGGGACGTCTTCATCCCCTTCAGCGAGGAGGACTTCGGCGACATCGCCCAGGCCACTGCCCAGCAGGTGGCCGCCGTCCTCAACGCGGGACTCATCGGCGGACGCGCCACCGTGGAGGCCGGTGTGCTGAGAATCGCCAGCGACACCCAGGGCGCCTCCAGTCGCCTGGAGGTGGGCGACGCGGTGGCCAACACCGTCTTCGGCTTCGCGGGCGGCCCGCAGGTGGGGAGCGGCAACGTCCAGAGCCTGCGCGCCGTCGAGCTGGCCGAGGTGCGCGCCCTCGTGGAGGCGGCGGTGGCGGGTGTCCGCGTGGCCCCGTCCTCCCTGGGGGCCCTGCAGTTGCTCACCCAGTCCACGGGGCCTGGTGCCTCCTTGCGTGTGCAGGGAGACGCGGGCTCCGGCCTCGGACTCGACGCGCTCCTGCACACGGGCGACGCCTCCGGCGCCACCGACGTCCTCCACCTGGAGGCGAAGGACGCGGGCGCCTACGCCAACCGCCTCGAGGTGGAGGTGCGGCCCCCGACGAATGGCGCTCCCGACACCTTCGACGTCCTCGTCCTCGAGGACGGCGCCTACCGCGAGTCCTTCCCCAACCTCTCCACCGTCGATGGCGACGCGCGCTACGTCGAGCGCGTCCTCAATGACGAGCGCACCGGCTCCACCTACGTCCGGGCCTTCATGGTGCAGCCGGACGCGATTCCGGACGTGCAGACGGTGGCCCTCTCGGGCGGCGCGGACGGCCTCGTCGGCTTGGACGACACGGACTTCATCGGCTCCGAGGCCGGCCGGAGCGGTCTTTTACGCGCTCGATGAAGTGCAGGACCTCTCCCTCCTCCTGGTGCCCGGGCGCGCCACGCCCGCCGTCCACAACGCCATGGTGCGCTACTGCGAGGTGGCACGCGACGGGCTCGTCTTCGCCATCCTCGACTCGCCCGCGGGCTACAGCGCCACGGACATCGTCTCTTACGTCTCGCAGGAGGCCGCCCTCGAAGGGCTCTCTGAGCACGCGGCCCTCTACTGGCCTCGCGTGACGGTGCTCAACCCCGCTCGCGGCGTCTTCGGCAACGTGGAGCAGTTCGTCGTCCCGCCCTCCGGCATCATCGCCGGCGTCTTCGCGCGCAACGACGGCGCGCGCCCCGGTGGTGTGTATGACGCGCCCGCGGGCATCGAGGCCGGGCGCATGTTCGGCGTCCTGGGCTTCGAGTCCAAGGAGTGCCTCGAAGAGAAGAAGCGGGACGTCGTCTACCCCCGCCGCATCAATCCCCTCACCACCGGGCCCGGCCTGCCGCGCTTCATCGATGGCAGCCGCACGCTGAAGGCCAGCGGCAACTTCCCCTACGTCGCCGAGCGGCGCGGGGTGTCCTTCATTGAGAGGAGTCTCAAGTCGGGCCTGCAATTCGCCCGGCACCGCAACAACACCGAGGGGCTGCGCGCGCAGGTGCGGCGCACCATTGCGGCCTTCCTCCTCGCGCAGCTGCGAAACGGGGCCTTCCGCAGCCAGGAGCCCGCCAAGGCCTTCTTCGTCGACGTCTCGGACGCCCTCAACCCACCGTCCGTCGTCTTCGCCGGCAAGCTGGTGGCGCGCATCGGGCTCGCCACGAACAAGCCCGCCGAATTCATCGTCCTGCGCATTGCCCAGGACACCCGCGCCCTCGAAGCCGAGCTGGCTTCAGCGGGCCTGTGAGGAGCCTCTCCATGGCCATCATCGGACAGCCGCGCAGCTTCCATAAGCGCTTCAAGTTTCTCTGTGAGGCTGACGGCCTCGGGCACTCCGGTTTCCAGAAGTGCAGCGAGTTGTCCGTCGAGGTCGCCAACGTCCAATACTTCGAAGGCGGCAGCCTCATCCCCAATAAGTCGCCGGGGCGTCTCACCTTCTCCGACGTCACCCTCGAGCGCGGCGCCACGCAGGACCACGAACTCTTCGACTGGTTCCAGGACGTCGTGCACACCACCAGCGGCCTGGGCCTGCCGGGCAGCCTCTACAAGCGCAACCTCGACATCGTCCAGCAAGACAGGGACGGCACCACGCTGCGTCGGTGGAGCCTCTCCCGGGCCTGGCCGGTGAAGTTCGTCGCGGGCGAGTGGGACAACGAGTCCGATGAAAATGTCATCGAAAGCGTCACCCTCACCTACGACTTTTTCGAGCTGGCCATGCGATAGCCATACTCCCGACTACAGGAGCCCAACGGCCTTCTTCAGTGCTCCTGTAGACCATGTTGCCTCACCACGACCTCCACGAACAACTCCGCATACTCGCCACTCATGGACCTGCCTCTTGCGAACATTGCTAAGGCTTGGATTTTTGGCTGAAGCGGCATCAATCATGAACGTCTCAACTTGATCGATAAGCCTCTTATTAATCGCACCTCGACCTGAAGGGTGCACGACAAAGAACATGACCGCGCTGCCTCTTTTGTAGTCTAGGAGCGAGGGGACATAGTGATCCGCCAGCTTGTGATGTGCGAAGGCTTCGCATTCGAATGACTGCTTCGCTGCCTTACCGACATAGAGCGGGGTATAGCCACGACCAGCACGCATCGCGAACACATAGACCCCTCGCATCGTTCGCACATCGCCAACCCCAGTCCAAAATCCTGAGAGGTCGCGAGCAACCATCTTCCCGTGCTTGTCTGGCTCCAGTGGCACCTTGAACGGGCCATGTACCTTGAACGCCTTCATCTCAAACTGGCTCTTCTTCTGTGCCATAGAGTTCCCCTGCATGAGTGGTGTCGACGAGGTTCGTGATGTCCCCGATTTGTAGTTCGAGGCCTTTGTCCTTCCTGGAGGAAGGACGACATGGCGGACATCATTTCATGCCCCTCGGGGCTGGCGGGCCGTATTCGGGGAATGCGAGTGCGGGAGGAGCGCGTCCTCGCGGACAGGAAGCTGGCGAAGAGCGGCGGCCAGGTGGACGAGCTGCTCTCCGCGTGCTGGGAGGAAACGCAGGAGGCAGGCCCCTACACGTTCGCCGACACGAAGGTGGACTGGGGCAAGGTGCTGCAGGGGGACCGCTTCTACGCGCTCCTCCAGGTGCGCGTCCTCACCTACGGGCCGGAGTACGCCTTCGCCGTCCCCTGTCAGGCTGCCACCTGCCGGGCCCGTATCGACTGGGAGCTGGACTTGACGCAGTTGCCGGTGCGCTCCCTCTCGGACGCCAGCCGCGCGGCCTTCATGGCCGGCAACCGCTTCGAGACGACGCTGCCCGACGCCGGCAAGCGCGTGCGCTTCAAGCTGATGACGGGTGAGGACGAGCGGCGCCTGCCGCAGTTGCAGCGCGCGGCGCCGGAGAAGCTGTTGTCCTCCGTCCTCGCCTACCGGGTGCAGGACGTTGATGGCGTGGACGCGCGCGACAAGCGCCGCTTCCTCGAGGACCTCACCCTGCGCGACGCCGACTACCTCGTCGACGAGTTCGACCGCGTGGACTGCGGCGTGGACACCACCCTCGAAGTCGAGTGCCCCGAGTGCTTCATGCGCCAGGAGGTGGAGCTCCCTTTCGACCGGGGTTTCTTCCTTCCGGGGCAAGCCCGGACAGCGAGGCGCCGGGAGCGCTCCACCTCTTCCCAGGCGTGACGTTGGAGACGTGGCGCGAGGGCCTCTTCAACCTGTGCTGGCACCAGCACGGCGGCAGCGGCCTCGCAGTCCCCCTCGGTGACGCCCTGGAGCTGCCCATCTCGGACAGGGATTGGCTCCTCGAGCGCGTCGGCCAGCAGCGCAGTCGCGAGGCGAAGGCCTTGGAGAAGTCCGCGAAGCGGAGGTAGCACGTGCTCAACAACCTCGGCATGGGCTTCGTCTTCACCGCGAGAGACTTGGCCTCCGGAGTTTTCACCCAGCTCGAGGTCAACTTCACGCGCCTGGACAGGCGCGTGGGGCTGGGCACGGCGCGAATTGAGGGCGCCTTCCAGCGACTCGGTGTCGCGATGGCCCTCTTCACGGCCGGCGCCGTCACCATCGGCGCCTCCTTCTCCCTGGCCAACGCCGCCGGGGAGTTCGAGCAGGCCGTGGCGGGGGTGGCAGCCGTCTCCGGCGCCTCGGCCGAGGAGCTGCGGCAGCTGCGTGACGCCGCCCTCGAGGCAAGCCTCGCCACGCAGTTCACCCCCACCGAGTCCGTGCTGGGCCTGCGCGAGCTCACCCAGGCCGGCTTCACCGCCGCCGAGGCCATGAAGCTGCTGGAGCCCGTGTTGGACCTGGCCGGTGGCTCGCTGGGAGAGTTGACACCCCAGGGTGCGGCCGGCCTCGCGTCCCAGGCGATGAAGGCCTTCGGCATCTCCACCGACAAGGCCTCCCTCTCCGTCGACCAGATGCTCCAGGCCGTCAACGTCTTCGCCCTCAGCGCGAATGAGTTGCCCCTGGCCCTCGGCACCGCAGCCCGAGGCGCGCAGGCACTCAACCAGGAGCTGCCCGAGACGCTCATCGCCCTGGGTCTCGTGAAGAATGTCGTCCCGGGTGTGGAGCGCGCCTCCACCGCCGTGGCCGTGGCCATGGAGCGCATGGCGGACCCGGAGGTGCAGCAGCAGTTGCGCGGCGTCGGGGTCGCCGTCACGGACGCTGGAGGCAACTTCGTCAGCTTCCTCGGCATCCTCAACGAGCTGTCCCCCGCCCTTGAGCACATGACGGAGGCGCAACGGTCCGCCTTCCTCTTGAAGACGTTCGGCCGCGAGGCGCTCGGCGGCGTCAACGCCATCCTCACGCAGCTCACTGGCGGCGTTCGCAAGCAAACCGGCGAAGTCGTCCGCGGCGCCGCGGCCCTCGAGTACCTGCGCGACGAGTTCAAGCATGCAGGCGGCACGGCCGAGAAGTTCCGACAGCAGATGTTGGACACCTACGAAGGGCAGAAGAAGCTGCTGGCCGGACGCATGGAGGCCTTGGCCGTCGTCCTGGGCGAGCCCTTCGACGAGGTGTTGAAGCCCCTCGTCACCCTCGTCGCCGACGCCGTGAAGCAGGTGCTGGGCGTCTTCGACGCAATGCCCGGTCCGGTGAAGCGCGCCCTCGCGGCCTTCACCTTGGCGGCCGGAGGCGTCATCGCCCTCGTCGGCGCCGTCGTCTCAGGCCAGGTGGGCCTGGCGCTGATGGTGGTGGGCCTCAAGGTGCTGGGCCTCACGCTGGGGGGCCTCCTGGCCACGGTGCTTCCGGCCGTGGCCGCTGTCGTCCTCCTGGGTGTCGCGGTGGCGGGCCTCGCCTACGCCAGCCGTAACAACCTCGGCGGCCTGGGCGACTTCGTCCAGCGTGTGCAGGAGCGGGTGACGCTCGCCTTCCGCGGCCTCGTCCAGCTCTTCACTGACGGAGGCTTCTCCAACGCGGTTCGGGAGGAGTTGGGCCGGGCCGAGAATGCCGGGCTGAAGGACTTCCTCATCAACATCTACCTGTGGGGCCATCGCATCCACAGCTTCTTCTCGGGCCTCGCCGACGGTTTCTCCTCCGGACTCGAAGCCGCGCGCCCCACCCTCGAGGCCTTCCAGGCGACGCTAGGGCGGGTGGGCGAAGCGCTGGGTTTCCTCTCCGAGAGGGACGACGCGGCCACGGCCGCCGCGAAGTTCGCCGCCTTCGGCGACGCGGGGGCCACGGTGGGACGCGCCCTCGCCCGCGTCTTCGACTTCGTCGTCATGGGCATGACGGCCGGTGCAGAGGTGGCGGAAGGCCTGGCGGGGCAATGGCACTACATGAAGGCCGGCGTCGACGTCCTCCTGGGCAGCTTGGGGCACCTGGGCCGCGTCCTCGGCGGGGCGCTCTCAGGCCTTTTTGGCACCACCTCCGCTGTCCAGCAGGGCACCAGTGGGTGGACGCTCATGGGGGAAGCCATCGGGTTTGCCATCGGCAACATCACCACCGTCATTGGCGTGTTGGTGTCCGCCGTCTCCCTCGTGGTGTCGGTGGTAGGGGGCATCCTCAACGCGGCCCTGGCGGCCTTCTCCGGCGTGCTAGACGTCTTCTGGGGCGTCGTGCTCACGCTCAGTGGCGCCCTCACCGGCAACTGGGCCGAGGCGTGGACGGGCCTGAAGCTCATCGTCTTCGGGGTGGTGGACGCCATCTCGGGCGTCCTCTTGGAATTGGTGGGCGCCATCCTCGGCGTCGTGGACGCCGTGGCGAGCCTCTTCGGCAAGGACACGGGCCTCCAGCAGGCGCTGCGGACGGCTCGGCTTACCCTCCACCGGGACTTGTCCGTCGCCTTCGGCCTCGAGGGCTCTCCCGACGCGGCCCCGACGCCCGTCGCCACCATGGCTTCCACCTTGCCGGCGGAGTGGCCCCTGGAGTCCTCGTCCATGCCGGCGGTGGCGGCCCTCCAGGCCTCGCTGCCCCAGGCCGAGGTGCTCTCCTCGCAGCCGGGCGCACCTGCCAGCAACCCCGTCCTCGTGAGTGTCCAGGTGGACGGAGAGGTGCTTGCCCAAGCCACGGCGCGCGCCGAGAGGGACGCCGCCTCCCGCAGCTTCTCCCCCATGGCGTCTTACTGAAAGGCAGGCCCCACGTGTCCTTCGCTGCTGGCCTCGCCCGTCCTCCTCGCTGCGTGCTGGCGAATGTCCTCACCGGCGAGGCCATGGAGTGCCTCTTCAACCCCACGCAGTTGGTGGAGAAGCTCCAGGTGAACTGGAACCGCCTCGCGGTGCCGGGCCTCTCCCACCAGGTGCTCCAATTTCAGAGCACCTCCAACCGGCAACTGGCGGGCGTGGAGTTCTACCTGGACGCCTTCTTCGCCACCCAGCAGGCCGACACGTCCAACATCATGGCGTTCCGTGCCTTCTTGCGCGCTCTCACCGTGCCCCCGGCCGGTACCGAGGGTGTGCTGACGACGGTGCCACCGCGCGTCCTCGTCCTCTGGCCCGGCGTCCTCACCGTGGAGTGCGTCGTCGCCAGCGTGGAGTTCCAGTACCGCCAGTTCGCCGTCGACGGCCGCGTCCTCGTTTACACCGCCACCGTCACCTTCGAGGAGGTGTTGGACACGCGCGTCACCTCCGAGCAGTTCCGGCAGGAGGTGCCGTAGTGGCCCCTCACGCCGGCAGCCGCTACTCCTTCTGCCTCGGTGTGCGGGACGAGGTGGGCTGCCTCTTCCTCACCGAGAGAGTCCCCTACGGCTTCCAGCCGCATGCGGACACGCGCGTCCACCTCGTCGCCCAGGGTGACTCCCTTTGGGGGCTGGCCGGCCGCTACTTCGCGCCCCTGCCGCGCGCTTGCGGATTCTGGTGGGCACTCGCCGACTTCCAGCCGGAGCCCATCATCGACGCGACGCTGGAGTTGGAGACTGGCCGGCGCCTCTTCATCCCTTCGCTGCGCGTCCTCACCGACGTCATCCTCAGCGAGCAGCGGCGGAGGGTGTCCGAATGACGTCCCCCCTCGACAGGAGCGCGCCTGGCGTGCGCCTCACGCTGCTGGCACATGAGAAGGCCCGCAGCGGCGAGCCCCTCTCCCTCGAGGGCCGCGTCCTCAGCCTCACCTTCGAGGACTCCGCGAAGAAGGCCGACAAGCTGTCTCTCCAGTTGGACAACTTCGACTTGGCCCTCTTCGACAGGGTGGAGCTGGTGGGCGGCGCGGTGCTGGAGGTGTCCTGGGGCTACCCGGGGCTCATGGCTCCTCCGCGGCGAGTCGTCGTGAAGAAGCTGAAGGGCTTCCAGGTGCTCACCGTCGAGGGGCAAGCCCTCAGCACCCTCATGCACCGAGAGGCGAAGACGCGCACCTGGACGGGCAAGACGCGCGGCCAGGTGGTGCGCGAGGTGGCCGCCGAGTACGGCTACGAGGGGAACTCCGTCCACGTCGAGGACACGGGAGAGCCCCTCGACACCATCCATCAGGCTGGGGAGACGGATGCGCGCCTCCTCCGGCGCCTGGCCGCGCGGGAGGAGTTCGAGTTCCACGTCGACGACAGGGGCCTCACCTTCGCCCCGCGAAACCAGGCCTCAGCCCCCACCCATGTGCTGTGGTGGTACTCCGACGCGGGCCGGGGCGACATCCTCTCCGTCAACGTCGAGTCCGAACTGGGCCGCCGCGTGGGGAAGGCTCAAGTGCGTGGCCGGGACGCCATGGCCAAGGCGAACATCGAAGCCCAGGCGAGCAGCGCCACCGTGGAGCGCACCACCCTCGCGGACTTCCTCGAGGTGGTGGACAAGCGCACGGGCACCACTTCGCTGCAACTTCGCAACAGCACAACCAGCGTCCAGCCCACCTCGGCGTCGACACCTGCCCAGGCCCAGCGCGAGTCCGAGGCCCGCTTCCGGCGCGCGGAAGCCGGCACCGTAAAGCTGTCCCTCCAGGTGGTGGGCAACCCCAGCTTGCGCGCGAAGTCCGTCGTGGAGGTGCGCGGCATCTCCAGCTTCCTGTCCGGGAAGTATTACGTCACCGAGGCGAAGCACGTCCTCTCCTCCTCCGGCTACACCACGGACTTGAAGCTGTCGCGTGACGGCACGGGGCAGCGTCAGCAAGCCAGCGCTGAGAAGCAGGGCCAGCCCCAGGGCGGTCAGCCCAACGTCTGTGCGCCCGCGACGGGCGGTGTGCTGACGGAGCTGGAAGTCGTCGACGAGAAGTCGGGACGCACACACGTCGAGTACCGCGCTAACGGGCAGCCTCTCGGCGCGGGAGACCCCGAGGCGAGCGGCAGTCCCCCACCATGAGAAACGCACCATGAGCACCTTCGACGACGACCTCCTCACCCACGACACGCGCCTGTTGGGCATGTACGTCGGCTACGTCACGCAGCGCGAGGACGCGGAGAGACTCGGCCGCGTCCGCGTGTGCATCCCCGGCGTCCTCGAGCCTGAGTCCGCCTGGGCCTGGCCCCTGGGCACCTCCGGCGGGGGCGCCAAGGACACGGGCTTCTTCGCGGTGCCGCACGTGGGCGCCGAGGTGGCCGTCTTCTTCAACCAGGGAGACGTGGACGCCCCCTACTACCTCAGCGCGCACTGGGGGCGGCCCGGCGGTCAGAGCGAGGTGCCCGAAGAAGCCCAGGTGTCTCCGCCCGACAACCGCGTCCTCGCTACGCCCACCTTCCGCGTGGAGTTGAACGAGTCGGTTGGCCACCGAAAGCTGAAGCTCACCAACCGGAAGACGGGCGACTGCCTCACCTTCGACGCGGAGGAGAACACCGTCACCTTGGAAGCCACCACCGCCCTCAGTCTGCGTGCGGTGGGAGCCATCTCTCTGGAAGCAGCCCAAGTCACCATTGCCGGGCGGGTGGTGCGACCCATCGCCGAGCCGATTTGAGGAAGCCCATGGCGCTGCCCATCTGCATCCACATCCCCCCGCTTCCCGAAGCGCCCACGCTCACCCTGCCCGGCGGCGCCACCCTACAGCACCACCAGCTCCTGCAGGCCGTCCAGCCAGCGCTCGCGCCGCTCACGCCCCTCTTCGACATCATCGGCGCGGTGCTGGCCCTCGTCGACGTCGTGAAGGCGATACCTGACGCGCTGGGACCTCCGCCGGATCCGACGGCCATCGCAGCAGCACTGCCGAAGCTGGCCGAGAAGGTGTCCAAGCTGCTCCGTCTCGTCCCCCAGCTCTCGGTGCCGTACACGGTGGTCGGCGTCATCGACATCGTCCTGGGCGAGTTGGGCCATGCCCGTGGTCAACTCCTGCACCTGCAGCTGCGCCTTTCGAGTGTGGCGCGGGCCCGGCAACGTGCCGCCCAGATTGGGGACGCGGGCCTCCTCGCGGTGGCCGGCTGCGCGGAGGCAAACGTCGCCCAGGAGGCCGCCAACGTCGGCAAGGCCCTGGCCGCCCTCTCCCAGCTCATGGCCCTCCTCAACGTCTTCCTGGGGCTGGTGGGCGGCCCCCAGGTGCCGGACTTCTCCAGCCTCGAGGGGAGCGCCCTGGAAGAGGCCACTGCGCCCCTCGACGCCATCGTCCGCGCGCTGCAGCAGGTGCGCGCGGCCATCCCCATTCCGTGAGGAGGACGTCATGAGTCGGGCGCTCCAGAATCTCCTTGTCCCCTTCCGCAGAGACAAGAAGCGCGACTTCGCCTCCGGCACCGGGGCCGAGCTGCTCGCCTCGAAGGTGCGGCAGGTGCTGCTGACGGAAGGCGCCACGCCCCACTCCACCGGCGAGCTGCCCTGGCGCACCAGCTTCGGGGCCGGACTCTCGCGCCTTCGCCACCAGCGCAACGACACCGTGCTGGCGGAGCTGGCGCGTGTGTACGTCCGTGATGCCCTCGCTCGCTGGCTGCCTGGCGTCCAGTTCGTGCAGGTCCGCGTCGAGCAGGATGCAGCCATGCTGACGCTTTGTGTGCGAGTACGCGAGGGTGACACGACAGCGGACTTCGACGTTCCCCTCCCTGGCTGAGCAGCGGCAGTCTACTGGGCATCCGAAGAGTTAGTTCCAGCAGTACTGCCACTTACCTGAACCGATCTTTAATCGAGGTCGACGTCGGAATATCCGAATGGCAGTCCGCGCGCCCCGCGCGTCCCAGGCCTCCCTGGTATGCCAGGGGTGCCAGGGGTGCCAGGGGTACCCCTCATCGTTGAACCCTTGCCATTCTTATAGAGAAACAAGTCGCCCTGGACGACCTCACCTTTGTAGGCGCCATGCCACACTTCGTCCTTATCCAGGCGACCAATGAACTGGCCGCTGTGTGAAAACACCTTGTCTCCACCACTAACGAATGCAACCGGTTGACCCGACGAGTTGTAGAGCCACTGAGCCATTTCGGAGTTCCTCCATTGCTGTAACCCGACCAAGCGACATAGAGCCGACCCTCGTACTATCTATGTCTGGGAGCGCTCCGGCTCGGCACTCAAGTGCAATAGGCACGGTGCTGCGCATCTGATATCATTACGCAGCAGGGACTACCATTTGAGGTTGTGCCCGGCGAGACACGCGCGAACGGCGCTACACGGCGCGCCCTATCCCGCAGCAGTCACCGCCACGCACCAAAACAGTACTGCACTGGGCGGCAATCACCAGGAGAAGTGCCTCCAGTGTCCCCTGAAGAAGTGGGCCGAAGGTCTTTGTCTCCTGGTGGAGGCCTTCGCCGACGTGCCACTTCTTCCTGCGTCCACCGACTACACCCACCGCGACTTCGACGCCCTGCGCGCGCGCCTCGTGGCGCTGACGAAGAGCGTCTTCCCGGACTGGAGCGACTTCGACGTCGCCAGCTTCGGCAACGTCCTGCTGGAGATGCACGCCTTTCTCGGCGACGTCCTCGGCTTCTACCAGGACAACCTCGCCCGCGAATCACGCCTCTCCACGGCCACTCAGCGCCGTAACGTCATCGCCCTGGCGCGCATGCTGGGCTACCGGCTTCACGGCGCGCAGGCGGCCACAGCCGAAGTGGAGCTGCGCCTGGCCCAGCCTCCCGCCGCCCCTGTCACCTTCCCCACCGGCACCGTCGTCCGCACCCAGGAGGTGACGGAGGCCGTCCGCTTCCAGCTCCTCTCGTCCGTCACCCTTCCGGCCGGCGCCAACCCACCGCGCGTCCTCGCCGTCGTGGAGCACTCGAAGGCGCATACCCAGCTCTTCGACGCGCGCGGCCTCGCCGACTTCGAGGCGCACCTGGACTTCGCGCCCTACCTCGATGGCACCGCCCTCGTGTCCACTGCCCAGGGTGCATTCAGCGAGGTGGACACCTTCCTCAACTCCCGCGCCTCCGACGCCCACTTCCTCGTCAGTGTGGACCAGGGGGACAAGGCCACCGTCCGCTTCGGCAACGGCGTCAACGGCCTGCCGCCCGTTGGCACCGTGGCGGTGGTGTACAGGACGGGTGGCGGCGCGGCCGGCAACGTAGACGCGGGGCGCCTCGTCGTCGTGGAGGGCAGCTTCCGGGACGCCCACGGCCACGCGGTGCAGGTGTCCGTCAGCAACGCCGCCCCTGCCTCCGGCGGCGCGGACAGGCAGACGGTGGCCTCCGCGAAGCTGCTCGCCCCCGAGAGTCTCCGGGCCCTGACGCGCACCGTCTCCCGCGAGGACTTCGAAATCAACGCCCGGCGCCTCCCCGGAGTAGCGCGCGCCCTGATGCTGACGTCCAACGAGGACGCCACCATCGCCGAGAATGCCGGCATCCTCTACGTGGTGCCCCAGGGCGGCGGAGTCCCCACGCCCGCCCTCAAGGCCCAGGTGCTGCGGCAGGTGACGGAAGTCTACCCCTGCACCCTCACCTTCCAGGTGGCCGTCCAGGAGCCGGTGTACCGGCGCGTGGACATCTCCGCGCGCCTCTTCCTGCGCCAGGGCGCCTCAGCCCAGGACGTCGCCGCGCGCGTCCGCCAGGCGCTGGCTGCCCACTTCCGCGTCAGCGAGCCTGACGGCACACCCAACCCGCGCATCGACTTTGGATTCAACCTCAAGGACGCCCAGGGCTTCCCGGCCGGCGAGGTGGCCTGGTCGGACGTCTTCAACGTCATCCGCGATGTGCCTGGAGTGCGGAAGATGGGCGACTCACGCATGGACCTGACGCTGAACGGCCTGCCGGCGGACGTGAAGCTGACGGTGCGGGAGCTGTCGGTGCTGGGCAGCGTCACCCTGCAGGACGGGGACACCGGAGGGCTCCTCTGACATGGCCCTCCTCAACCCCAGCTTCGAGGACGCGGGCGGACGGCCCGGCGAGGCTGCCCACTGGACACTGACGGCGGTGGCTCGCCTCGAAGCCCTGGCGGGCTTCGGTGTGCTGGAGGAGTCCTGCGAGGACTTCGAGCGCTGGTACACGTGGCGTGCCTCTCTCTCCGACGGCGCTGTTGCCCTTGCCTTCTTCTCCGGCCAGCGCGAGGGCTTCGAGGCCTTCTCCCGAGGTTGGGACAACGACGGCTTCCTCTTCGAGCTGCCGCCCGCGCAACTCGTCCCGCACCGCTTCGAGGGGCAGGCCGTCGAGACGTGGGGCCAAGGGCTCTTCCTCAAGGACTGGACGGACGTCACCTCCCTGGCGGGCCTCTTCAGCAACTCACCGCAGGAGGACTTCGGGCAGCGCTGGCACACCAACGAGACCTACGCCTGGCGCTGGGAAGACGTGACGGCGCGCGAGGCCCTCTTCAGCACCACGCAGCCCACCGAGGACTTCGACACCGGGTGGCCTCTGGCCGCCACGCAATGAGGACACCATGGCACTCGCAGACTGGACTTACCTCAACGGCGGACTGGACATCGCCACCGTGGACAGGGGCGTGACGGCGGGCATTGCCCGTCCCCCGGGCGGTGGCAACTTCCTCTTCGCCTTCAACTCCCTCACCGCCGCGCAGGGCGCAGTGGGTCTCTTCGCCAACCTCCCCGATTTCGCCCCCATGGCCAAGGGAGGCAGCATCCGCGGCTGCCTCCAGCGCGGAACCGGTGGCGGTCCCACCGGCTTCTCGCCCTTCCTCTTCCTGTGCGGCCAGGGCACCTCCGTCAACGACTCCGCCTACCTCCTGGGCCTCTCCGACGACGAGCCGCACCGGGTGGTGCTGCGCAAGGGCGCGGTGGCCACGGGCCTGCCTGACGCGGACGGCCCCGGCGTCCTCCTGAAGTCCTCGGCCAGCTTCTCGCAGGGCACCTGGCTGCACCTGCGGCTGGACGTCATCGTCAACGCCAACGGCGACGTCGTCCTCAAGGCCTTCCACAGCGACTTGGCCGCGCACCCGCTCGGTACGCCTCCCGACTGGCAGCCCGTGCCGGGCATGGCCGATTTCATCGACGACGCCCTCGGCATCAACTCCGGCAGCCAGCCCCTCACCTCGGGCCGTGGCGGCTTCGGCTTCGCCGTGCGGGACGTCACCCGCCGGGCTTACTTCGACTCGCTCGATCTGTCCCGGCAGGTGTGACGCCCATGGCCCTCACCGCCTTTACCAGCCGCCTCGGCCTGGGCCAGGGACGCATCCGGCCCCAGCGGGGCACGCCCGCCTCGGGCGAGTACCTCCTCGTCCTCGGCGACGAGGAGCCCGGGCGCCGATTCGAGTTGGCCCCTGGGGACTTCGCCGAGGTGACGCAAGCCGTGGACGTCACCGGCGTGGACCTGTTCCGCGCCGCCTTGCGCCTCCGTGTGCCTTCAGGCGCCCCCGCGGGCCTGGCCTGGGAAGCGTCCCTCGTCGTGGGCGGGGTGAAGTACGCCCGCTGCCTCGGGCGCCCCGGCCGCGAGCGCCTCGTCGCGGACCTGGCCGCCAACGTCTCGAAGCTCTCCGGTGTCCACACGGTGGGCGTCCGCCTGGAGCTCGTCTCCCAGTGAGGAAGCCCCATGGCCACGGTTGAGCTGCCCACCCTCTACGTCGACACCGTCTCCCTCTTCGCCGAGACGCGCCGCACCCTTCTCCTCAACCGCGCTCCGGGCCCAGGGGAGGAGGACGTCTCCGTCGACTCCGTGCTGGAACTGGAGCTGGTGGACGTCGGCGTGGACGGCATCGCCCGGGCGGCCACACGCGTCTGGGTGGGTGGAGTCCTCGCATTCGAGGGCGGCGCCAGCGCAGAGGTGACACCCGCCTTCGCGGGGCCTCTGGCGGAGGTGACGCAGTCGGCGGACACCTTGCGCGTGGTGCTGCACCCGGCGGTGCCGCTGGCCAGCCAGGCCCCCGTCTCCGTGCGCGTCGTCTCGGCCACGGCAGGCGCCGCGCACCTCCTCGACGAGACGTACACCTTCACTGTGGAGGACAGGACGGCCCCCCGTCTCGTGGGCGCCCAGGCCCTGGCGCCGAAGTCCGTGCGCCTCGCCTTCGACGAGTCCGTCCGGGTGCCGCCCTCGGCGCGCTTCACCTTCACGCCTCGCGGTGCGCCCGCAGTCCCAGTCGCATCCCTCGAGGCTGCGGCGGACGGCCCCCTCGTCCACCTCGTCCTCGACACGGAGCTGACGCCGGACGTGGTGTACGAAGTGCGAGTAGAGGGCGTGACGGACGCACACGGCAACCCGGTGCTCGCCCCCTACCACCGCGCCACTTTTCCTGGCTTCCGGCCAGCCCGGCCGCCCTCCCGGCACTTCCAGCTCTGGGACATGCTGCCCCGCCACAACCGCCGGGACGACGTGACGGGCGACCTGCGCCGCTTCATCTCCTGCCTCCAGGAGGTGACGGACCTGCTCCTCGCCGACTTGGACGCCTTCCCCGACGTCTTTGACCTGGAGCGCGCGCCGGAGGCCTTCCTGGACGCTATCCTCCAGGACTTGGGCAACCCCTTCGCCTTCGATTTGGACGGCCTCGCCCGGCGCCGCCTGGGCGCCATCCTCGTGGACATGTACAAGCAGAAGGGCACCGCACTGGGCCTGCGCAACGCCATTCGCTTCTTCCTCGGCATCGAGGTGAGGGCCATCTCCCCCTTCGCCTCGGACACCCTCGTGCTGGGCGAGTCCGAGTTGGGCGTGGACTGGGTGCTGGGCCCCTCGGAGCGCTTCGCCCGCTACGCCTTCAACGTCGAGGTGGAGCGTCTCCTCTCGCCCGCGGAGCGCCAGCGCCTGCGCACCCTCATCGAGTACCTCAAGCCCGCACACACCCACTTCGTGGACCTGGTGGAGCCCCTGCCGCCCATTCTCCCGGAGCACTGGGAGCTGGGACTCAGCGAACTGGGCGAGACGACGACGCTGCACTGAATGCCCTACGGCATGTCCCCGATTTCTCGCGCCCTGCCTTTGCCTTCCTCTGGAGGGCACAGGCATGAGCAACCGGCTGGATTTTTTCTTCAGGCAGCGCGTGACGGAGGCCGAGTTGGATTTGGCTTTCGCGCAGTCGGAGCAGGCGGACCGAAACCTCGCCTCTGACTTGGGCGTCCACGGCGTCATCTCCGGGGCGGTGCCCGCGCCGCACGCGCCCGTGCCCAACCTCTCTGTCGACCTGACGGCCCCGGGCCGAGCCTACGACAACCTCGGGCAGCGCATCTTCTTCGGCACCGGGCAGACAGTGGACTGTGCGGTGGACGTCTCCGGCATCCCCACCGACGTCTCCACCTCGGGCAGCGAGCGGTGGGTGGGCATCTTCCTGCGCTTCACCCGACTGCTGTCCGAGCCACGCACGGACGGCAACTCCCAGCAGGTGTACTTCCGCCGCGACGAGGCCTTCGAGCTGGTGGTGCGCCAGGCCCCGGAGGGCCCCGTCGGCCAGGCGCCCAAGCCCGCCATCCAGCCCGACGAGCTGCTGTTGTGTGACGTCCGGCGCCGCCCGGGGCAGACGCAGATTCTCGCCGCGGACTTGGACACCTCCCGCCGGCAGGCCTTCATCTTCGCCCGGGGCACCTCCGTGGCCGTGGAGAGTGGCACCTGGGACGTCCTGAGCCCCAGCGCGGACACGGTGCAGGCGACGCTGGACGAGGTAGACGCCGAGCTGGCCGGCCACTTCTCCGGCGCCGCCCGGCGACACCGGGCCGATGCCGTGGACTACGCGCCCCACGGCTTCATCACCTCCACCACCGTGCAGGAGGCCGTGGACGAAGTCGTCGACAAGCTCTCCACCGCCGTCGCAGGCGCCCCAGGCGCCTCCCGTGTCGGCGCGGACGCGGTGCCCGGCACACCCAACCTCCTACCGGCGGGCACCGTGGACACGCAGCTCTCCTCGTTGCTGGGCTTCCTCAACGCCCACCAAGGCGCGGCCACCGGGGCCCACCATGCCAGCGCCATCGGCGCCTCGCCGCATGGCTACGTCAGTGCCACCAGCGTGCAGGCCCAACTCCAGGAGGTCGTCACCCGCCTCGGCGAGACGACGGCCGGAAGCCCGGGGGCGTCTCGCGTCGGAGGAGACGCGCTGGCCGGGACGCCCCATGCCCTTCCTGCCAGCAGCCTGCAGCAGCAGTTGGCCGCGCTGCTGGGCATCCTCAACGGGCACGTCACCCAGGGGGCTGGGGTTCACGCGGCCTCCGCTGTCTCCGTCGCGGACACGGGCAACCTCCTCACGGCAGGCACCGTCGAGGCGGCCCTCGCCGAAGCCCTCACTGCCTTCAGCGGCGGGCACTTCCGCGGCAACGAGGCGGCGGCGGGCCAGCACAAGGCCATCGTCCAGCCCGTCCTGGGCGCCGGTCGCGTCCTTCTCTTCGACTCCCGAGGTGCCGGTAGCTCGGCCTGCAGGCTGCGCCTCTTCGCCGACAATGCCTCCGTGTGGTTCGTGTTGAATGCCGACTGGAATGGCAGTGCCTGGGCCCGGGACGACACCGCCCTCTCCGCTGGGGGCTTCCGCCTCTCGCGCAATGAAGCCGAGTTCCTCCACGACAACAGCATGGCCGCCACCTTCACCACGTGGACGCGCACCTGGAGGCTGTCCATGGGCACTGCCTCCAACAACTCCGCCTTCGAGTTGACGGGCAGCGGCCTGCGCGAGGAGGGCCGCTTCGGCATGGAGTACTGCAACAGCGACACCGCGGCGCATGACCTGCTTCCTGGCGGCGGCTCCGTGACGTTTCGAAGTCGCTTTCCCACAGCGCCCTCCTCCCTCACCTTCACCCCCTACGCCACCAGCGGCAGCTTCGCCGGCAACCCCACCGTCATGGTGCCGGACCGGGACGGCTTCGCCTTCTACAGCCACCAAACCATCCCCGCGCTTGGGGCCACGTACTGGTTCGGCGCGTACATCGCCATCGCTTGAGGACTCCATGGCCCTCCTCGAAATCGCCGAGACGCACGTCCTGCAGCGCTGTGCGCGGTGTGACAGCACCAACCGCTCCGCACTCGACTCCCTGGAGGTAGGCGTCGCCCGCCGTGAGAACGTGGACGACGGCCTCGTCCAACTTCCTCCGTGCGCTTCTTGCCGCTCCTCCGAGTTCCTCATTCGCGCGGCCGAAGGAGAGCCGGAGCATCCAGCGCCTGGCAGCTTCGGCCACCTGCACCGACTCCTCGTCGGCCATCTCCATGCAGAGCTCGTCCAGCGCGGGCGCCTACACAGGGCACTCAAGCCGAAGGGTGGAAGCGCCCCACAGGTGGTGACGCATCCCCTGTCACAGGAGGCTCGCGAGCGCTGGTTCCCGCAGGGCCTCCGAATCGCGGTGCTCGCCGACGAGCAGCCCCGCACCCCTGAAGAGTCCAGTCAGTAGACATACACTGTCAGCACCCCCCCCCGCGCCGCGATGCCCCGGGACGTCGCGAATCCCTCGTTCCTCGACTTGCTATGCCCCCAAGGCAGAGCGTGTATGCCTTCACGCGCTGCCCACCGCGCGCCAGGGAGACACGCATGTTTATCGGCACCGACACCACCTACCTCGGCAACGAAATCCCCGGTCTCCGGGGGCAGAGGGTCCGCATCTTCGCGGTGTTGCGCGGTAGCCTCCGCTCCGACGCCAACCCGGACGCAGATGACTACTACGTGAATGACAACGAAAAGCTGGCGCGCCTCGGGGGTGTCACGGCCGAGGACTGCATCGACGCGGCCCCCATTCACCCGGACGGAACCACCTCCTTCGTGCATCTCGACCCGCGCGCCATCGACCTGGAGTGCTTCGCGCATCTACAAAACCCCAGCGCACAATGACTTGTCATACACGAAAAACAGAGCGCACATGCCTCACGCGCGCCGCCCAAGGCGCACGAAAGGACTAGACAATGACACCCCGCAAGCCC
>NZ_RAWE01000299.1 GCF_003611695.1 Corallococcus carmarthensis | reverse complement strand
CAACTCCACCACCATCGGAGACGTCTGCAGCAGCACCGGGACGTGCGCCGGGACGGCCTGCAACACCCCTCCCAACAGCGAGTGCTACAACCCGACGGGCACGGACTCCAGCGGCACCTGCGTCTACGCGCCCAAGACTGCCGGCACCGCCTGCACCAGCGACAGCAACGCCTGCACCAATGACGTATGTAATGGTTCCGGCACCTGCACCCACCCCCTGGCGCCTGTTGGCACCACCTGTGCTTCCCCCTCTTACGGCACCTTTGGCAGCTGTGGTGGCTTCAGCGATACGTGCGATGAGACGGGGAGCCAGTCGCGCACGGTCACCTCGTATGCCTGCAACAGCGCTGGCACGTGTGCCGGCGCCAACTCGAGCGAGACACAGGCGTGCACCCGCAGCACCACGAACACTCCGTGCAATACTACCTACAGCAACTGTGGCGCCTGCACCGGCTTCAGCGACACCTGCGATGAGGAGGGCACGCAGTCCTGCACCGTGACGAACTACACCTGCGCGAGCGGTGCATGTGGCGCTCCGAGTTCCAGCTCTGGGGCCCAGACGTGCTTCCGCGACACCGACGGAATCGTGTGTAGTTCCTCCACCAACTGTGGCTCCTGTGGTGGCTTCAGTGACTACTGTGACACCACGGGCACCCGCTCCTGCACCGCGAGCTCCGTCGCTTGCTCGGGGGGCGGGTGTAACTCCGGCAGCAGCAGCACGTATTCGGAGTCCTGCTCCAGGACCATCGACCCCACCTGCCAGCCCACGAGCTACGGGGCGTGGAGCGCGTGTTCCAATAGCTGTGGCAGCTCCACCCGGTCCCGCACGGTGACCACCTACAGCTTCAACTGTGGCACGGGCAGTTGTGTCGCCAGTTCCTACACCGAGACGGCCTCGTGCACGCCTCAACCCTGCCCCCCGACCAGCTACTCGGGTTGGAGCACCTGCGGAGGCTTCGATAATGCCTGCGACTCCACGGGCACCCAGTCGAGGACCGTGACGTCTTACTCCTGTTCAGGGGGGACGTGCTCTTCGAACACCAGCACGGAGACACAGTCGTGCTCGCGGTCGACAAACCCGCCGACGTGCTCGGGGACGACCTACGGGGCGTGGAGCGCATGCAGTGGCGGCAATGGCTGCGGACTGGGCAGGACGCAGTCCAGGACGGTGACGACCTCCAATCTCAACACCTCAACCTGCCAGTGCGTGGGGGGCACCACCACCGAGACGCAGGCGTGTCCGGACAACCCCGTACCGCCTACGTGCCCGGGGACGACCTACGGGGCGTGGAGCGCATGCAGTGGCACGACGCCCTGTGGACAGGGGGGGACGCAGTCGAGGTCCGTGACGAACTACACCCCCAACGCAGCGACATGCCAGTGCGCTCCGAGCAGCAGCACCCAGACACAGGCGTGCACGACCGCTCCAGCTCCCTTGTGGGCGATTTGCAATGGCACGTGCGTGAGCACAAGCAATGACAGGAATAACTGTGGTGGCTGCGGGAATCGGTGCCCGTCCCCGACCAACGACTGGACTTGCGATGAGGGGGCCTGTGTCTGCGTAGGCATCACGTGCGGTTAGAGTCGCCTTAGTACGGGAAATTTGGAGCGGACGACTCCGTGCCCCAGCACGGAGTCGTCCCCCAGGCGGCGTCACACCGCGGAGGCCCGCCTGGCCATCACGGACGGGCGGGCCGGGTACACGGCCGCCAGCGCTCCCAGCAGGATGTGCAGCAGGAAGAGGAGCGGCGTCTGGCGGTACTCCCACTCGGAGAAGCTCTGGGCGAAGGCGCCCAGGAGGCCGAAGAAGACGCCAATTCCAAAGCGTGAGCGGAACGCGGGCGAGCGGTTGGAGAAGAAGCTGGCGCCCATCGTGAACCAGCGCAGCCAGACAATGGCAAACAGGACGACACCGGGCCAGCCTGTCTCACCGAGCGTAATCTGATACAGGCTGTGCGCCGGAGGCGCCTGCGCCGCGTCCACGTTCGAGCCCGCGGGGATGGGTCCGTCCGGCGGCGCCTCGCCGGTGCCCGTGTAGGGGATGTAGCCGTATCCAATCATCCTGCCGTACGTGTTCGACACCCAGTAGGACCAGTTGTTCAGCCCGACGCCGAAGAAGTGGTCCGCGTGCATCAGCCGCGCGAGATAGACATACGTTCCGCGCCCTTCGGTCTCCCTGCCTCCGAACTCCTTGGACAGTCCGCCCTCCGACTCGAAGCGGGCCTGGAAGGATGGCGCCAGCTTGAGGCCCACGGGGATGGCCACCAGGAACAGCGCGAACGACACCGCGAACGTCTTCGGGGTGGGCTTCAGCGCCCCGCACGTCAAGGCCACCCCCAAGAGGAGCAGCCCGAGCGAGACGAGCCCCGCGCGCGACACGGTGCACAGCACCGAGAAGGAGCCCAGGAAGGTGGCCACGCCGCACAGGCGCTGGAGGCGGGGCTCCACGTCCGAGAGCGCCACCGCGAACAGCACCGGGACGGCGATGAGGTTGAACATCGACAGCGTGTTCGCATGGAACAGCGTCCCATCCGCCCGCGAGTGCCCCAGCACGACACGGGAGTGGATGACCCAGAACCACTCGTAGATGATCGTGATGGCCAGCGCCGTGACGATGCGGCGGAGGTCTTTCTCGTTCTTCACGTAGTACGCCACCGCCGCGTACACCATGAGGCCGCGGACCATCTTCGACAGCTCGAACAGGCCGAACAGCTGGGGCTCGGAGAGGAGGATGTTCACCGCGTTGTACGCGATGAAGCCCCCCATGCTGACGAGCGCGAAGGGCACCCCGAGCCGCTGACCCGGCTTGCGCTTCCGCAGCTCGTCGGCGAACAGGAAGATCCACAGGAAGTCGAGCCAGCAGAACTCAAAGCCCCGGGTGGTGCCGCGGTACCACTCGCGGCTGAAGAAGTTGATGGTCCGCGCCGAATAGTGGGTGGTGCCCCAGATGAGCAGGCCCGCGCAGAGGTGCTTCAGGCGCGCGGACCTCCCCACGGCGGCAATCCCCGCCGGAATCACCACCGCGCCCAGGCTCAGGAAGATGAGGGACTTCGTCTCCATCAGCGCGCCGAGATGTCGATGCGGCGGTAGAGCTCGTAGTCCTCGAAGAAGCATGGGAGGAACTCGCCCCCGTCCACGTCCTCCAGCGTGTGCCAGCGCGGCTCCGCATCCCGGCGCTCCATCTGCGAGGCGTGCAGCGCCAGCGCGGCGCGCTTCTGCGCCAGCACGTCCCGGATGAGCACCTTCGTCCGGAACTCCCTGGCCATCCACAGCCCCATCCGCGTGGACACCGCCCCTGCCAGCAAAGACCGCCGGGTCCCCCTGAGGCCCACCATGGGCCAGTGCCGCCAGGCCCACACCGCGTACTCGAGCAACGTCACCGGCAGCCCCACCCGCGCCACCGCCTCGCGCACGATGTGGTTCGTGCTCACGTGGTCCAGGTGCTCGCCCCGGGCGTACGGGACGAAGAGCTGCTCCGGCCGATGCCGCCACAGCAGCTCCGCCACCCGCGCCACCGCCGCCTCGCGGCACGCGTCCAGCTCACGGTCGGGAAAGCCCAGCAGGAAGAGGTCCTTCTCCTCCACGCCCAGCACCTTCGCCGCGCCCCGCACCTCCCGCGCCCGCACCGCTTTCAACTCGTCGTGCGTGAGCAGGTCCGGGTGCGAGCTGGCGCCATCCGTCAGGCAGACGATGCGTACCGTCGCCCCCACGCGCCGCTTCTGGAGGATGGTTCCCCCGCAGCCCAGCGTCTCGTCATCCGGGTGCGGCGCGAACACCATCGCCGGACACCGGAGTGCGTCCGCATCGAACGGGGAGGCCCGCCGCTCCAACGCCATCCGCTGCAAGCGACGGAGCGCCCGCCGCACCGGAATCCCGTCCATCATCGCCGGCCTCCCTCCTCGATGACGGCCTGGTAGAGGTCCTCGAGATTCCGTGCCACCGCGTCCCAGCTGAAGCGCAGGCGCACCAGCTCCGCGCCCGCACGCGCCGCCACCTCCAGCCGATCCGGATGGGTGAGCGCCTGTCGCAGCGCCACCGCCCAGTCCCGCACCTCCAGCGTCGGCACGCTCAGCCCCTCATCGCCAATGGCCCTGGTGAGGTCCGCCAGTCCCGAGTGCACCGCCAGCATCGCCGGACGGCCGGCCGCCCACGCCTCCAGCACCACCAGCCCGAAGGCCTCATGCACCGACGGCATCAGCACCAGCCGGGTGAGCGACAGCAAGTCCGGAACCTCCGTCTCCGCGTCCAGATTGCCCAGCAGGTGGACACGCGACCCCAGGCCCAGCGCCTGGATCTCGCGCCTCAACTGCTCCTGGTAGGCGGCGTCCACCACCGCGCCCGCGAGGACGAGGTGGTGATCCTCGGGGGCTCCCGCGGCGAAGGCCCGGATGGCCAGCAGCTGGTTCTTCTGCGGCGAGACGCGCCCCACCAGCGTGACGAGGGGCGCGCTGGCGAACCGTGGCCAGCGCCCGCGCGCGCGGTCCACGCTCCCGGAGGCCAGCCGCTCCAGCTCGACGCCCTGGTCGAGCCGCACCACCCGCTCCCCCACCACCTCGGCCAGGGCGCGCCGCTCTTCCTCGTTGAAGGTGATGACACGCGCGGCGTCGTGGATGACGCGCCGGGCGCCGAGCAGCATTCCGATGGGCTGGCCCACGTCGATGCCCCCCGAGTGCCGCCGTGCGGTGTCCTGCGCCAGCTGCGCCTTCCGCGCCAGCAGGGGCCCGTGCACCGAAAGGACATAGGGGCGGCCCGTGAGGCGCATGGCGGTCCGCACGGCGCCACCGATGCGCCCGGCCGTGTGCAGGTGCGCCAGGGCGAGGCCCCGGTCGCGCGCGAGCCGGAGAGGCTCATCGAAGGTGATCAGATTGCCCGCGTTGGCGACGAGCGCCTTCCGCGTCTCTGCCGGGCCGATGAAAGGATTGAAGGCCCTGAAGCGCACCAGCGGCACCTCGGGGCCCAGCGCGCCATCCGGCGCCGAGGGGCCCCCTGGAGCGTGCACCTCTGGCCGCCAACCCCACCGCGCCAGCCGCCGCGTGACTTCCACGACGTGCGTCTCCGTCCCGCCCCACTCCCGCGGGTTGTACTTGCGAAGGACGTGCACCACGCGCCGCTTGGAGCGCTCCACAGCAGTCATGGGCGCGGACACCACGCAATTTGCGGACCAGACACACCGCGGCCAGCCCGCTGACTCCCTTCCAACGCGGCCCATCCGGGGACGTCTCAAAGCGAGACATGCGCGCTGCCGCCGGGTGTCTCCAACGAGGAGGAGCACCTCGCGCGGCGGCATACCCCCTGCAACGGGGCGCCCGCCCCTGAACGGAGGAAGCGCCCGCTCGTGAAAGTCACCGTCCTCACCAACCTGTACCCCCCTGACGTCCTCGGCGGCTACGAACTCCTCGCACGGGACGTGGTGGAGACGCTGGAGCGGCGAGGACACGCGGTGGATGTGCTCACCACCGGCGACGGCTCGGAGGCCGGACGCGTGCGGCGAACGCTGTGCCTGGCACGCCGCTTCGGCCGGCCCGCGGGCCGAGATCGCCTTCGTCACTTCGTGGCCGGCGCATGGAACGCCGCGGCGGTGCGCCGCTACCTGCGCGTCCACGGAAGGCCGGACGCGGTGCTGGTCATGAGCCAGCGAAGGCTGGGGCTCGCGCCGCTGCGGACGCTCCAGGAGGCCGGCGTGCCCGCGGTGGTCACGGTGAACGACGACTGGCCGGTGGCGTTCAGCGCGGGGCGGGACGCGCGGCCCAGGGCCCGGCTGGGCGGCCTGCTCGACGAGCTCCTGGTGCCCTCGCGGACGTGGAGGGGCATCGAGCCCGCCGCGGTCGCGTGGCTCTCGGACGCGGTCCGGCGCACGGCGCTCGCGGCCGGCGTGCCGCTGGGCTCCGGCGTGGTGCAGCCGCAGGGCGTGGACCTCTCGTGCTTCACCGCACGGCCCTTCCGGCCCATGCGCCCGGAGCCCCGATTGCTCTTCGTCGGCCGGCTCCACCCGAGCAAGGCCCCCGACGTGGCCATCGACGCACTGGCGGAGCTGGAGAAGCGCGGCCTGCGGGCCACCCTCACGCTGGCGGGCGCGGCGGACGAGCCGGCGTACCTCTTGGCCTTGCGGCAGCGGGCACGAGCGCTGCGGGTGGACGGGCGCATCACCTGGGCCGGCAAGCTGCCCCGCGAGCAGTTGCCCGCGCTGTACCGGGACGCGGACGCGCTCCTGTTCGCCTCGAAGCTGGAGCACGAGGGCCAGGGCCTCACCTACCTGGAGGCGATGGCCTGCGGCCTGCCGGTGGCTGCCTCCCCCAGCGGCGGCGCCCGCGACTTCCTCGAACGGCACGATGCGTCCCTGCTGGTGAAGGCATGCACGGGGGAAGCCTTCGCGGAGGCGCTGACCGTCCTCCACCGGGATGCGGCGGCGCAGGAGGCGCTCGTCCAACGTGCGCTCGACATCGTGAGGAGGCACGCCTCCCTCGATGACTACGTCCGCTGCCTCGAGCAACTCCTGCGGCGCGCGGTGGCCACCACGGCGCGGTGAAGGCTCACTGCCGCCGCAGCACCACCTGCTGACCGATGCTCAGGTCCATGTTCCCACTCCGCAGGCGCTGCTCCCCCCACTGGTGTCCCTTCCACCAGGCCCCGTGGTACACGAGCCGCCTCGGGATGGAGAGCAGCAGGCCCACGGCGTCACGCGCCTGGAGGTGCACGACCGCATCCCGCGCCCATGACGCCCCCACCTTCCGGGCCATCCCCATGACCGACGCGCGGTCCCCGAGGATGAATGCGTCCGCCTCGCCCTCGATGAAGCGGCGCCCGTACAACTGCTTCAGCGTGTAGTTGTGCGAGTGCATCACCAACGCGTCCGGCACGTAGCGCACCCGGAGCCCGTGGCTGCGCGCCCAGTGCCCCCACTCCGTGTCTTCAGAGCCCCACGCGTCCTCGTAGAACGGGTGCTTCCGCCACGCCTCGCGCGTCATCGCCGCGAACGGCAGGGAGTACGTCATCCATGGCGGCGCCTCTCCCCTCTCCGGGAACGCCACCTCGTAGTCCCGCCGCACCCACGTGTGCGCCTCCGGCCGCGGCAGTTGCCGGGCGAACGTCGCATCCGCCTCGCCGCGCTCGAGGGGCGCCAGCAGCCGGTCCAGCGCTTCGGGCGTCAACGGCACCACATCCGAGTTCTGGAAGACGACGAGGTCTCCCGTGGCCTCGCGGATGGCCATGTTGAGAACCGCTCCCGGAAAGTACGCCTTCGCCTCGATGCGGATGAGCCGTCCCGGGAAGCGGGAGACGATGTCCAGCGTCGCGTCCCGGGAGCCCGAGTCCACCACGAGGAGCTCGAAGTCCCGGCGCGCCTGCGAGCACAGGCCCGAGAGCGCCTGTCCGATGACCCAGGCCGAGTCCTTCGAGCGCATGATGACGGTGACCTTGCGGCTCATGAACCCGCTCCCAGGACGAGGCCGAGCTTCCGCGCCACGTGCGCGAAGTTGGGGTCTCCGGACTCGCTCCAGCACCGCAGGTAGGCGCGCCGCAGGTCCGCCGGCGAGCCGCTCGCCGCTCCCAGGACCCTCCGGGCGAACCCGGCCCCCTGCGTCCCCCCCACGTCGAACGCCACGAACGGAAACGCAGCCGCCAGCACCCCGCGCGGCCCACCGAGCCTCAACCCCAGCCGGGCCCGGAGCCCCAGCTCCGGCGAGGCACCTGGCCGGAACCGCACCAGGTTCCGGACCCGCCGCAGCCACACCCCCGGCCGCAAGCCGCCCTCTCCCAGCGAATGCTTCAGCGTCCGCTCGACGTACCCGGCCCACTTCAGCCCGGGCACCGACAGCCGCGCGGCCTCACACGCGAGGTGCACGTCCGCGAGCCGCGTCCGCACCTCGTCCATCCAGGGCCCCAGCTCGCGCGGGGCGAAGCGCGTGTCATCCGGCTCCAGGCGGAAGGCGCTCGCCTCCTCGTACAGCCGGCGGAAGCCGTCCGGCACGTCGTGCCGTCCCGCCATCCGCCGCCGCTTCTCCGCGTAGCTCCAGTCGTACGCGCCCAGGAAGAACAGCAGCGCGTCGCCGTAGCCGATGATGGCCTTCGCGGTGTGCCGGAGGATGGTGCGCCGCGCCTCCTCGTCGTCCAGCGAGCCCTTGTCCCGCAGCGCCTCGTTGATGACGAGCAGCGTCCCCCGGTTCACCGCCAGGTTCCGCACGTCGTCCGGGAGGATGGCGTCGCGCGTGAAGTGCGTCAGCCCTGGCAGGAACGACGCATCGCCCGCCACCGTCTTGTGGCCGAACCGCGCGTCGTACCACATCACCAGGCACGGAGACTTCCGCAGGGACCGCACCGTCATGATGCCCAGGTCCAGACCCAGGCCATGCCGCTCGCGCAGCGGCTCCAGCGCTTCATCCAGCTCCGCCTTCAGCCCCGCGCGTGGCGCCCGCTCCAGCACCAGCAGGAAGTCGAGGTTGTTGTGGGGCCGCTCGGCGCCGTCCCGCCGGTCCACGCCGCCCTCGCCGCGCCCGTAGCCACCCATGAGGGCCAGCGTCCGCAGCGTGCTCCGCGGGACGTGCCCCTGGATGATGGTCGCGGCATCGCCCACCACCCGGGCGATGCGTGCCTCCAATTCGGCCGAGCCCTTCAACGTGAAGCGCCCGCCCATCACGCCGCCCGCCGTCCCGCTCGCGCCACGGACTCCAGCAGCGCCAGCAGCCGTGTCACGTGCCGCTCGGGGGTGAAGCGCTCCTGGTAGGCCCGCAGCGCGTTCTCCCCGAGCCTTCCGCGCGGGTCCGGCCCGGCCATCATCCAGTCAATCGCCGCCGCGAGTTCCAGCGGATCATTGGGCCGCACCCCCAGCCCCGTTTCGTCCGTCAGCCACTCACCCACGCCGCCCACGCGGCTGGCGATGACGGGCGTACCGTGTGCCATCGCCTCGACGCCCACCAGGCCGAAGGTCTCCGGGGCGCGGCTCGGGAAGACGACGCACGCCGCGCGCCGATACAGCGAGGACAGGGCCTCGGGCGCCATCGAGCCCAGGAAGCTCACCCGCCCCGACAGCCCCAGTCCGTCCACCATCGCGCGCGACTCCGCCTCCTGCCGACCCTTCCCCACGACCGCCAGCCGGCAGGGCCGCGTGGTCCGCGCCAGCGCCTGGAGCAGCACGTCCAGGCCCTTGCCCGCCGTCAGCTGCCCGGCGAAGAGCAACAGGTCCGACTCGCGTGCCACGGGCGGTCGTGGCGCGGGCGGGACCTGGGCGTACAGCGGGATGACGTGCATCCGCTCGCGCTCGAAGCCATGCGCCACCACATGCTCGGCCATGTACCGCGAGCCCACCACGAACGCGTGATGGCGTTGGGCCAGCGCCTGCTCCGCCCTCAGGCCCCGCAGCGAGGCCAGCTTCACCCCGGGCCATGCCTCCGAGCGCCCCAGGAAGCCGAGGCAGGGATAGCAGGCCGCGCCCACCGTCCTCGTGCACGTCTCCTTCCCCAGCACCGTGTACTTGTGCTCGCGCAGGCAGAACAGCCGGTGGTCGTGGAAGAAGCGCACCACGGGCGCGGGCGAGTCCAGCAGCGCGCGCTGCGCCGTCAAGCTCGCCAGCTGGTGCACGTAGACGACGTCCGGCGCCAGCTCCCGCAGCTGCCGCGCCAGGTCCACGATGGGAAACACGCCCTCGAACGGCTCCTGCATCACCGGATGCGGATCCGGCGTGACGTTCACGTCATAGAAGAGCAGCGATTCCACTC
>NZ_RAWE01000298.1 GCF_003611695.1 Corallococcus carmarthensis | reverse complement strand
ACGAAGAGCGCGTCCCCGCCCTCACCGCCGCCCTTCGCGCGCGACAGGGCGGCGGTGAGGGCGGGGACGCGCTCTTCGTAGGCGGACGCGGCCGCGCACAGGGCCTCCGCGAAGTCGTAGGGCCGGTAGCACCAGCGCTCACAGGAGAGGGCTCGGCGGTCCAGGTCCTCGCCGGAGTCGGAGGCGGCGAAGACGCGGCCGGATTCGAAGTCCAGGTGGACGATGTTCCCGGCGAAGACCAGCTCCTCGCCCAGGAAGCCGAGCAGCGAGCCTCCGGACCAGTCCGGATCCGATGCGGGAACAGGCACGAGTCCCAGCACGCCGGGTCCGGCCATGCCCACCTCTCGCGCTTCCTGGAGCCGCTGCGCGCGGTACTGGCTGCGCTCGGCCACCAGCGCGTCGCGCAGGTCCTCGGGGAGATAGGCCGGAGCGACCCACTGCTCCCGGCGGCGCCCGGAGGACACGGCGGCCTGCATGGCCTCGCGTTCAGCGGGGGTGACGTCGCCTGTGGCGGACACGTCGCGGGCCGGTGCCTCTTCGGGAGGACGCGCGTCGGCCGCGTCGTCCACGCGGACGAGGTTCGGGGCGGGCGGCTTCGGCGCGCGGCCCGGCTGCGACGCGCCCAATGCGGTGCCCGCGTCGAAGGGCTTCGGCCCTTCGGCACCCAGCACCTCGTTGCCCGGCACACGGGCGGCGACGGCGTTCTCCGGGGCGTCGTCACCCACCGCTGAGGGAACGGCGACGGACTGCTTCGTGACAACGCCCGGACCGGAGGCCTGGCGGGCATTGACTCCGGTGCCCTCCTCGCGCGCCTGGGCGGCCGTCTCCGAGGATGCGGCCGGGCCGGAGGCTGGGCGGGCGTTGGTTCCGGTGACTTCGTCGCGGGCCTGAGCATCCGTCTCCGAAGATGCGGCCGCGCTGGAGGCTGGGCGCACGTTGGCGCGAGTGCCTTCGTCGCGAACCTGGGCGGCCGTCTCCTCCGAGGATGCGGCCGCGCCAGCGGCATCGGGAGCACGCACGGGCACCGCGCGGTTCACGCGGTGGGAGGCCGGCATGGACGCCAGCGCCGCGGAGTCCAGCTCGCGGAACGTCAGGGTCCTCGGGCGGGGAGCACTCCGTCCCCTGGAAGGCTCTGGCACCTTCGGCGCGGGCGCGGATTCCTCCGGCTCCTGCGGCGGCCACGACGGCCGGACCCGGAGCACGGGCGCGGCGTGTCCCTCCTGGACGTCGGTGTCGTACTCCACGCGGAGCGCGGGCATGAGGCCATCCGGAGCACGCTCGTCCCGCGGCGCCTCCCCCTGACCCGACTCCTCGTCCGTCCTGCGCATCATTCGGGGTGCTCGCGGCGCGGCCCTTCCTCACGTCGGAAGCGGCGGTGCCGGGAAGCCGGCCAAGCTAGGGGAGGCATCGATCCCCGTCAACGCACCCGCGGGCTCCCTCGCACGCCTGCACCAACGGTGAAGCCCGGGCCGCGCACACTCGCGGACCCGGGCCGTCATCCACCGCTGGAAACCGCCGCGTGGACTACAGCAGCGGGCAGAGCAGCCCGCCGCCCGTGCCCGCCGGGCAGCCCGTGCCCTGGCAGTACGCGGGCCCCACGCCCACGGAGAGGATGCCCTGGAGGCTGGGCACCTTCACCTTGCAGCTGCCGAGGGTCGCGTTACCGGACGCGTCCTCCACCGAGTACACCACCGTGTAGACGCGGCCGTTGCCCAGCAGGCTGGACTCCGCGCGCAGCTGCGCGGACTTGCGGTCCGCGCTCAGCACGATGTCCTTGCACTTGAAGAGGGCCAGGCTGAACAGCGCGTCCTCGGACTCATCCGACTCCACGCGGACGATGGAACCCGCCTGCTGCAGATCCAGCGTCCCGCCACAGGTGTCCGCCGCCGGCTGCGCGCAGTCCGCCAGCGTCACCGTCTTGTAGTCCGCGCCCAGGGTGCGGGCCAGCACCAGGTTCTTGCTCGCCCCGGCCACCGGCGCCGTCGCGTCCACCACCGTCACATTGGCGGAGCACGTCGCCGAGTCCATCCCGTCCGACACCGTGAGCGTCACCGGCGTCGTGCCCACCGCGTACACGCCCGCCGGGCTGAACGAGCGGCTCAGCGGCTGCGGGAAGCCATCCGGATCATACGAGCCGTTGTCGATGGACGCCGCGGCCGAGCACGACGCGTCCGCCGTCACCGTGACGTTCTTGCAGAGCGCCACCGGCGCCAGGTTCACCAGACAGCCACCGCCGGCCGCCAGCGTCACCGACGCGGTGTTGTTCTCCTCGCTGTCCTCCGGGAAGAAGCCCATGTAGTCCGCGACCACGAACAGCTGGCTCGCGCCCTCCGGCAACTGCACCGGCACCTCGAACGCGTAGCGCTCCTTGCCCACCAGCCAGGGCACGTTCACCGTCGCCAGCAGCGTGCCGCCCTGGGCCGGGTCCCCAGCGAAGATGCCCGCCACCGACGGGTCGATGCCCGTGGGCGCCTCGTTGATGATGGCGCCCTTCACCGTCGCCACCTGGCCGTCTTCACACGTCACGCCCACCTCCGCGGCCGCCAGGTCGATGCCCGTGTGCAACGCCGACCGGGCCTCGCCCACCACCGCGCCCTCTTCCACGGATTCGGTACCACAGCCGCCCAACATCAGAAGGGAAGCAAACAGGGACAGCGGACGGCGCAAGGACATGACTCTCTCCGGGAGATGGGGGGCTGCCAGGTAGGGGAAGGCGGAACCCGATGCCAGACAATGACAGCCAGGGCCCGTGAGCAGTCTTTGCCATGAACGGACTTTTCTAGCAATACGGGCAAAGCTGTACCCAGGTCCAGGTGTACACAGACACCCCATTGGAGCCCCAATGACCCTGGCGTCTGTCTTTGCAAGGAGTCGAGAAACAACACACCGGGTGTCTGGGTTTGGACGACCTGACGGGTTGCCGGTTCCCCGGTGAACAGGAGGGCAGGCGGCCGTCGCAGTGGACAGCGCCCGCCCTGATGGGGTTGGTTGGGCCTTCCCCCGCTGTTCCGGGGAGCACGCCCATGGCCTCCATCACTCCGCGCTACGCCCACCCGTTCCTACCCGTGACCCGCGCCGACATGCAGGCCCGGGGGTGGGAGCAATGCGACATCATCATCGTGAGCGGCGACGCCTACGTGGACCATCCGGCCTTTGGCCCGGTGCTCATCGCCCGCTTCCTGGAGGGGCGGGGCTTCAAGGTGGGGATCATCCCCCAGCCGGACTGGCACTCGGCGGAGCCCTTCAAGGCGCTGGGGGCGCCGCGGCTCTTCTTCGGGGTGGCGGCGGGCAACCTGGACTCGATGCTCAACCGGCTGACGGCCCAGAAGAAGAACCGCTCGGAGGACCAGTACAGCCCGGGCGGACGCACCAACTGCCGGCCGGACCGGGCCTCCATCGTCTACGCGCAGCGCTGCCGCGAGGCCTTCCCGGACGTGCCCATCGTCCTGGGCGGCATCGAGGCCAGCCTGCGCCGCATCGCGCACTTCGACTACTGGAGCGAGAAGGTGCGCCGCTCCATCCTCTTCGACGCCAAGGCGGACCTGCTGGTGTTCGGCATGGGCGAGCGGCCCATCTGGGAGATCGCCGACCGGCTCAACCGGGGCGAGCGCATCGAGGACCTGACGGACATCCGGGGCACCGCGCGCCTCATCAACGACGCGGCGATGAAGGCCCTGGAAGCGGACCCGGCGAAGCGCGCGGCGGACCGCGACAAGGTGGTGGTGCTGCCCTCCTATGAGGAGGTGGTGGCGGACACGCGCGCCTTCGCGGTGATGAGCCGGGACTTCCAGATGGAGACCAACCCCGGCAACGCGCGCGCCATCGCGCAGCGCCACGGCAACCGCGCCATCTACATGAACCCGCCCGCCCGGCCGCTGGAGGACGGCGCCGGACAGAAGCCCGGGGACACGGCCACGGTGGCCATGGACGAGCTGTATGACCTGAAGCTCAACCGCGTGCCGCACCCCATGTACAAGGAGCCCATCCCCGCCTACGAGACGGTGAAGCACTCGGTGGTGCTGATGCGCGGGTGCTTTGGCGGCTGCACCTTCTGCTCCATCACGGAGCACGAGGGGCGCGTCATCCAGAGCCGCTCCGCGCAGAGCGTGCTGCGCGAGGTGCGCGAGGTGCGGCGCATGGGGGACTTCCGGGGGACGATTACCGACCTGGGGGGCCCCACGGCGAACATGTACAAGCTCAAGTGCAAGAGCGAGGACATCGAAAGCCGCTGCCGCAAGCTGTCGTGCGTGCACCCGGGCGTGTGCGAGAACCTCCAGACGGACCACGGGCCGCTCATCTCGCTGATGAAGCAGGTGCGCGAGGAGCCGGGCATCAAGCACGTCTTCATCGCGAGCGGCGTGCGGTACGACCTGGCGGAGCGCTCGCCGGAGTACGTGAAGGAGCTGGCGGCGCACCACGTGGGCGGCCAGCTGTCCGTGGCGCCGGAGCACGTGTCGCCGCGCGTGCTGGAGAAGATGAAGAAGCCCGGCATCGAGAGCTTCGAGCGCTTCCAGAACATGTTCGCGTGCGCCAGCGAGGACGCGGGCAAGGAGCAGTACGACATCGCCTACTTCATCAGCGGGCACCCCGGGTCCACGCTGGAGGACATGGTGATGCTGGCGCAGTGGCTGAAGGAGAAGGGCAAGCGTCCCCGCCAGGTGCAGGACTTCATCCCCACGCCCATGTCGGTGGCGACGGCCATGTACTACACGGGCCTGGACCCGCTGAAGATGGAGCCCGTGTACACGGCGAAGGGCCTGCGCGAGAAGCGGCTGCAGAAGGCGCTCCTGCTCTACTGGAACCCGGAGCACTGGCCGCTGGCGAGGGAGGCCCTGCGGCTTGCCGGCCGGGAGGACCTCATCGGCCGGGGACCGAACGCGCTGGTGCCGCCGGAGTCCGCCGCGGAGGCCGCGCGCCTGCGCCGTGCCGGGAGCGCCGAGCCGGAACAGGGACTGGCCACGAACGCGTGGCCCCGGCCGGTGCAGCCGCGCCCGTCGGGACGGAACACGGGCCGCACGCCGCGTCCGGGCCCGCGCGGCCGGTAGCGGCCCCCTGGCTTTCGTTCCGGGGGGAGGCTCGGGTATAGGGTGCGCCGCCTTTCTTCATGCGGCCACACCGCCGGAGCCACACAGCCATGCCCAGGACTTCCCAGGAGCAGTCGCAGGAGCGTCACGCGTTCCTGCTCGACCTCTTCCGTAACCAGCCCGACCTGAGCCGCCAGGACGCCCTGGAGAGCTTCAAGGACCGCTTCGGCGCGACCATCAACCTGCGCACCTTCAACGAGCTGCGTGAGCAGGCGAAGAAGGAGCTGTCCTCGGCCCCCGTGGCCGCGGCCCCCGCCGCCGTCCGCGAGGAGCCGGAAGTGGAGGCGCAGGACGAGCGCGCCGAGGTGACAGCGGAGGACGCGGGTTCGCTGCTGAAGGCCGCGGCCACCCCGGAGCTGCACAGTGGCGCGGCGCCGGCGAAGAAGCCGAAGGCCAAGGGCCCGGGCTCGCGCAACGTGTTCGTGGACGCCACGGCCGAGCAGCTCCAGCTCCTGGAGCGCGTGGTGCAGCAGCTCCAGGAGGCCGGTGCCGCCAACGTGCGCATCGACCACGCCACCGACCGGTGGATGGTGCTGGTGGTGGACTCCAAGTAGTTCCCCGGGCAGCAATGCCTGACGTCAGGGCCCGCCTCCCTCTCATGGGGAGCGCGGGCCTTGTTGCGTCAGGAACACCGCAAAGGCAGTCTACAAACCGAAATACCCGACTTACTTGACATACCATCAAAAGATTATTACCCCTATGTCTTGTGAGCGCACCTCTGCGCTCCGCACCCAGGGGAAACCTATGTCCCGTTCGATTCCTGCGCTGGCGCTGGTGGTGGGAGGGTTGCTGTTCGGCTGTGGTGGGATGCCCGAGGAGGGTGAGACGCTCGAGGCCCAGGAGTCACAGGCCGCTCCGGAAGGCAATGTCACCCAGAGCGCGGTGACGACCGTCACCATCTCTGGCGCGAGCATTTCGTACAACTCCACCTCTGATTCCTTCACGGTCCGGGACACCCTGGCGGATGGCCACTCCGCCGTGGCGGTCGTCTACAACCACAGGACCGGGAGCACGGGGAGCTGCTGGAACAAGAACGGCGCGGGCACGAGCGCCGTCTGTGACCGGAGCTATCCCAACAACCCTCAGCTCTCCATCAGCGCGTGTACGGGGGAATACAGCACCGGCGCGCTCATCGCCTGCTCCGGCTGGGTGCCGGTCAACGCGTTCGCGCCCACGAAGTAGCCGCCGCGAGTCCCCCGGCTTCAGGACGGGCCCGCCTCCCTCTCATGGGGAGCGCGGGCCTTGTCGCGTCAGGTCCTCGGCCCTGACAGGGGCAGTGACACCGTGAAGGTGGCGCCGCCCCCTGGCGTCTCGCACACGCCGACGCTGCCGCCGTGGGCCTCCACCACCTGGCGGGCAATCCACAACCCCAGGCCCAGCCCTCCGAAGTTGCGCACGGACACCGCGCGCTCGAAGCGCTGCCAGATGCGCTCCCGGTCCTCGGGGCGCACGCCCATGCCGTGGTCCACCACCGTCAGGCGCGCGCACGGGCCGTCCTGCTCCACGTGGATCTCCACCGGCTTGCCCGGTCCGTACTTCAACGCGTTGGACAGCAGGCCCTGCACCACCAGCTCCAGCCGTGCCCGGTCGAACCGGCCCTGAACCGGGGCCGCGATGCGCAAGGTCACCTCGCAGCCCTCCCGGGCCAGTTCCTCCCGCAGCTGGCCCACCTCCGCCGCCACGAGCGCGGCGAAGTCCACGTCCTCCACCTTCAGGCTCAGCGGCCCCGCGGACAGCTGGGACACGTCGAGCAGCGTCTCCACGACCGTGGCCAGACGGTGCACCTGCCGCCTCGTGAGCAGGAGCCGCTCGCCCAGCCGGGAGTGCGCCTCCGGCCCCAGCCCGCGTTCCATGAGGTCCAGTTGAAGGCGGAAGCCCGCCAACGGCGTCTTCAACTCATGGCTCACCACGGAGAGGAATTCGTCCCGCGCACGGACCGCCTCCTGCAACACCGCCTCGCGCGCCGACAGCTCCGCCACCTCCCGGCGCACCCGCGCCATCTCCAGCTGGGTGCGCACCCGCGCCGTCAACTCGCGCGCGGAGAAGGGCTTCACCAGGTAGTCATCCGCGCCCGCCTCCAGGCCCTCCACCGAGGCCTCCTCCCCCGCCCGCGCCGACAGCAGGATGAAGGGGATGGCCCGCAGCCGGGGGTCCGCGCGCAGCTCGCGCAGCAGGCCGAACCCGCCCAGGCGCGGCATCATCACGTCGCTCAACACCAGGTCGGGTGGACGCTCGCGGATGGCCTGGAGCGCGGCGAGGCCGTCCTCCGCGGTCTCCACCGCCACCTGACCGGCGAGCAGCCCGGAGATGTACGTGCGCAGGTCCGCGTTGTCGTCCACCACCAGCACGCGCGCGGAAGCAAAGGGCAGGCGCGGCGATCCAACCCCCGTGCCGTGCGGCGCGAACTCCGGCGCATCCGGTGCCGGGGACGCCCCCAGCCAGCCGCGGATCTCCTCCACGTACGGGAAGGCGCTCTCGAGGCTGGCGCGTGCGGCGTCCCTTCCGCTGGAGACCCGCTGTTCGTGCGGCAGGTGGCCATGGCCCAGGGGCACCGCGACACAGAAGGTCGTCCCCTCCCCCACCACGCTCTTCACCCCCACGGTGCCACCGTGCAGCTTCGCCAGCTCCTGCACGAGGCTCAACCCGATGCCGCTGCCCTCGTGGCTGCGCGACCGGGCGTTCTCCACGCGGTGGAACCGCTCGAAGATGTGCGGCAGCTCCCCGGCCGGGATGCCGCTGCCGGTGTCCCGGACCGTCAGCCGCGCCTCGCCCTCCTCCGCATGCAGCCGGACGTGGACGCCACCCTCGAAGGTGAACTTCATCGCGTTGGAGAGCAGGTTGAAGACAATCTTCTCCCACATCTCCCGGTCCACCCAGACGGGCTCCGGCAGGGGCGCCAGGTCGAGCGTGAGGGTGAGCTGGGCGCGCTTCGCGATGGATTCGAAGTGACTCACCAGCTCCGCGGTGAAGGCGGACAGGTCCGTGGGCTGGAAGGCAGCGCGCACGCGACCTGCCTCCGTGCGGGTGAAGTCGAGCAGCGTGTTGACCAGCTTGAGCAACCGGCTGGCGTTGCGTTGGACCAGGGACAGCCGTTCGGCCTGACGCGGCCCCAGCGGCTCCGCCGCGTCCGACAGGGCGTCCTCCACGGGCCCGACCATCAGCGTCAGGGGCGTGCGGAATTCGTGGCTCACGTTGCTGAAGAAGGCCGTCTTGGCCCGGTCCAGCGCCGCGAGCTTCTCCATCCGCTCGAGGGCCTCCTGCCGCGCGCGAGCGCTGGAGGCGGCCGTGGCCAGCGCCCCCGCCACCAGTTCGAGGAAGCCCCGGTACTCCCCCGCCAGCGACTGGACGGGGCTCAGGCCAGCCACCAGGAAGCCCAGGGTGCGGTCCCCTTCCGCGTGCGGCAACGGCAGCACCAGGGCGGGCCGGGGCGTGCTCGCGGCACCGGGCGCTGGCCGCGCTTCGAGCCACCCGTTCACGTCCTCCACCCGCCCGGGCTGGCGCGTGCCCGCCACCGGAGCCAGGAGTCCTCCCGCGTGCACCGGACGAAGGTCGAGGCTTACGGGCACCGAAGCGCCAAGGGCCCCCATTCCGGTGGAGCCGACGAGCGTGGCGTGCGCTCCATCCGCGTCCGTGACGTAGAGCCAGGTGAAGGGCAGGTCGGCGAGGTTCTCCGCCATGGCGCTCAAACCGGCCCGGCACGCCTCCTCCACGGAGGCCGCGCCGCTGGCTCGCTCGGAGAGGCTGTGCAGCGTGCGCAGGCGCCGCTGCCCCACCACCTGCCCCGTCGTCTCCATGGCCGGCGTGTAGAAGCCCACGACCGTGCCGTCGTCATCCAGCACCGGGGTGTAGGACCAGGTGAAGTAGGCCTCCTCGTCGGAGCCATTGCGCAGGATGGGCAGCGACTGGCTCTCCGCCCAGTTCGCCTGCTTCGTGCGCTCCAGTTCCTCGAACAGGGGGCCCAGGTGCGGCCACAGCTCCGGGAAGACCTCGCGCAGCGGCGCCAGCGCGTGGTGCGGGTGCTTGGCCCCCATGATGGGGATGCCCGCGTCGTTGTAGAGCTGCACGCGCTCCGGTCCCCAGTAGATGAACATGGGGAAGCGCGTCGTCAGGCACATGCCCACCACGGTGCGCAGGGTCCTCGGCCAGGAGGCGATGGGCCCCAGCGGGGTCCCGGACCAGTCCCGCTCCAGGATGAGCCGCCCCATCTCGCTGCCGCCGCGCAACGCTTCAAGCCATCCGTCCGGAGACGGCGAAGCAACGGCGCCCCCCACCGGATCCGCGGTGCTCTGTTCGTTCATCGGACGGCTCAGGGGAGGCTCGAAGGCAGCGGGACGCGTTGAGGAGGGGACCTGGGGTGGACGTACCGGCCCGGCCCCCTCACTTCAACGCCGGAGTCCGGAGCGCTGGCCCTTTTCGTCGCTTACCGAGCAGGACTTCCCACCAGGTCCGCCTCCGGCCAGCCCGCCGCTTCTCCATGGGAGCAGGCAGGCTCCCCACGCCTGGCGGTCCCGAACCTCTTTACACTCCAGCAAAACACGCAAAACCATCCACCAACCCACGGCAATGCCATACCACCACTCACGCCGGACGCGGAGTTCTGACCTCGGCGTGGCCGAGGAGGTGCCGCGCACGTAAGCGTTCACGGGGTGGTGCTCGCCTGAGGGGGCGGTGAGGCAGCGAACGGTGGGCCTCACCACGCTCGACGTGGGCCGGGGGCGGATTAGAAATAATGGGGCGTGGCCACGCCCGACCCAAGA
>NZ_RAWE01000297.1 GCF_003611695.1 Corallococcus carmarthensis | reverse complement strand
CTCCAGGACTCGTCGGGGGTCGCGCTCCGGGGCGGAGGGGCGGCCGTCTGGGCCCGCGCGGGAACGGCTGGCGTCAGGGCCAGGACCGACAGGGTGAGGAGACCGGAGAGGCGCATGATGGAAGAGGGCAGGCAGCCTAGCCCACGCCCTGCCTGTGAACGAGGCCGGCCTGCCCGACCTCTCCCCCGCCATCCAGTCGCGTCCGGAAAGCGGCAGCGGCGCCACAATGCTGATGACGGGGGCCGGGCCCGGTCTACCATCCGCGCCCGCGCGCATGGCGTCGGTGAGGAGAGCAGACGGGATGAGGGTCGGACGGGGTGCACTGCTGATGACGCTCGCGTTGGGCGCGTGCAGCAGGCCCGGTGCGGGCACGGTCACGGCGGCGGATGCGGGGACGTTCATGGGGCTGCCGGGACGGCCGTCCACGCTGACCCTGCCCTCGTGCGAGGAGCTGCTGCCCGCGGACCTGCGCGACCTCACGCTGAACGGCTTCACGATGAAGGAGGAGCGGGCGTGCCCCACGTGCGGGCCGCTGTGCTCACTGCGTTCGGCGGCGCTGGCGGACGTGTCCGTGTCGGTGGCGTATGACTGCCAGCCGCACTACGCGACCGCGGATGCTCGCGCGTTGCTCGCGCCCACGTTGAACGCGGGCGGCGAGGAGATTCCGGCGCTGGGCCGGGCCGCCGCGCGCCGCAACCCCGTGCAGGGCATGACGCAGGTGGTGACGTGGGATGACGACACGCCGTGCGTGGTCGTCGTGACCTGGCTGGGGGACGACCCCGACCGTGCGATGGACGTGGCGCGCCTGGCGGTGACGTCGCACCACGGCGTGGTGGATTCGGCGGCGGACGCGGGCACGGAGCTCCCGGCCGACGCGGGGGACAGCCTCCTGCTGGATGCGCCGTTGGAGCCGCTGGACAGCCTCACCGCGCCGCGCGCGGGAACGCCGGACCTGCTCTCCGCGCCGGCCGGGCAGAAGCCCGCGACGCCCGTACCGGCGCCGCGTCCCGCGAACCCGCCGCCCGTGGCTCCGGCTCCGCGCAAGCCCGCGCCGGTGGTGCCCATCGTCGTACCACCCGCGCAGAAGCCCGCGCCGGCCGCCCCCGCACAGAAGCCGGTAACGCCCGCGCCAGCATCCGCCCCCACGTCCGCACCGGCCGAGACGACGCCTGCGCCCGCGGCGGATGTTCCAGACGCGGGATAGGCACTCCTCACCCGACAGCCATGGCCGTATCCGCGGGCGCAATCTCAATAAGGCCACTTCGCGATGGCATAGGCATGCGTGACCTTGTGATTGAGCCACACGAGCAGCAGCGCCACGGACCAGCGCAACGCCCCGGGGCGCGTGGCCAGCCAGTCGCCCGCGATGAACATCACCGGAAAGAGCACCGCGCCGAAGCGGAAGGCATTTCCCAGATCGCCCTGGGGCAGCATCACCAGAAGTGACAGCAAGGCATAGAGGCCCAGGGCCCGGTCGCGGCGCCACAACATCACCGCGAACACCAGCCACGCCGCCCCGAAGACATTCCGCAGCACCAGCCAGCCGTTGAAGCCCCGGTGCCAGGGATTGCCGAACCACAATCCCCGGACAGCGCCCCAGAGAGAGTCCACGTGGTTCCACTCCCGCTGGGCCTTCAGGAACATGAAGGGGTCACCGGAGCGGCTCCACTCGAAGACAAGCAGCCCCGCGAACGCGAGCAGCGCCAGGCATCCCATGATGCCGAACCGCACGAAGCGCTCGCGCCACGACGGCTCGCGCAGGGCCACCAGAAGCGCGGCGGCGATCGCCACGAAGCAGCCCTGGTTCCGAGTGAAGATGCAGAGTGAGACCAGCGCGGCGGAGGGCAGGAGCAGCCCCCGCGAAGCACACGCCAGGGCACCGAACGACAGGAGCAGGAAGAGCCCCTCCGTGTGGTGCGAGTGCAGCGCGAAGCTGGCGGGACCGTAGAGGAAGACGAACCAGCCCCAGGACGTCCGGGCCGTCATCCCCTCGCGCACGGGCCCCTGCCGCGCCTGGTGGGTGTTCCACGCGACGAAGCCCAGCAGACATGCCGTGGACAGGGCCGTGCCGACGACCTGGGGAGGCAGCGTGCCCCCCAGCACCTGCCGCGCCAGCCAGACCAGGCCTGGGTACAGCGGCAGGAAGGCCCACAGCGGCCACGTGTAGCCCTCCAGGACCAGCGTGCCGTAGTGGTGCGAGTCCCAGCGATCCAACACCAGGAGCAGAGGCAGGCTCCGGCGCCAGGACGTCCAGGCCCAGAGTCCGAAGTGATGGACCAGGACCAGCACCACGAGCCCCCAGGGTGAATACGCAATCCTGGGAGGGGGAAGACCTACGGCCTGGGAGGGGGGACGCATGAACGGCGGGACCCTGCACCCGTCGGCACTGTTCCTTCAAGCACCCTGCTCCCAGGCGGAGCGATCGCGCCGTGCGGTTTGATCTCCGCTACAGCGTCTCCAGGTACGCCACCAGGTCGTCCATGTCCGCGTCGGACAGCTGCGCGGTCATGCCGTGCTGGTTCGTCTCGCGGCCGTTCAGCAGGCGCGCCTTGAGCGTGGGCGCGCTGCCGTCATGCAGGTACGGCGCGGTGCGGCCCACACCCAGCAGGGACGGCGTGTTGAGCCCCACCTGGATGACCGCCACCGCGTCCTGCAGCACACCCGAGCGCACGAACGTGCCCACGTCCACGTTGGTGTTGTTCGTGAGCGCCGTGCCCGAATGGCACGTGTCGCACTTCGCCTGCTTGAAGAGCGCGGCCCCTCGCGCCTGCGACGCCGTCAGCGGCTCGTCCCGGAACGCGTTGTCCGGCGCGGGGATGGCGTCGATGAACGCCCCCAGCTTCGCCACCGTGTCCGCGTCCAGCTCCTGGCCGCCCATGCGGTCCTTCACCGTGGCGCTCATGAAGTCCCCCAGCGCGGAGAACTCGCCGCTCCAGTGGAAGGGCGCCGTGGCCGTCGTCATGCGCCCCGCCAGACTGGGCGTCTGGCGCGGCCCGTCCGGGAAGCCCCACACGTGGCCGTCCTCGCGGCCCTCCAGGTGGCACGACGCGCAGGACACCGCCACGGACGGGCTGGTCATCCGCTCATCCACCGCGCTGAAGAACAGCCGCCGGCCCGCCACCGCCATCGGGGACAGCGTATCGCCCGCGATGACCAGACGCTCGCCCTCCTCGTGGAGGTCACCCCGGGCGTCGCCGCTGGCCACCAGCGTGCTGACCGTGTGGTCGAACGCGTTGTAGACGTACGCCTTGCGCCCGTCCCGCGTGAGCGCGATGCCGTTGGGCCCCGCGCCCACGTCCAGCAGCTGCCGCACCGGGCTCCCCTCCCCCGCCAGGTCCGAACCGGAGCGGCGCCACGAGGGCAGGATGGCCACGTTGTTCGACTCCTGGTTCACCAGGAACAGCCACGCGCCCGTGGGGTCCACCACCGCCGCCGCCGGCCCCTGCAGGGGCGTCGTGAACGAGGGGCTCGCGATGAGCGACGTGGGGTAGTCCGGCTTCTCCTCCGGCGGCGGCTTGCACTCGTCCAGGTCGTCCACCACCGGCCGGGGCGCTTCGTCCTCCGTGTCGAAGGTGACCAGGCCCGCGGCCACCACGCCGCCGCCCGCCGCCGCGCCGCACGGCGTCCCACCGCCGTACATGGAATCGCCCGGATTCGGCGAGCGGCCGTCCACGGGACCCGCCAGCGGATCCTCGCGCGACCACACCACCGGCGCGAAGAGGCGCCGTCCATCCGGAGCGCTCAGGAGGTCCACCATGCCGCGCGCCCGGAAGGAGCGCGGGCCCTGGTTGGAGCCCGGAGGCAGCGGGGTGTCCATCGCCACGAGGGGCGAGGGAGCCATGCCGGCCCCGGAAGACGACGGCCGGTTCGCCTTCGTGTTCAGGTCCGTGCCGCCGCGCATCACCTGGGGCTGGTTCGCGTCCGACAGGTCCACCGTCACCACGTCGCCCTGCCGGAACAGCGACACCGCCGCCTTGCGGCCGTCCTCCAGGAGCGCGATGCCGCGCGGCTCCTCGCCCAGCGGCAGCTCCCAGCGCGCCGTGAGCGTGCCCGTGTCGATGGCGGTGAGGCTGCCCCGCGCGGCGGACTCACGCGTGGCGCTGTTCACCACGTACAGCGTGTGGCCGTCCGGCGACACCGCGAGCCCCGTGGGCTCCACGCCCACCGGGACGCGCGCGGCCTCCACCGCGTCCCCCTTGCGGATGACGGACACGCTCTTGCCGCCCCGGTTCGTCACGTACACGGTGTCGTCCGGGCCCACCGTCACGCGCTCCGGACGCGGGCCCACCCGCACCTCGGACACCTTCTCCCGGCGGGCGGTGTCCACCACCGCGAGGATGCCGTTGTCGGCGTCCACCACGTAGAGCAGCGAGTCATCCCGGCTGAGCGCCACGGATCCGGAGGCGTTGCTCCAGGTGCCCGCCACCTCGCGCTCCTTGCAGCCCGAAAGCACCAGCGTCGTCACCGCGCACAGCGCGGTCCATCCCTGCCGTCGCATCGGAAATGCCATCCCCTCCCGCGAAGGTCGCGCGCGTTGCTCCGACCCCACCCTGCGCGCGGCCCCACGGCCTGTCGGGAGCGTGCCGGCCCTGCTCACACGCCATCCCAAGAGCCCCATGCTCGCCCAGCCGCCCCCCGGAAGTCGACGCCTTCCGAACCCGCCGTATGCCTCCGGACAATGTCGGGAAGACTCCCCCCTCCCCCAAATGCCGCGAGCACCCGGCCGCCGTCGCGTGTAGACACAGGGAGCCGTGACTCGTCCCGCGCCCGTCATCCTCAGCTTCCGGCGCACGTTCGCGCTGCTCATCCTGCTGGTCGTGCTGCCGTCGGCCGGCCTGTCCGGCTTCGGCGTCGTGGCCATCATCAACGAGCGCGCCGCGGTGGAGAAACGCCTGGAGGCCGCGTGGCGGGGGACCCTGGCGGACCTGTCCGCGGAGGTGCCCCGCGCGCTCAGCAGCGGACGGCTGGAGCCGGTGGGTACCGAGCGGCTGGCGTTCCTCCTGCCGGACGACCAGGAGCTGTCCGACCCGGAGGGCACCTTCCATGTGGAGAACGGGATCGTGCGCACGAAGGATCCGCAGTTGGCGGAGTCCCTGGCGGCGCTGGTGCCGGAGGCCGCCTCGCTGCCCACGGTGCCCACCGTCTTCTCGCTCGCCACGAACGGCCGCGCGGTGATGGTGGCCGCCGAGCGCCAGGGCGCGACCGTGAGGGGCGTGCGGCTGTCGGGCATCGCGATGGACGCGCTCCTGTCGGACAAGGCGCAGGGGCGGGCCACGTCGGAGCCCGTGCGCTTCACCCTGCTGCCCGTGCCTCGCGACACGTCCAGTGAGGGCGGGCTCGTCAACCGGCTGATGTCGGAGGTGGCCCAGGCGCGGCAGAACGCGCTGGGGTCGCCGGTGCTCGCGGAGCGGGTGCTGTCCGCGCCGTTGCAGGACTTCCGCCTGGTGGTGCTGCCCACCGGCGAGGACCCGGTGGCGAGCACCTCCACGCGCAACCGCGCCGTGTACGGCGTGCTGCTGGGCCTGTTCTACCTGACGCTCACCTTCGGCGTGGCGTACACCGGCCGCGTGCTCTACCGCGAGGCGCGCCTGTCGCGCATGAAGACGGACTTCGTGTCGCTGGTGAGCCATGAGCTGCGCACGCCCCTGACCTCCATCCGCATGTTCATCGAGACGCTGGCCCTGGGCCGGCTGAAGGACCCGGCGCAGACGCAGGAGGTGCTGAACCTGCTCACCAAGGAGACCGAGCGCCTGTCGGACCTCATCGAGCGGGTGCTGGACTGGGCGCGCATCGAGAGCGGCCGCAAGGTGTACCAGCGCGAGACCCTGCCGGTGACGGACGTGGTGGACGCGGCGGTGGTGGCCTTCCGCACGCAGCGGCTCGGCGACGAGATGGAGTTCACCGTGGCGGTGGAGGACGGGCTGCCCCGCGTGGACGTGGACCGGGTCGCGGTGGCGGGCGCGCTGCTCAACCTGTTGCAGAATGCCTACAAGTACAGTGGCCCCACCCACCGCAGAATCGCCCTCCGGGCACAGAGAGACGGCGGATACGTGAACCTGTCGGTGGAAGACAACGGGGTGGGAATCGCCAGGAAGGACCGCAAGCGCATCTTCGAGCGCTTCTACCGGGTGGACAACCTGCTCACGCGCAAGACGGAGGGCAGCGGACTGGGGCTCGCCATCAGCAAGCGCATCGTGGACGCGCACGGCGGCCGCATCACCGTGAAGAGCGAGCCCGGCCAGGGCAGCTGCTTCACCCTCCAACTCCCGGTGAGCCGCGCATGAGCACGTCCGTCCCTGGAGAGGAGAAGCCCCGGCGCATCCTGGTGGTGGAGGACGACCTGTCCATCCTCACCGGCGTGTCCATGAACCTGCGCTTCGAGGGCTACGAGGTCATCCAGGCCCAGGACGGCCGCACGGGCCTGGCCAAGGCGCTGGACGAAGCGCCGGACCTGCTGGTGTTGGACCTGATGCTGCCGGAGCTGAACGGCTACGAGGTCATCCGCGAGCTGCGCCAGCGCGGCCGCGACACGCCCGTGGTGGTGCTGTCCGCGCGGGGCCAGGAGTCGGATAAAATCCTGGGCCTCAACCTGGGCGCGGACGACTACGTGGTGAAGCCCTTCGGGTTGCAGGAATTGCTCGCGCGCATCAAGGCGGTGCTGCGCCGGAGGTTCGGGGGCACGAGCCCCACGCCGCCGCCGGTGACGTTCGGGGACGTGAAGGTGGACCTGTCGCAGCGCACGGTGGCGCGCGACGGGCAGCCGGTGGACCTGACGGCGCAGGAGTTCAAGCTGCTGGCGCACTTCCTGGCGCACCCGGGCCGCACCTTCACCCGCGAGGAGCTGCTGTCAGGCGCGTGGGGCTACCACTACGAGGGCAGCGCGCGCACGGTGGACAACTTCATGCGCCAGCTGCGGCTGAAGTTCGAGGCGGATCCGGAAGCGCCCCGTCACTTCCTCACGGTGCGCGGGCTGGGCTACCGCTTCGAGCGGTAGCAGCGCGGTCCTCAGGTCCCGGCGACGCCAATCTGGCGCAGGTCCTCCAGGTCGAAGGGCTTGCTGTCGAAGCGGCCGAAGCGCTCGCGCAGGGTGAGGCCGCTGGCGGAGAGGGCGGTCTCCAGCTCCTCGGGGAGGAAGTGGCGCAGCTTGAGGCGGCGGATGGGGCTCTGCCCTCCGGCCGGACGCCGCTCGCGCAGGTGCAGGGCGAAGAGCGGGCGGCGGGGCTCCACCGCGGCGCCGGGCTCGTCGTCGTCGCGCGGCAGCACGGGTTCGCGCGGGGCGTTGAGCACGTCGTAGATGAAGGTGCCGCCGGGGGCCAGGTGGTGGCGCACGGTGGCGAGGAACGCCTCCAGGTCATCGCGGCCGGACATCAGCCCCAGTGCGTGCTGCGGGGCGAGCACCAGGGGGAACTGCTCCGGCAACCGCAGCGCGCGCGGGTCGGCGGCGATGAGGCGCGTGCGTCCCGAGACGTCCGGGGACTCGGAGGCGCGGCGCTCCTCGGCGGAGCGGATCATCGCTTCGGAGGGATCCACGCCCACGGTGGTGAAGCCGTGGCCCGCCAGAGCCCAGGGCACCCGGCCGTTGGCGGAGCCCAGCACGAGCACGGGTCCGCCGTGTTCGGAGGCCTGCCGTGTGTAGAAGACGAGGTCCGGCTCCTGTCCCACGAGGGACAGCGGGGTGCGGCCGCGTGCGTCGTTCCCAGCCATTGCCCAGGCCCTAGCACGGTTGGGGGGCGCTTCGGGACCCCGGCGTTCACACATTGGGCAAACGGTTGCCCACCCGGTGTCGCGCAAGCGACGCCCACCGGCGGCGGCTCGACGGTTTCCGGCCCCCGGGGGCTGGCACCCTCCTTGCCTTGAACGCCTCGGACGACGGGGGTCCGGCAAGGGGACCTTCCGCTGAGCGAGTGTGAGGTGGGCATCATATGAAGCACGGGTGGCGGTGGACGGGGGCGGTCCTGCTGGTGGGCGCGCTGGGGTGGGCAGGCTGCGGCGGGGATGACGGCGACACGAAGAGCGTGGACACCCCGGTGGTGCCGGTGACGCCCGTGGAGGAGCCGCGGCTGCCGGACGCGGGCACCGGCACGGATGCGGGCACGGATGCGGGCACCGGGACGGATGCGGGCACCGGGACGGACGCGGGGACGGGCACGGACGCAGGGACAGACGCGGGCACCGGCACGGATGCGGGGACGGATGCCGGCGTGCCTGAGAAGGTGCAGACCTATCCCCTGCCCTCCGCACCGGGCTGGACGTTCTACAACCAGGAGCAGGGCGCGCCGCGCTACGTCTACGGCATCTCCGCGGACCAGGGCGGCAACGTCTGGGTCGCGGGCGGCGAGGAAGGCCTCTTCCTCATCAAGAAGGGCTCCAACACCCTCCAGCGTTTCACGATGTCCGAAGGCCTGCACCCCTACGGCCGCATGCGCGACGGCGTGGGCGGCCCTCCGGCGGGCGTGCCGTACCTCAAGGTCATCTCCGTGGCGGGCGGTCCCGCGGGCACGGTGTTCGTCGGCTACGCAGGCAAGCCGCCCCAGCCGGGCATGCCCACCTGCGAGGACGAGTGGGACCAGGCGGAGAACGCCCACCGTGAGCCGGACGCGAGCGTCTACAAGAGCGGTGACGCGGACAAGGTGACGCTCAAGGCGGACGGCACGATCGACGTCGTGCACTACGACATCCACACCGGCCCCAAGAAGGTGAAGGCCGAGCTGCGCGGGCGCGAGAAGGTCTGCACCGTCTACCGCATCGCCTACGACCCCGCGAAGGAGGTCGTCTGGTTTGGCGGCAACCACGGCTTCGCCATGGGCGACGCGAAGTTCAACGGCATCGTTCCGGCCTACTGCTGGGATCCGCGCCCCTGGAACACGGATGGCTTCAAGTGGGAGTTCGAGTGCGCGGGCCTCTACGAGCACGTGCACCCCGCCATCTCCGGCTCCAAGGGAGAGCTGCTGTCGGACCGCTACTACGGCATCTCCATCACGGACAACCACGACGTCTTCTTCGGCGGGCAGATCCGCTCCACGCGCTTCCGCTACGGCACCAACGGGGATGACTACTGGACGGCCCAGGCTGAGACGGAGGACTCGGGCTACGACTGGAACCGCTTCGACATCTGGCCTGACGCCGTGCCGAACTACCCCACCGCGGCGCAGCGCGTGGACGACAACGTCTCCGGCATGGCTCCCGCGGCCAACGACGGCGTGTGGGTCAGCTCCTTCTACTTCGGCCTCGCTCGCCTGAGCGCCAACGGGACCGTGGAGACCAAGGTGATGCAGGACCTGGTCAACTACGCGCCCGCCAGTGGCAGCAATCCCGCGATGGCGCCCACGTCCGCCGTGGCGACGGACCCCTGGGATGGCAGCCTCTGGGTGGGCGCCAACTGGTGGGGCGGCATCACGCGCCTGAAGGGCGGCGGCACGGTGAAATACAGCGGTGACGTCTTCGGCAACGTGGTCACCTCCGCGAGCAGCGTGTCCGACATCCAGTTCGACCGCTCCGCCGGCAAGCGCCGCGTGCTCATCTCCTTCGAGGGCACCAAGAACGTGAAGACCGGCGTCGTCACCCCGGGCCTCATCGGCATCTACGAAGGCGACTGACGCATCATCCACACCGAAGTCCTGACACGGCCGCCTTCCCATCATGGGGAGGGCGGCCGTTGTCTTGAGGCATTGATGTTTTCATCCTGAAGTATCCCAACCCGCGGCGGAGCCCCGCTCTCACGCCGCGAGAAACAAACTGGCTCGCACGCTTTTGACGCACCGTGCCCGGTTGTCCACCAGCCGGGCACCGGTGTGCCGACAGAAAGTCCGCGCGGGCCAGAAGCCGTCTAGAATCCCGCCCGCTCATGCCC
>NZ_RAWE01000296.1 GCF_003611695.1 Corallococcus carmarthensis | reverse complement strand
CGCCCCCACCGCGCCGCTCCCACGCCCCGAAGCGCCGGTGCGCGAGCCGACCCGGGCACCGCCGCCACGCGACGACCCGGACGCCCCCGACCCGCGCCGCGTGGAGGGGGTGGAGCCGGTGGTGGAGGCCTCCTCCGGCCGCATCGACGCGGAGGACCTGCGGCTGGCCGTCCAGTCGGTGACTCCGCTCGTGCAGCAATGTTTCCAGGACGCCGCACAACGCAACCGGGGCACACAGGAAGTGAAGCTGCGCTTCACCGTGGAGGGCGAGGGCTCCGAGGGGAAGATGAACCGGGGCGTGCTCGTCTCCAGCACCATCCCGGACCCCATGGTGCAGGCGTGCGTGCTGGATTCGCTCCTGGACGCGCGCTTCCCGGCACCCCACCTGGGCGGGTCCGCGACCGTGCTCTACCCATTCCGTTTCACCGTGCCCGGGGACGCTGGCCCGTGAGGTCGGGTTGCGCGTAAGGTTCAGCCCCCTTCCCCCTCGCATGCCCGTCACCGTCGAACAGCTCGCGCCTTCCCACACGGACGCCCTGCGCGCGCTCCTGGCGAAGGATCCCGTCCACAACCTCTACCTGCTGGGGCTGCTGGAGGAGTTCGGCATCGCGGCGCCAGCGCGCCTGGCGGCCTTCTCCTTCCACGGCCGCTTCGACAGCGGCGTCCTCACCGCGGCCGTCTTCGTGGGCGGCGACGGCGGGCTCGTGGTGCCCAGCGCCAGCGACGCCAGCGCCACCGGCGTCATCGCGGACGCGCTCGCCGCCAGCCTCAAGCTGCGCGCCACCGTGGGGGACAAGGCCTCCGTGGACGCGCTGGTGCGCAGCCTCTGCGAAGGCAAGCCGCGCCTGTCACGCACCCAGCGGCTGTTCAGCGTCTCCGCGGACGACCTGGGCCCCTTCACCAACCCCACCCTGCGCCTGGCCCGCGAAGAGGACGTGCCCCGCCTGCTGCCGCTGGCCCAGGGCTACGTGCGCGAAATCCTGGAGCGCGACCCGCTGGCGGAGGACCCCACCCACTACGAGGCCCGCGTCCTCCAGCGCGTGCGCCAGCGCCGCACCTACGTGCTGGAGGAGGGCGGCGAGCTCGTGTTCAAGGTGGACATCGGCTGCCGCTCGCAGTTCGGCGCGGAGCTGGAGGGCATGTACACGCCCCCGTCCCGCCGCCGCCAGGGCCACGCCACCCTGTGCCTGGGACAGATTTCGCGGCACCTGCTGTCGTCGCTGCCCCGGCTGGCCCTGCGCGTCGACGAGCGCGACGAGAGCACCGCCCGCATCGCGCGCAAGGTGGGCTACCACGCCGGCCGCACCCAGCGGCTCGTGCTGGTGGAGTAGCCCCCGGGACAACACAGGCAACACCTGCCGTTGCTCCCGGAACAACAGGGATTGACATAAAGACACGCAAGCGACTGAAAACACGCCATCCCGGTTGAAGGCATGGCGCTTGCTCCCAGGTGGTGCGGCGCGCGGCATTCGCGAGCCCGGCGGCCCCAATCACCGCCGCATCCCCACGGGAGCAGTCCGATGAAGGGTTTCCAGACGTTGGCGAAGGTGTGCGCGTTCGGTGTGGTGGCGTTGAGCGCGGGGACCGCCGCCGCTTGGCAGTACTACCCGGGCATCGCGTTCAAGGCCGCCTATGCGTCCGACGCGGCGTGCTTCAACGTCCACAGCTACTCGGCCATCCGCAACGACTGTACGACGACGCGCCTGGCCATTGCCTCCGTGCCGATGTGGACGGTCGGCTACCACCCGACGACGGTGCAGATCTACGGCAACAACAGCTGGTGCGAGACGGAGACCGTCAACGGCGTGGGCAACGCCGGCCAGGTGGGCGCCACCACGTACACGCTGGCCGGCCCCATGGCGTGGCAGACCATCAACACGGGTGACCGTTACGTGTGGGAGGACTTCGCCATCGTCTTCCGCTGCGGCCTGCAGTCGAGCGGCATCATCGGCGGCTTCACCATCGACTGACGAACGGGCCTGTCCCTCCCTCCGTCCGGGCCGCGGCAGCGTCCCGGCGCGGAGGGGTGCTGTCCTGTGATGCGGGCCGCGTGAAGGCTTCTCATTCCTCCCCTTCGCGCGGCCTGTTCCCTTCCCTCCACCTCCCCCCCGCGAGCGCCCCGATGTCCTCCCGGCTCCAGACCGTCCTCGCCATCGCCAACACCGTCGCCATCGCGGGCGTGGGCTTCACGCTCCTGGGCCACCAGCGCGCCTCCGACGAGGCGATGGAGGAGCTGCGGACCCAGGTGCGCCGTACCACCGCGAGCAGCGACACGAACCTCGCCGAGCGCCGCGCCGCCGCGGAGACCGCGATGCGCATGTGGGCCGCCAACGCCGCGCGCACGGCCCCGCCCGCCCGGGGGCAACCGCGCCCGGAAGGCACCACCACTGGGGACGACGCCGTAACGGAGGAAGCCGGCGGCGACGTGCCCCCGCCTCCGCCCATCCGCCCGCCACCGGCCTCGTTCGAGCAGTCGCGCACCCGCGTGTTCAACGCCTTCGCCGCGGAGCCGGTGGACGGGGACTGGAGCGCCCGCGCGTCCAAGACGCTCGATGAAGCGTTCCGCGCGCACCTGCCCACGACCTCCCGCGTGAAGTCGATGGAGTGCCGCGCCACGCTCTGCCGCGTGGAGCTGGTGCACCGGGCCCAGACCGACCATGGGGCCTTCCTGATGAACGGGCTGCGCACGTGGCCGGGCTCCGTCTTCATCGCCAACGAGGCGCAGGAGGGCAACGACTACGTGGTCACCCTGCTCGCATCGAAAGAGGGCACGAACCCGCCGCTGTAGCCCGGCCGCGGACACGGTGGGCGGCCCCCCACCCGTGTCCGGGCCGGCATGTCCCGGGAGGAAGCAGGCCTCCCAGGCCCGTGCGACACCGCGCGCACCGAGCCCGGCGGATGCCCTACAGTCCGCCCGCGATGAGCAGCCGCCCCACACCCTCCCGCCGTCCCCTCTCCGGAGCGGGCCCCGTCATCCTCCACGCGCCCACCGACCCCGGCTGGCTGCCGCTGGCGCTCGCGAACTTCGACGCGGTGCTGGTGGACCACGCCCACTGCGAGAAGAAGGCCGCCGCCAACGCGCTGTCCATGCTCCAGGCCTACCCGGACCTGCCCGGCCTGCCGTCGCAGATGGCCCGCCTGGCTCGCGAGGAGAGCGCCCACCTGGCGCGCGTGCTGGACCTGATGGCCGCGCGCGGCCTCACCCTCACCAGGGACGCCGGAGACCCGTACGCGCAGGGGCTCCAGAAGCACGTGCGCACGCCCGCCCTGGAGCGGCGCGTGGACCGCCTGCTCGTCGCCGCCATCATCGAAGCGCGCTCGTGCGAGCGGCTGTCCCTGCTGGCGGAGGGGCTCACCGACCCGGCGCTCGCCCGCTTCTACGGAGAGCTGGCCCAGTCGGAAGACGGCCACCAGTCCCTCTTCCACCGGCTGGCCGTCACCGCGTCCAACGGCGACGAAGCGGGCGTGGACGCGCGCCTGCAGCACCTCCTCGCGCAGGAGTCGCGCGTGCTCGCGGACGTGGGGCTGCGCGCGGCCATCCACTGACGTGCCGGGGCTCCAATCCAGGCAAAGCCAGACAAAGCAGTTGCGGCACGGACTTCCATGCCTGCCTGGGGGCGACGCGACGCGCTGCCAGAGCGTGCCGCACCGCGCCGTTTACTGATGAGCGACCGGACGCTGATAAGTGGAATTAGGCCAGAGCGGTCGAAAGTCCGGTTGACTGCCGGACGTCAGTTGCTTTTGGGGCGTGGGTCCAGAAGGTTTGGTGTTCCTCCCGCTGTAGGGTTCCGACCCCTCGCGAAGTAGCGAAACGCGGGAGCTCCCGACTCATGAAACACCCCGAGGAAACCTCCATGGCTTCGACGCAAGCGGCCGCCGCCACCGAGCAGGCGCCCACGAAGAACCCCACGCTGCTGGCGTGGGTGGCCAAGATGGCTGCGATGACCCAGCCGGACCGCATCGTCTGGTGCGACGGCTCCGAGGCGGAGAAGGCGCGCCTGACGGAGCAGGCCGTGAAGGACGGCACGCTCATCCCGCTCAACCCGAAGACGCGCCCCGGCTGCTACCTGCACCGCTCCAACCCCAACGACGTGGCGCGCGTCGAGCACCTCACGTTCATCTGCACGCCGAACAAGACGGACGCGGGCCCCACCAACAACTGGATGGACCCGGAGGCCGCGTACACGAAGCTGGGCCACCTGTTCGAAGGCTGCATGAAGGGCCGCACGATGTACGTGGTGCCCTACGCCATGGGCCCGCTGGGCAGCCCCTTCACGAAGATTGGCGTGGAGCTGACGGACAGCGACTACGTGGTCCTCAACATGCGGATCATGACCCGCATGGGGAAGGCCGCGCTGGACATGCTGGGCGACAGCGACGACTTCAACCGCGGCCTGCACTCCACGGGCGACGTGAACCCGGACCGCCGCTACATCTGCCACTTCCCCCAGGACAACACCATCTGGAGCTTCGGCTCCGGATATGGCGGCAACGTGCTGCTCGGGAAGAAGTGTCTCGCGCTGCGCATCGGCAGCTACCTGGGCCGTGAAGAGGGCTGGCTCGCGGAGCACATGCTCATCCTGGGCGTCACCAGCCCCAAGGGTGAGACGACCTACGTCGCCGCCGCCTTCCCGTCCGCGTGCGGCAAGACGAACTTCGCCATGATGATCCCGCCCAAGGAGTACGCGGGCTGGAAGATCGAGACCGTGGGCGACGACATCGCCTGGATGCGCCCGGGTCCGGATGGCCGCCTGTACGCCATCAACCCGGAGGCCGGCTACTTCGGCGTGGTGCCGGGCACCAACAACAAGACCAACCCCAACGCGATGGAGACCATCTCCCGCGACACGCTCTTCACGAACGTGGCGCTGACGCCGGACGGCGACGTGTGGTGGGAGGGCAAGGACGGCGAGGTCCCGGAGGAGCTCATCGACTGGCAGGGCAAGCCCTGGAAGAAGGGCAGCCCGGAGAAGGCGGCGCATCCGAACAGCCGCTTCACCGCGCCCATGAGCAACAACCCGGTGCTGTCCGGCAAGGCGAACGACCCCATGGGCGTTCCCATCAGCGCGCTCATCTTCGGCGGCCGCCGCTCCAACACGGTCCCGCTGGTCATCCAGGCCTTCAACTGGACCCACGGCGTGTTCCTGGGCGCCACCATGGGCTCGGAGACGACGGCGGCGGCCACCGGCAAGGTGGGCGTCGTGCGCCGCGACCCCATGGCCATGCTGCCCTTCTGCGGCTACCACATGGGCGACTACCTCCAGCACTGGCTGGACATGCAGAAGTCCATCCCGCAGCTGCCGAAGATCTTCCAGGTCAACTGGTTCCGGCAGGACAAGAACGGCAAGTTCATCTGGCCGGGCTTCGGGGACAACATGCGCGTCCTCGAGTGGATCGTGAACCGCGTCCACGGCCGCGTCCCCACGCAGGAGACGCTCTTGGGCTGGGTGCCGCGCCAGGACCAGGGCCTCAACCTGAACGGCCTGGACCTGTCCGCGGAGGCCGTCCAGGAGGCCACCTCCATCAAGGAGGACGAGTGGAAGTCCGAGCTCAAGAGCCAGGAGGTCTTCTTCGAGCAGCTGGGCACCAAGGCCCCCGAGGCCCTGATGCTCCAGCGCAAGCTGCTCATCGCGCGCCTGGACGGCTGATCGCCGTCTGACGCCTGAGAGGTCCCTTCCGGGGCTGCTTCCTCCCCTGCTGCTACAGGGGTGGGGGTGGCCCCGGCGCTTTTTTAAGGGGGCCAGCGCTTCGACGGCCGGAATGTTCGGCGGTAGGCTCACCGCCCCATGAGACTGGTTTTCGTGTTGTCGCTGGCGCTTGCGTTGTCGCCGGGGTCCGCCCTGGCGCAGCGGGGTGGCTCCAAGGTCAACGTGCAGTCCCTCCTGAAGGAGGGCAAACGCCTCTATGACGCCGGCAAGTACCGCGAGGCGGCGGAGGCGCTGAAGCAGGCCAACGAGGCGCAGCCGCACCCGCGGCTCGTCTACAACATCGCCGTGGCGCTGGAGTACGCGGGCGAGCCCCGCGAGGCGATGACCTTCTACCGGCAGTACGTCACGTCCTCCAGCGAGGAAACCGACCCCACCCTGCTGAAGAACAGCAACCGCGCCATCGACCGGCTGCGGGTGCAGCTGGACCGCGAGGACCAGGCGCAGGCGACGGCGGACGCGGACCGGAAGCGCCTGGAGGCGGAAGCGGACGCCGCGCGGCAGAAGGCGGACGAGGAGCAGGCCGCGGCGCGGCGCGCGGAGGAGGAGAACCAGCTCCAGAAGGAAGCGGAGCTGAACCGGGCCATCAAGTCCTACCGCAACCAGCGCATCGCGGCGTTCGCCACGGGCGGCGTGGCGGTGGTGGGCGTGGGCGTGGGCGTGCTCTTCGGCCTGCAGGCGCGCGACCAGCGCGAGCAGTTCGACAACGCCAGCACGCTCGCGGAGAAGCAGCGGCTGTCGGACAGCACCAAGAGCAAGGCGTTGCTCGCGGACATCGGCTTCGGCGTGGGGCTCGCGGGGGCCATCACCGCCATCATCCTGTATCCCAAAGAGGGCCCTCCCGCGCAGGGCGAGGTCCGCGTGACGCTCGCACCGCGCGGCGCCGGGGTCGGCATGGAAGGACGTTTCTGATGCGCGCGCTGGGAATGATGACGCTGGGCATGGCGCTGCTGTCGTCCGGGTGCAGCTTCACCACGGCGGGCGGCCTGTCCGAATGCACGACGAGCAGTGACTGTGGCAGCAACAGCGTCTGCACCTCCGGCTTCTGTCTGCCGCAGCCGGCGGGGTGCGACCAGGTGGTGGGCGCCACGTCCGCGGCGAACCCCATCGTGCTGGGCGCGGCGCTGCCGCTCACCAACGCGAGCGGCAACGCGGAGATTGAACAGCAGCGCTTCAACGGCCTGAAGCTGGCGCTGGATGAAGTGAACCAGGCGCAGGGCGTGGGCGGCCGGCAGTTCGTCATGTACGTCTGCGACACCGGGGCGGACGTGAACCGGGCGGTGACCCAGGCGACCTGGATGGTGAACGACAAGAGCGTGGTGGCGATGTTCAGCGCCGGCAGCGGGCAGACGCTGGCCATCAGCGGAATCACCATCCCCAAGAACGTGCTGCTCATGAGCCACACGGCCACGAGCTCCGCGTTCACCACGCTGTCGGACAAGAACGGCGGCAGCGTGGGGCTCGTCTGGCGCACCACGCCCTCGGACGTGCTCCAGGGCCGCGTCATCGCGGACGTGCTCCAGGGCGTCACGGCCATCAACGACCCGGGCGTGACGTTCACCCCGCCGACCAAGGTGGGCGTGGCGTACGTGAACGACTCGTACGGCAACGGTCTGTTCGACGCCATCCAGAACCGCATCCCCAACAAGGACAACGTCGCGGGCGCGCAGTACAACCGCAACGAGGCCGTGAGCGGCGCGGTGAGCCGGTTGGTGACCTTCAAGCCGGACCTCACGGTGCTGGCGGGCTTCCCCGAGGACAACGCGCGGCTCATCCCGGAGGCCGTGGCCCAGGGCGTGTCCGTGACCAACGGCAACCGCTGGTTCCTCACCGACGCGAGCAAGGACCTCACCCTGCTGACGAACCTGGCCGCCAACAAGGTGCAGCTCAACGGTGCGTACGGCACGGCGCCCGCGTCCGCGCGGCCCAGCGACTCCACCTACAAGCTCTTCGCGGACCGCTTCATCACCGCCTACAGGACGGACCCCGGGCAGTTCTCCTTCACCGCGCACGCGTACGACGCCATGTACCTGGTGACGCTGGGCGCGGCGTACGCGGTGGGCAACGACCCCAACAACCCGCAGCCGGTGACGGGCCCCCGCATCGCGGAGGGCCTCACGAAGCTCACCCCCGCGTCAGGCCAGACCGCGCCCACCTACTCGCTGGGGTCCACGCAGTTCACCGCGGCGCGCGAGGCGCTGCGCACCGGCACCACCATCAACGTGCGCGGCGCGAGCGGCGAGTTGGACTTCAACAACGACACGGGTGAGGCGCCCTCCCCCTACGAGCTGTTCAAGGTGGAGAACAGCGCCTTCAAGACCGTGCAGCTCATCAACCCGCCGGTGGACTGAGCACGCGCACCAGCGGCACCAGGGCGGCGGTGAAGACCTCGGGCGTCGGCAGCAGCGACAGCACGAGGTACGCACCGCCGCCGAAGTCGTAGTAGTAGCCCGGCTGCACGCGCACCCCCTCCTCCAGGAGCCGCAGGCAGGTGGCCTCCTCTCCGGGGTGATGGGGGATGCGCAGCACCGCGCTCCAGCCGCCGTGCGCGGGCACCACGTCCCACGCGGCATCCGCCGGACGCGCTTGGATCAACCGCTCCCGGTTGCCCTTCACCCGCTTCAGCAGGGCCGCTTGGAAGCGCGGCGCGTGGGCCAGCAGCGCGGGCAGCGCGAGCTGCACCGGCGTGGACACCGACAGCACCGCGTCCGCCACGTCCTCCAGCCGGGCCAGGGCTTCGTCGCGCGCGTGCGAGGGGCCGCCCACGTGCAGCCAGGACAGCTTGAGGCCGGGCAGGCCCGCCACCTTGGACAGGCCGGAGAGGGCGAACGTGAGGCACGGCAGCGGCCGCCCCGCCACCGACGTCACCCGTCCCTCCTCCGCGTCCCATGCGAAGTTGGAGAACACCTCGTCGCTGATCAGCGCCAGGCCGTGGCGCGCGCACACGTCCGCGAGCGCGTGCAGCTCCCCTTCGTGGAGGAAGTGGCCGGTGGGGTTGCCGGGGTTCACCACCACCACCGCGCGGGTGCGGGCGTCGATGGCGGCCTCCACCCGGCCCACATCCAGCCCGAAGCCGTGCACGACGGGAAGGCGATAGGAGCGCGCGTGCACGCCCTCCAGGCGCGCCAGGACATCCACCAGCGGATAGCCAGGCGCGGGCACGAGGACGTTGTCCCCTGGGTCGCACAGGAGCTTGAGGAGCCAGCCGTAGGCCTCGCTGGTGCTGGCGCTGAGGACGACGTGCGCGGCGTCCACGGACGCGCCCCGTTGGGACAGGTGCGTGGCCACGGCCTCGCGCGCGGACGGCAGGCCGAAGGGCTCCGGAGCGTAGTCGAAGACCCCGGGGTGGACCCCGAGGTCCACGTCCGGCGGGGGCAGCCCCACGCGGGTGGGGTTGGTCTCCGCCAGGTCCAGCACGGGCAGCCCGCACGCGTGGCGCAGGGCGACGGCCTGGGAGAGCGGGTTGGGCGTGCGCGGGAAGGCGGTGCGGAGCGAGAAGCGGCTCACAGCCCCGTCTGGAGCATGGCGCTGGCCACGCGGCGGATCAGCTCGCGGCGCAGCTCCAGGCGGCAATGATCGATGGCCTTCTCATGCGGCTTGGGCAGCTCCGGGTTCCGGGTGCGGATCGCGGTGCGCAGGACCAGTTCGACCTTCGTCGGCTCGATCTGGAACAACCGCGGACCGTCTTTCTGGAGGAAGTAGGACAGCCCGCGCTGTTCGATGAGCTTCTGGAAGAAGCGTCGGACGTCCGCGAGGAGCGTGATGTCGATGATGTCCGCCATTCGTGCCGGGCTTTCTCGCGCGGAAAAAACGGGACGTCCAGATCACGGCCACCACCACGCGAAAACTTGCGCGACCTGTAGCACCCGCCTTTTCGCCGAACGCGGCGGAGGCCGATTTATCGGGCCCGCGCGCGTTCGGGCACCAGCGGCGCCAGCACGCGCCGGAACGCCAACTGGCGCTTTCTCGGATCCTCCACATACGGCACTGGACCCAGCACCTCCACCCCGTGGCGGGCCTCCAGGTAGCGCCGGTTGTCCCGCTCCGCCAGGTCACGTCCGGGCACTCCGCGCGACAGCACCACCGCGCGCACGGACACCTTGCGCGCGGCCAGCGCCTCCAGCGACAGCGCCACGTGGTTGAGCGTGCCCAGCCCCGCGCGCGCCACCAGCACCACCGGCAGGCGGAAGGCCTGGATGAGGTCCACCACGTCGCGCTTCGAATCCACCGGGACGAACAGCCC
>NZ_RAWE01000295.1 GCF_003611695.1 Corallococcus carmarthensis | reverse complement strand
CCCACCTCCACCGTCAGCAGCGCCACCTCGCGCGCCCCCGCCGCCTTGCGCGGTGACAACCCCATGCTGCGCGAACCGTCCAGCATCACCTCCACGCGCGGCGACACCTCGTCCTGCCGCACGCGCAACACCAGCTCCCCCGTGCGCGCCACCGCGTTCCAGTCCAGCTGCCGCAGGTCGTCTCCCGGCTGATACGCGCGGAAGTCGTGCAGCTCCATCGCGCTGCCCGCGGACGTGGCGCGCACCTCGCCCACCCGTCCCCGCTGCGGCAGACGCGGCAGCGCCAGGGCCAACCCGGGCGCCAGCCGCGCCACCTCCGCCTCATCCAACATCGCGCTCACTGCTGATGGGCCCGCCGCTCGCGGTCCGCAAGCACCCGGTCCGTCGCGAACGCCGCCAGCAGCGCCACCAGCGCCACGCACAGCAGCAGCTCCGGTGGCATCTTGAGACCGCTCGGGTCGCTGTAGTCGTACTTCCCGAAGTTCATCGTCCCCAGCACCGGGTTGAGCAGGTTGAGCAGCTCATCTCGCCCCTCCAGGTTCAGGAACACCGCCAGCAGCGGCGGCACACCGGCCGCCAGGACTCCCACCAGGACGTAGAGCAACCGCACGGACACCGGCGACGCGAACCGCCCCGAACGCGGCATGCGTCCCAGCAGCAACGCCAGCGACAGGTACAGCACGCCATAGAGCGCCAGCGCCATCACCGACATCGCCACCCGCAGGTTCCCCGACGATGACTCCGAGAACCACAGCAGCACCGCGCACCCGGCCGCCCATCCCAGCAGCAGCAGCACCGACAGCCGGAAGCCGCGCAGCGCCCCGGGCTTGAACAGCGACCAGGGCCGCGTGCCCGCGCGCAGCGGCCGCGACTGCCCGTCCACGTCCGTCGCCACGAAGAGGCTGGCGAAGATGAGGTGCAGGCCTCCGAGGATGCCCATCACCCCCGGGATGTCGTCTTTGCGGTCCACGAGCCACCACATCGCCGTCATCCCCACGAACGTCAGGACCACCTGCACCACCAGCGCCCGCCGGGGATGGCGCGTGTAGTCCTCCGTCACGAGCGACAGCCGCGCCACCGCCGTCTCGAACACCAGCCACCCTTCCGACACGAGCAGCCAGAACGCCGCGCCCAGCCCCAGGAAGAAGTCCCGGTCGAACGTGAAGCTGGCGCCGCGCTCCTGCGTCACCACGTACGTGAGCGTCAGTGACTGGAAGAACGTCACCACCAGCACGCCCACCAGCGCGAGCCGCACCGCGGCCCGTCCCATCCGGCTGTCCGCCAGCGTCGCCGCGCACACCGACACGAGCGTGAGGAACACCATCCACGCCCCGCCAAAGAGCAACACCACCAGGATGGTGGGCAGGTCGATGCCGTTGAGGAAGTAGCTGAACAGCAGGAACGGCCCCACCGCCGACGCGTACAGCACCGCCTGCACCAGGAAGGACGCCACCTTGCCGCGCAGGATGCGCCGGGGCCCCAGCCCCGTGAGCAGCAGCAGCGACCAGGTCTCGTCCTCGCGCTCGCGCGCCAACGAACGGTACGCGTTGAAGGGGATGACGCCGAAGTGCACCAGCGCCAGGCACACGAAGAAGGAGAAGAAGTACGTGCGGCCCTCGCGCGTGTACGTGCTGTCGTGCGTGTTCCCGAACGCGATGAGCGACAACACCAGGCACGCCGCGAGCAGCAACCCGAAGCACACCCAGAAGATGCGCGTGCGCAGCCCCTGCCGCACCTCCTTCACCACCAGCGGGTTGAGCCGGTCTCCCCACCGCTCCCAGCGGCCGGACGTCATCGCGGGAACGCCGGGCGAGGGGGCGGACTCGGTCGCGCCCGACGCGGGACTTGCTTGCGTGCTCACGCCACCCTCCCCTTGGTCACCGTCATGAACGCGTCTTCCAGGTTGCGCTCGCGCGGGCTGAACGCGCACACCGGCAGCCCCTGCGACACCAGCGCCGCGAGCAGCGACGCCGCGGCCGCTTCCGCCTGCGCCGGCCCCGCGTCCGCCTCCAGCTCCAGCCGCACGCGCAGCGCGCCGCCCTCGCGCGACACGTCCTTCACGCGCGGCTGCTCCAGCAACGTGCGCTCCGTGCGCGTCCACAGCGCTTCGCCTTCGTCACCCGCCGCCGCCAGCCGCACCGTCAGCTCCGTCACGCGGGATGGGCCCGCGCTCTGGCGCAGCAGGTCCTCCACCTTGCCCTGGGCCAGCAGGCGCCCCTGCTCGATGATGACGCAGCTGTCGCAGATCTCCGCCAGCTCCGTGAGGATGTGGCTGGAGATGATGACCGCCTTGCCTTGATCCGCCAGCGCCCGCAGCAACTCCCGCAGCTCGATGCGCGCGCGCGGATCCAACCCGTCCGCCGGTTCGTCCAGCAGCAGCAGCCTCGGGTCGTGCAGCAGCGTGCGCCCCAGGGCCACGCGCTGACGCATGCCCTTGGACAGCTCCGTGGTGAGCTTCCCCGCCAGCGGCCCCAGCCCCGTGAACTCCATCACCGAGTCCACCCGCTGCGTGCGCTGCGCGCCCTTCAATCCGTACGCGCGCGCGAAGAAGTCCAGGAACTCCCTCACGGTGACGTCGTCGTAGGTGCCGTAGCGGTCCGGCATGTAGCCCAGGAGCGGCCGGGCCCGGTCCGGCGCGTCCACCAATGACGTGCCGTCCAGCAGCACCGTGCCCGCGGTGGGCACGTCCAGCGTGGCCAGGATGCGCAGCGTGGTGCTCTTGCCCGCGCCGTTGGGCCCGATGAAGCCCAGGATGCCGCCGGCCTCCAGCGTGAACGACACGTCGTCCACCGCTCTCAGCGCCCCGTAGTCGCGCCGCAGCCCCTTCACCTCCAGCAGACTCATCGCCGTGCCTCCTCGACCTGACCGCGCACCACGTGCAGCGCGGCCTCCAGCTCCACGTCCATCGCCGCCGTGGGCGTGAAGCCGCGCCCGCCCAGCTTCGCCACGAACGTCCCGTCGTCCAGGTCCTGCGTCAGGGGCGTCAACGCCCCCGGGAAGCGCATGCGCGTCTCGTGCTCGAGCTCCAACAGGTCCTCGCCCTCCGCGTCCTTCGGCGTGGCCAGCCCCTCTTCGCCGTCCGCCAGCTCCGGCAGGGCCCAGAGCTGGCCGTCCCACTTCAACGTGCCGCCCTTCAGGGGAGCGCCCAGCGCGTTCTGCACCTGCACGCCGCCGTCCGCCTTGCGCGCCGTCAGCCGCGCGCGCGAGGGAATCACGGCGATCTCGCCCCACTCGCGGTAGCTGCGCGAGGGCAGGAAGCTGTTCTTCACGGTCAGCCCGTTCGTCCAGTCCAGGAAGCGCGGCGGCTCCTCGGGAGCCGTCGGGGCCAGCAGCACGCTGGAGGCGGGCATGCGCACGTTCTCCTCCGCGAGGTTGGCGTACCAGGCGTTGAGCCCCACCGTCACCGCGCGAGACCGCTCGCGGTCCAGCAGCGTGACGCTGTAGCGCGCGGCGTGCACGCTGAAGCCGTCCACCAGCACCGACCACGCCACCAGCCCCAGACACGTGAGGACCGCCAGCGTGGGCACGGCGATGAGCACCGCCAGCGGCCCCTTGCGCCGGGCGAGCATCCACCCACCGGGCCCCACCGCGAGCGAGAAGAGGAAGATGAGCAGCAGGAAGCGGCCCACGGGCGCACGGGCGCTGGAGAGCAGCGGCAGCCGCCCGTCGCTCAGCAGGTCATTGCGCTCCCACCGGGGCGGTGGGCCGGCGGGCACCACCATGGCCGGCGACCGCTCCGTGTCCTCCCAGAGGTTGATGCCGCACCCCAGCGACTGCGTCCGGCAGGCGCGGAACTGGCGCACGGAGCCGAAGCCGTAGGGTGACAGCTCCGCCTGCGCGTCCTGGAGCAGCGGGAAGTGCAGGCGCGGATTCGCGGGGGGCTGGCCGAGCACCAGCCTGCCGCCGCTCACGGCGAAGGTCTCCAGCACCGCCCAGACGTCAGCCGGCACCTGGTCCGGAGGCACCGCCACCAGCACCGCGTCGTAGCCCGCGTACGCGGCCAGCTCGCGCGGCGCGATGCTGGGGTCCACGAAGCGCGCGGCGACGAGCGGCTCCGTGTTCTCCACCGCGCGGCTCATGCCGGTCGCCGTCTCGAAGGCCTTCACGTCGCCCAGCACCATCACGCGCGCGCCCTGGTAGCTATCCAGGTAGAAGCCCTTGGAGCTGGGATACAGCCCGGGAGACTCCATGGACAGCTGTCCCGTCTGCAGGTCGGCGGGCATCAGGAGCCAGGTGACGGTCCGCTCGCGAGGGCCCAGCTCCAACGTGCGCTCCGTGACGCGTCCCTGCGGCGAATAGATGGCCAGACGCACCGACCGCGGCTGGCCACCGCTGTTCTGCACCGTCACCTGGATGGGGGTGTAACCCCGATGCGGCACCAGCGTGGGGGTGCGCACGGTGGCCTTGAGGTCCCCCTCGCCGAGCTCCCCCGGGTCGGGGAAGGACTCCGCCGTCTCCACCACCTCGCGGTAGCCGCTGCCTTGGGGCGCGGTCTCCACCGCCTCCGCCGCCACCGCCACCGGGCTGGTCGCGAACGCCACCGTTCCTCCGTGGACGCCCGGCAGGCCCGTCCAGAGCAGGGCGCCCAGGAGCACGGCGCCGGCCAGGGACGCGCGGCTAGCCACGAGGCACCTCGGGGGTGGCCTTGAGCAGCTCACGCACCACGTCCGGCGCGGACACCTTCTCCAGCGACGCCTCGTAGGCCAGCACCAGGCGGTGGTTGAGGGCGGCGGGCGCGGCGGCCACGACGTCGTCGAAGCCCACGTTGGGCCGGCCTTCGAGCAGCGCGCGCGCACGGCCCGCGGCGGCCAGGGCCAGCGCCGCGCGGGGGCTCGCGCCGAAGCGCACGAAGCGGCGCACGGGTTCAGGGGCGGAAGGCTGGCGCGGGTCGGAGGCTTCCACCAGCCGGCCGATGAAGTCCGCAACAGGGCCGGGCAGGTGCACGCGGTCCACGGCGGCGAACAGGCGCGACAGCCCTTCGGCGTCCAGCACCGGTTCCTGCGCGGGAGGCGCGCCGCGCACGCGCGTGGTGAGCAGGGTGCGCAGCGTCTTCGCGCCCACGGGAGGCACGAGGATGCGGAAGAGGAAGCGGTCCAGCTGCGCCTCGGGCAGCGGGTACGTGCCCTCGAGTTCGATGGGGTTCTGCGTGGCGAGCACGAAGAAGGGGTCGGGCAGGGGCCGCGTCTGGCCCAGCACCGTCACCGACCGCTCCTGCATGGCCTCCAGCAGCGCGGACTGCGTCTTCGGGCTGGAGCGGTTGATTTCGTCCGCGAGGACGAGGCTCGCGAAGAGGGGGCCTTCGCGGAAGACGAAGTCGCGGCGCGCTTCGCCCTCCAGCACGTAGGTGCCGGTGATGTCGCCGGGCAGCAGGTCGGGGGTGAACTGGATGCGGCGGAAGGGCAGCGCCAACAGCCGCGCCAGGGCCTTGCACAGCTCCGTCTTGCCCAGGCCGGGCAGGCCCTCCAGGAGCACGTGGCCCCGGGCGAGCACCGCCGTCACGACCTGCTCGACGACCATCTCCTGGTCGAGCATCACCTGGTTGAGCCCGGCCTTGAGCCGGGACGCCACGTCCGCCGCGCCCTGTGCTTCGGCGGGACTCAGAAGCTCCGCTGCCACGTCGTTTCCCCCTTCTGGACTACGGACCACCGAAGTACCGCTTCACCAGGTCGCGGTTGCGAGGCAGCAGCGGACCGGAGGTCGGTCCCGCCGTCGCATCGCCCTTCGCGCCCGTGCCCTTCGCGCTGGACGGCCCCGCCTGCCCCGTACGGGCCTGCGGATCCGCGGCGCGAAGGCCCCAAAGTTCCTCCGCCTCGCCGCCATTCCCCTCCGGCAGCGGCTGGAACGCGAGCCGCTCCGGATCCATCTCCGCCTCGCCGCCGAAGACGAGCGGATTGCTGTCCCCGCCCCGGCTCACGCCCGCGCCGTCGCCCTGGCGCGTGTTACGGCTCGCGTGCTGATTGCCCTGCTGTCCCTCGCCCTCACCTTCACCATCGCCTTCGCCCTCACCCTGCCCGTCCTGACCCTGGCCCTTCTGCCCCTTCTGGCCCTGGCCCTTCTGCCCCTGTCCGGATTGCTGACGCCGGGTGGGACGCCGGGCCTGGGCGCCGCGGTTCCCCTTCGAGGCGTTTTCCTCTCCGAAGCGCTGGGCCAGCGACTGCTGCCGCCGCTCCAGTGTGCGGCGCAGGTCTGCGATCTGATCCGGCGAACCGGAGGCCTGGGTGCGAGCGGAAGCGCGGGCCTGGGCCTCACGGGACGGGTCGCCAGAGTCCTGCTGCCGCGAGCCCTGCTTGTCGCCGCCCTGTTCTCCCGCGCCCTGCCCTTGCGAGCCCTGCTTGTCGCCACCGTTCTGATCACCGGCGCCCTGGCCCTGTGAGTTCCGCTCGGACGCGGAGGCTTCCTGCTCGCCAGCGGCGGAGTCCTCCGCGTTCCCGCTGGCGCGCGCATCGAGCGCCATCAGGGCCTGCTCCAGGGACTCGCGCTCACGGGTGGCGGACTCGGCGCTGCCCGCGGCGGCGAGGGCGTCCTCCAGTTCAGCGGCGGCCTCGGAGGCACGGTTGAGCTCGGCGGCGGCTTCGGAGGCGCGTTCGGCGAGCCGCTGCTCCAGGGCATCCGAGGCCTCCCAGTCCGCGGAGTCGAAGCGGCCCTGGGCGACCTCTTCCGACAGCCGGCGCAGCTCTTCCTCGACGTCGGGGCCCAGGGGCTCCTCGCGGGCCAGGGCCTCGGCCTGCGCCTGCACGGCGGCGACCTGGGTCGCGGCGGCGGCGTTGATGTTCGACATGCGCAGCGCCGGGAGCGGAACCAGGAACCCCACGGCGAGGAACACGAGCGCCCCCAGGAGCGCGCCTACGGGCCTGCGCCAGGGAACGTCCGGAGGCTTCACCTGCTGGGCGAACTGATTGAGGCTCAGCTCCCACTCGCCGACAGGACGCTCCAGGCGCGTGAGCAGCAGGCCCCCAGCATTGGCGGAGCGGTCCGCGAGCACCGCTGCGTACTCCAGCGACACACCGCGCGAGCGGGCGCGAACGAACCACCAGACGAGGCCCGCGATGACGAGCGGAGGCACGGCCCAGACGGCCAGGCCGCGCAGGAGCAGCCGGGCCAGCACGCAAGCGGTGGCGGTGGCCCAGACAGGGGCAAGGCCCGCGCCGATCCAGGCGACCGCGTTGAGCCGCCGCTGCACGCGCCGGATGGGCGCGAGCACGAGGGACTGGAAGCGGCGTTCGTCACTGGCGGCCATGCGTGGAAGCCAGTGTCGGACACCCGGCCCACCGTTCACAAGCGACGCCCGGGAACGGTCGAATCCCGCCGTGGACGGTCGCCCGTCCGACTCCAGCTGTCGAGAAACCGCGAAACTCCGAGCGACCCCAGCAGGCGGCGATTACGCTGCCGCCCCCTATGAACTTCCGATTCCTTGGCCGCAGCGGCCTGAAGGTCAGTGAGATCTCCTTTGGCAACTGGCTCACGCATGGCTCCCAGGTGGAGGAGGACGCCGCCATCGCGTGCGTGAAGGCGGCGCTCGACACGGGCATCACCACCTTCGACACCGCCGACGTGTACGCCGGTACCAAGGCTGAAGCCGTGCTCGGACGCGCCCTCAAGGGCCAGCGCCGCGAAGGCTACGAACTCTTCACCAAGGTCTACTGGCCCACCGGCCCCGGCCAGAACGACCGCGGCCTGTCGCGCAAGCACATCATCGAGTCCATCCACGGCTCCCTGCGCCGCCTCCAGACGGACTACGTGGACCTCTACCAGGCCCACCGCTTCGACGCGGAGACGCCCCTGGAGGAGACCATGCTCGCGTTCGCGGACATCGTCCGCCAGGGCAAGGCCCTCTACATCGGCGTCTCCGAATGGACCGCCGAGCAGATTTCCGCCGGCGCGAAGCTCGCCCGCGAGCTGCGCGTGCCCTTCATCTCCAACCAGCCCCAGTACTCCATGCTCTGGCGGGTCATCGAGTCCAAGGTCATCCCCACCTCCGACGCCGAAGGCCTGGGCCAGATTGTCTGGTCACCGCTCGCCAAGGGAGTGCTCACCGGCAAGTACCTGCCCGGCAAGCCCCCTCCCGCGGACACCCGCGCCGCCAACCAGCAGGGCGCTCAGTTCATGACCAGCTTCATGACCGACGACGTGCTCACCCGCGTCCAGCAGCTCAAGCCGCTGGCCCAGGAAGCCGGCCTGTCGCTCGCGCAGCTGTCCGTCGCGTGGGTGCTCCAGAACAAGAGCGTCGCGTCCGCCATCATCGGCGCCTCCAAGCCGGAGCAGGTGCTCGACAACGTGAAGGCCACCGGCGTGAAGCTGGACGCGGAGCTGCTCCGCCGCATCGACGCCATCATCGGCCCCGTCGTGGAGCGCGACCCCGCGCAGACCACCAGCCCGAATCGCAGACCCTGAGAATCCGTGACACAGGGCAGGCGCTCCAATGCCTGCCCTGTCGCCTCACGCGGTGCTCTCCATCCGACATCCGCGCCCTCTCGCCGCCACACCCGTCCACCAGCGCGCGACACCCGGGTGAACTGGCGACCGTTCCATTTGACTTTTGAGTCGGGGGGAACAAGAGACTGCGCCGCGCGTTATCGCGGTCCCACTCTTGAACCGGGCATTTCCCACATGACGTCCTTCTTCCTCCTGGCCCAGGCGGCCCAACCCGAACTCGGATGGTTGAGCAGCAAGCTGCTCGGGGTGACGCTGGGCAGCGCCGAGTGGGTCCTCTGGCTGCTCGTGACCCTGTCCATCGTCTCCATCGCGGTGATGCTGGAGCGCGCCGTCTACTTCTCGCGCCACCGGCTGCCCAACTCGGAGGCCCTGGCGGTGCGCCTGGCGCGCGGCGAGTTCGACGCCGTGGCCGGTGAGGTGAAGAACCAGAAGGGCATGGAGGCCTCCGTCATCCGCGAGGCCCTGGCCTCCGCGCCGCAGGGCCCCGACACCGTGGAGCAGGTCATCGCGTCCACCGTCGCCCGCGAGCGCCCCCAGTACGAGCGCGGCCTGTCCATCCTGGGCACGCTGGGCAACAACGCCCCGTTCATCGGCCTGTTCGGCACGGTGCTCGGCATCATCAAGGCCTTCAACGACCTGGGCGCCATGAATGCCAAGGGCGGCGCCATGCAGCAGACGGTGATGGCCGGCATCTCCGAGGCGCTCGTCGCCACCGCCGTGGGCCTCGCCGTCGCCATCCCCGCCGTCGTGGCTTTCAACGTCTTCAACCGCCAGCTGAAGACGCTCACCAGCCGCACCACGTCCCTGGGCCACGCGCTCGTGGGCGCCATGAAGGCGCGCAAGCCGGGCGCCGCGGGAGGCAACTAGCCCATGGCCGGCGGCGCGAACGACAGCGACGAGGAAATCTCAGGCATCAACGTCACCCCGCTGGTGGACGTGGTGCTGGTGCTGCTCATCATCTTCATGGTCACCGCGAACTTCATCGTCCGCGAGACGGTGGAGGTGGACCTGCCCCGCGCCGCCAACGGCGGTGAGACGGTGCAGGGCCTGGTGAACGTCGTCCTCGACAAGGAGGGCAAGCTCTACTTCGACGGCGCGGAGGTGACGGAAGCGGACCTGTCCCGCCGCGTGACGGAGGCTGTCGCCAAGGACAAGGACACGCGCGCCATCATCAGCGCGGACCAGACGCTCGCCTACGGCCGCGTGATGCGCCTCATCGACGTGGTGAAGGGCCAGGGCATCGCGAAGTTCGCCCTCAACATCGAAAAGGACGCGTCCCCCGCCCGGGCCGCGCCCGCCACGCCCTGACCCGAGGCTGAGCGAAGATGAGCCAGGCGGTCCTCGACTCCCTCCCCCAGCGCGACCGCTCCACGCGGTTCCTGCTCGTGTTCGTCCTCGTGTCGCTCGCGCTGCACGGAGTGGCCTTCGTGTTCCTGTCCACCCTGGAGGGCCGCAAGCTCGCGTCCATCCAGAAGCCGGTGGAGCTGGTCATGGTGGAGGTGCAGAAGCCGCCGCCCCCGCCGCCTCCGGAGGAGAAGAAGGAGGAGCCCAAGCCTCCGCCCCCGAAGGTGAAGCCGGTGAAGCCGCCGCCCATCAAGGTCGCGGAAGCGCCCAAGCCCCCGCCTCCGACGGAAGCCCCGC
>NZ_RAWE01000294.1 GCF_003611695.1 Corallococcus carmarthensis | reverse complement strand
GTGGGGGTTCGGCGGGTTCCGCGGGCTCAGGCGGAACCGCCGTTTCCACGGCGGGCGGGGCCGTCACTTCGGTGCCCGCCGCGGCCACCGCGAGCCCCGCGTCCGGTGTCACGGCCGTGGCCGCGAGGACGGGCTCAGCGGGCTTCAGCGGCGCGGCCTCGGCGGGAGCGGGCGGCGAAGGCGCATTCACGGGGGCCGTGCCCTGGGGACCGGGCCGCGCCGGGCCTCCCGCTGGAGGCCCCTTGATGGGCGCCGGGGGTGCCTGCGCCTCCGGAGTGAAGAGGCCCATCATCCACGCGATTCCCAGGCCCAGCACGACGACGAACACCACGCCCACCGCGAGCAACACGACCGTGCGCGAGCGCTTCGGCGAACCCGAGGCGTCGAGCGTGTCGGGCCCCTCGTCGTCGAAGACCTCGTCCTCGGGGACGGGGGCGCGCACGGCCCGCCGGGGCGGACGGCGCGGCGCCTGGAACCCGATGGTGGACTCGTCGTCGTCCGGATCGCCGGTCGTCACGGGCGTCGGGTCCGTGAGGCTCATCCCGGAGGCGCCCGGGTCGGTGGAGAAGCGCTCGTCGTCCGCGGGCGACGGCCGCGGCGGCGGGCGCAGGGTGCGAGCCCCGGAGGTTCCGGGCGGGGCGGAGCGGTTCGCGTCGCTGGACGGCGAGGCGCCCCGGCGAGGGCCCGGGGGCTGCGACACGCGCCCGTCGTCCCCCATGCGCCGGGGACCGGACGACAGGGGCTCCGAGCGGCCATCGTCGGAGGACGCCATGCCCGAACGGCGCGGGGCCGGAGGCGGTGGAGTGGCGCGGGCCTCCGGCGCGTGGGGAGGCGTACGGCGCGGCGTGGGTGCGAACGGGTCGTCCGAAGCCCCGGTCCCTCGCGGCATGGCCACGCCGGAGGACGGGCGCCGCGTCCGGTCAGCCGGCCCCCGCTCTCCCGACGGCCCGGAGCGCGCGGTGGGTTCCGGAGGGCCCCCGCGCCGCGCCGGAGCGGGCGTGGGCGCGACGGGCCGGGGACGGCGCGCGCGCAGCGGCACGGTGGAGTCGGCGTCCTCGTCCTGTTCCTCCTCGTCCCAGGCTTCCGCCTCGAACACGGGCTCCAGGTGACGGCGCGGCGCGGGCGCGCCGGGCATCGTCCCGACAGCCGTGGACTCGCCGTCGTCGTCCTCCTCGTCGCGCGTGGGCAGGTCGCGCGGCAGCGCCATCTGCGTCTCGGGCTCCCCCTCCTCCGCGTCCCAGGTGCGCAGCGCGGCGGCCTCCGCCGTGGGCCGGCGCGCGGGAGGCCGGGCCACCAGCCCCACCGGCGTCAGCGCCGAGGGCCCGCGGGACGGCAACCCCGTGCCGCCCAGCGGCAACGTGCGCGCGCCCGTGTCCTCGTTCCCCGCCAGCGGCAGGGTGCGCGACGCCGTGTCCTCGTCGAGCGGCAACGTGCGCGCGGCGGTGTCCTCCGCGTCCGCCAGGGGCAGCGTGCGCGCGGCGGTGTCCTCCGGCAGGTCGGGCACCGGGGGCGGCAGCGGCGTGCGCAGGGACGGCAGCGGCAGCGTGGCCTCGTGCCGGCCCGCGCGCTTCGCCGGGGGGATGTGGAGCACGGTGCGCTCCTCCTTCTCCCCCAGGAGCCGCGCGATGTACTGCGCCACGTCCAGGCTCTGCTTGAGCACGCCGGAGGCGAGGAAGTCCTCCAGGTCGTGGCGCACATCGGAGGCCCGCTGGTAGCGCCGGGTGCGGTCCTTCACCAGGCACCGCATCACGATGCGCGACAGGTCCTCCGGGTAGTCCGGGCGCACCAGGTGCGGCGGCGCCGCCTCCTCGTAGCGGATGGCGTAGAGGATGCCTTCCGTGGTGGGGCGGTGGAAGGGCTGCTTGCCGGTGGTGATTTCGTAGAGCATCACCCCGAGCGCGTAGATGTCCGCCCGGTGGTCCAGCCGCTCCTGCATGATCTGCTCGGGCGACAGGTAGAGGAACTTCCCCTTGATGACGCCCGGCTTGCTGCGCTCCATGAACGCGCCGGCCTTGGCGATGCCGAAGTCGACGAGCTTCACGCGCCCGTCGTAGGCCAGCATCACGTTCTGCGGAGAGACGTCCCGGTGGATCAGCTCCAGGGGGCGCCCATCCACGCCGCGGCTGAAGTGCGCGTGATCCAGGCCCGCGGCGATGGCCGCGCAGATCTTCGCCGCGACGCCGTACGGCATGGAGGCGCCGAACTTGTGCTCCTCCACGAGCACGCGGCGCAGGTCCACGCCCTCCACGTACTCCATGCAGATGAAGATGTTGTCCCCCTCCTTCCCCAGCTCGTGCACCTGCACGATGTTGGGGTGGTGGAGCTGGGCGGCGATGCGCGCCTCGTCCAGGAACATCTGGACGAACTCCGGCTCCTCGGAGAGGTACGGGAGGATCCGCTTGATGACCACCAGCGTGGGGTCCGGCGGCTTGTGCGCCAGGAACAGCTCCGCCATCCCACCCAGCGCGAGGCGCTTGATGAGCAGGTATTTGCCGAACGGGGTGGCCGTCTGGGGCGAGCTCAAGGACGTGGAGGGTGTGGGCCGCGGGTGGAACTTTGAACCGTGTCCGGAGCCTACCTGCATTCCCGCCCCGGGGGGAGCCGTCCGACCCGCCCGGGGCGGACTCTAGGCAGGCCCGGCGGGCCACGCGAACTTTCGGGCCCCAGCCCCTGAAAACACGACCGCCCCCCAGGGCGGAAAGGCCCTGGGAGGCGGACGGGGAAAGCGTCAGATGACGGGGGATTACGGGACGGCCGCGCCCGCCACCTCGCCCGGCAGGTCTTCGCAGCCCTGCGGGATGATGGTGTAGGTGTAGCGCAGGTTCGTGCCCGGCACGCCGCTGTCCCGGTCATTGTTGCCGCAGCCGGTGATGTCGGAGCTGCCGTTGGTGCAGGCCGCGAAGGTGTAGGTGTCCCAGACGCCGGTGATGCCGGTGGGGAACGTCACCGCGCCGCCATCCAGGGCCGCCTTCTGGAAGTCGCAGCCTTCGAACGTGCCGCCGTCGCTGAGGGTCCGGGAGCGGGTCTTGTCGTGGTAGACGAGGATGCCGCCGGTGACCTCGAAGCCGTAGTAGAGGGTGCCCGCGTCCTCGTTGTCCAGGCGCTGGAGCTGGGTGGGCTGCGGGTTGGTCAGCGTGAGCGGACCCGCCAGGTGCACGCGCGTGCCCAGGTAGGCCGCGCTGTTCTGGGCCGCCGCGAGCGACGCCTGCAGCTCCTCCGCCGTCACCTCGTTGGCCGCGGGCAGGTTCGCCGTGCCCGCGTCCGTGGTCTTGGGGGTGATGGCCAGGGGCACCGCGGGAGTCTGCTGATTGGCCAGGTGGTGGCGGCGGCCGGTGAACGGCGAGTAGTTCGGCTCCGTGCCGAAGAAACCCTCGATGTCCACGGTGTCGCCGATCTGCGGGTGATAAGCGTCCGGCGTGTCCGTGTAGAACTTATGGATGAAGAGGCCTTCCTTCGGAGCGGCCGGATCCGTCACCCAGAAGTACGAGCGCCAGGAGCCGTTGCCCTGGTCGCTGAGCTTCTCGTAGTGGACGCCCGAAACGACCACGTTGCGCAGCGTCGCCTTGGTGCCGAACGACAGCTTGCGCGTCGCGGCGATCTGGTTGGCGGTGGGGCCCGCGTCGCCGGTGCCCGCGTCAGAGCCCGCGTCCGTGTTCGTGCCCGCGTCAGAGCCCGCGTCGGTGCTGCAGACGCCCGTACAACCGGCGTCAGGGGTGGGAGTGGGATCATCATCACGGCCGCCACAGCCGGCCGCGGTGGCCATCGCAGCGGCAGCCAGGAGGGCCGCAGCGCCCAGCTTCGTGCGCAGTTCCATTTGTAATTCTCCGGGGAGTGAGGGGCGCCGAGGTGGTTGAAGTCCGACGCCGGTCGGGCTGAGGATTCGGGCTCTTATACCGGTGGGATAGTAGGGCCGGCAAGGAACGGACCGGGGCCCTGTCCGTGACATCGTCGTCAATTCGGGAATAGGTGGATCATGCTGCCGCGCGACACGTTTCTTAATGGGCTGAAGCCCACGCTCCACATCGCGCACCGCGGCGGAGCGCTCCTCGCGCCGGAGAACACGCTGGAGGCCTTCCAGCGCGCCGTCCACACGCACCGCACGGACATGCTGGAACTGGACGTGCACCTGTCACGCGACGGTGAAGTCATCGTCGCGCACGACGACACGCTGGAGCGCTGCACCGACGGGGAAGGTCCGCTCGCGGCGCTCACGCTGGCACAGCTGCGCAAGCTGGACGCGGGCCACCGCTTCACGCCGGACGAGGGCCGCACCTTCCCCTTCCGCGGCCAGGGCGTGCGTCTGCCCACGCTGCGCGAGGTGCTGCGCGCCTTCCCGTCCCTGCGCCTCAACGTGGAGCTCAAGCCGGACGTGCCGGGCGCGGAGGACGTGCTCGCCCGCTTGCTGACCGAGGAGGCAGCCCTGGGCCGCGTGTGCCTGGGCAGCGAGCAGGACGTCATCGCGGAGCGGCTCCATCAGGTGCTGCCCGACGCGTGCCACTTCTACCCGCGCGACGCGCTGGCCGCGTTCGTCCTGGCGCTCAAGGCGGGCGAGGCGCCGCCGGAGGACGCGCGCTTCAGCGTGTTGGACATGCCGCTGTACTTCGGCGAGGTGCGGCTGGTGGACGACGTGCTGCTGAAGGCCGCGGCCGAGCGAGGCAAGTGGATCAACGTGTGGACGGTGGATGATCCGGCGGAGATGGACCGGCTCATCGTGGAAGGCATTGGCGGCATCATGACCGACCGGCCGGATCTGCTCCGCCAGCGAATGGACGCCTCTGGAAAGCCGGGTTAAGCCTTCGGGCTCCATGCCCCGCTCCACCGCCCGCGCGCGTCCGGCGACGTCCCGCACCGAGCCCTCGTCCAAGGCGCCGCCCACGGCCGGCGCCGAACCGAAGCCCGCCGCCCGCAACTCGCTCAAGGTGAAGGTGCCCCGCGCCAAGCGCTTCGTGGCGCTGGCCGGCAACATCGGCGCGGGCAAGACGACGGCCGCGAAGCTCATCAGCCAGAGCTTCGGCTTCGAGCTCTTCGACGAGCCCGTCATCGACAACCGCTTCCTGCGTGACTACTACGGCGACATGTCGCGGTGGTCGTTCACGCTGCAACTGGAGTTCCTCATCCGGCGCGTGGAGCACCACGAGCTCATCCACTCCGTCCGGAAGAGCTGCGTGCAGGACCGCACGCTGTACGAGGACCCGGAAATCTTCGCCAAGTACCTGCACGGCCTGGGGCACATGACGAACGCGGAGCTGGACCTGTACTACGAGTACTTCCAGCGGCTGTCGCGCCACATCGTGCGGCCGGACAAGGTCATCTGCTTCGACGTACCTTCCGAGGACGTGCTGCTCCAGCGCATCCGCACGCGCGGCCGCGCGGAGGAGAAGGGAATCGGGCGGCAGTTCCTCAAGGGCCTCAACGGCTACTACGCGGGCTTCCCCCAGGTGCTCCAGGAGAAGTACGGCGTGGACTGCCTGGTGGTGGACGTGTCCAAGCAGGACATCCGCCGGGGCCCGGGCCGCGAGGAGTTCATGGACCGCGTGTCCGCATTCCTCGCCTGACGCGGCACCATTTCTCGTGCGACGCTGCGCCGCGCCATGTCCGACCTCAGCCCGAAGAGCCCGCGCGATTCCGAAGTGGTGATGACGCAGCTCATCCTCCCCCCGGACGCCAACAACCTGAACGCCGCGTTCGGCGGGAAGGTGATGCAGTGGATCGACATCTGCGGCGCCGTGGCCGCACAGCGCCACTGCCGTCAGGTCGTGGTGACGGCGTCCATGGACGACCTGCACTTCCACGCCCCCATCCGCGTGGGCTGGATCGCCCTCCTGCACGCGCGAGTGCTCGCGTCGTTCCGCACCTCGCTGGAGGTGGGCGTCACCGTGCACGCGGAGAACCCGCTCACCGGTGAGCGGCACCTCACCACCAGCGCGCTGCTCACCTTCGTGGCGCAGGGACAGGACGGCAAGGGCGTGCCGGTGCCGCCGCTGCTGCTGGAGTCGGAAGCGGAGCGCCAGGCCTTCCAGGAGGCGGAGGCCCGCCGCGCCCGGCGCCGGGGCCGCGGTCAGGAGGAGCAGTCCTGGCTGAAGGTGATGAAGCCCGTGGCTGGCGCATGAGTGCTGGACGCACGAAGGGCCGGGGGCACGCCTGTCTGGCGTCCCATCCCGGCCCTTCCTCCACCGCGAGCCGTCAGGCGACGGATCAGGTGGTGAACGACGTGCCGCAACCGCAGGACGACTTGGCGTTGGGGTTCTCGAACTTGAAGCCCGCGCCGGTGATGCTGGTGACGTAGTCGATGTGCGTGCCCGACAGGTACTGGGCGCTCAGCGCGTCGGTGGCGATCGTCACGCCATCCTGCTCCCACGTCTGGTCGCCCGCCTTCGACTCCTTGACGAGGTTCAGGTCGTAGCCCAGGCCGCTGCAGCCGGAGGGCACCACGCGGATGGAGAAGAAGTAGCCCTGGAAGCCCTGGGCCTGGATGACCGTCTTCACCTGGGCGATGGCGGCGGCCGTCAGGACGACGGGCGCGGCGGTGGCGGGCTGGGAGGCCGGCGTGGAGCCGGCGACGGCGGTAGAAGTATCCATGTGCTTCACTCTCCTCGTAGACGGCGCCTCATAACGCCCTGGCGCCCGAAAAGCCAAGGGACCTGACGGGCCCCATCCCGACTCAACAGAAGATAACCCCCATGCCCATCCCTGAAATCACCCCCGCCGAGCTGGCCCGGCGCCTGGCCGGCCCCCCCGAGTCGCGCCCCGTGCTGGTGGATGTGCGCTTCCCACATGAGCACGAGTGGGTGGCCCTGCCCGGCTCCGTGCTGATGCCCCTGCCGGAACTGGAGGACTTCCACGAACAGCTGGAGGCCTTCCGGGGCCGCCCCGTGGTCGTCTACTGCCACCACGGGGTGCGCAGCCTGGACGGCGCCGCGTACCTCATCGACCGGGGGCTGCAGGCCGTGTCGCTCCAGGGCGGCATCGACCTGTACTCGCGCGCCGTGGACCCGTCCCTGCCGCGCTACTAGAGCGCGGAGGCCAGGTCCAGCGGCAGGTCCGTCGTCTCGTCGGGCTTGATGGTGGCCTCGAAGGCGACGGGCTCCTTGAGCTGCTTGCCGCGCAGCTCCAGGCGCTGCTTGCCCTCCATCAGCTTGAGCGTCGTGCCGGCGCTGCCCATCATCTGGTTGTTCCGGTACACCGTCAGGCCCGGCGTCATCCCCTTGGGGGTGATCTTCAGCTTGAGGGTGCCCTCCTTGAAGCTGCGCTCGAAGGTCTTCAGCTCGCCCGGCGCGCCGAACGCGAGCTCCTCCGAGTCCTCCAGGTAGATGCCCTGGGCGTCGTTCTCCAGGATGAGCGTGTCCTGCAGGTGGGCGCCCTGCACGCGCGTGAGCGGCGCGGTGCCCAGCAGCGTCACCGGCTCCGGGCTTCCGCAGCGCTCCGTGTGCCGCACGGACACCTTCACCGGCTGGTTGGTGTTCACCGTGAGCCACACGCCCTGCGCGTCCGCGGCCTTGGACGTGAGCGCCAGCATGATGGGTTCGCGGAAGAGCACGCCCATCGCGAGCAGGCCCACGACGAGGCCCACCGTGGCCAGCGTGCGGACGCTGCCGCCCTTGGGCTTCACCGGCTCCGGCAGCGCGGGGGCGCTGTTGCGCGACGGACGGCGCTCGCCGGAGTCCTCGTCGTCCTCCACCGGCGGGGCCACCGGGCGCGCGCGCGGGGCATCCACGCGGCTGGAGGTGCGGCGGCGCGGCGGTTCGACGGCGGACTGGCTGCTGCTGGTGCGGCGGCGCGGCGGCAGGGGCGCGGGCACCGTGTCCGGATCATCCTCCGGCGGCGGCAGGCGCGTGCGCTCGTCGTCGTCGTCCGGGTCCATCCGCTGCACGCCCGAGCGCGAACGCATGGGCGGCTCCGACACCGGCACGGAGCGCGACATCGTGCGCCGGGGCGGCGGGACATCCTCCACGGACTGGCTGCGCAGGTCCGAGCGCGAGTTGGTGCGCGCGATCTGCGTCGCGTTCGGGTTGCTGGTGGACGTGCCGCGCCGGACCGCCGGCTCCGACACGCTGGAGCGGCGCCGGGGCTGCGGCTCCACGCCGGTGAGCGACGGCGCGTCGTATTCGTTCGGGTCCTCCGCCAGCGCGGGCGACATGCCCGTGGCGCGGCGGGGCGCGGCCCCCGTGCGGGTGTTGCCACGCGAGCGCTCGCGCGACTGCGACTCGCCCGGAGGCGCTTCCCAGCTCATGTCCGGGGGCGGCCTGGGCGGCGAGGTGTTGGAGTCCTCGCCCACGGGCACGAACTGGCCCTGCTTGAGCTCCTCCTGCAGACGATCCGCGAAGAGCGTCTTCATCAGCTCCGAAATCTGACCGGAGGTGACGAGCCAGCGCTCGTTGACGAGCAGCTCTTCCAGCGCCGTCTGGAACTCGCGCGCGTTGTCGTAGCGGTCATCCGCGCTCTTGGCCAGGGCGCGCATCACCACGTGGTCCATGTCCCGGGGCACGTCGGCCACCTCGGACGGGGACGGGATGGAGCACTCCATGGCCGCCTGCAGCGTGGCCAGCTCCGAGTCCTTCTTGAGCGGCCGGTGCCCGGTGAGCATCTCGTACAGCACCAGGCCGATGGCGAAGATGTCCGCGCGCCGGTCCAGGTGCTTGCCCGCAGCCTGCTCGGGCGCCATGTACGCGAACTTGCCCTTGATGGCGCCGGACTTCGTCATGGACGCCTGATCCGCGGCCTTGGCGATACCGAAGTCCACCAGCTTCACCGAACCATCGAAGCTGATCAGGATGTTCTGCGGGCTGATGTCGCGGTGCACCACGTTGAGCGGCTGGCCCCGGTCATCATTGCGGCTGTGCGCGTAGTAGAGACCTTCGCACGCGGAGGCGACGATGCGGATCGCCAGCGGACGGGCGATCCACTGGTTCATCCCGCTGGCCTTGCGCATGACCCGGCCCAGGTCCTCGCCGTGGATGAACTCCATGGCGATGTAATAGGTCCCGTTGGCCTCGCCGAACTCGTAGACCTGCGCGATGTTCGGGTGGTTGAAGCGCGCGGCGATCAGCGCCTCGTTCTTGAACATCTCCACGAACTCGCGGTCCTCCGCGAGGTGCGGGAGGATGCGCTTGACGACAAGCTCTTTCTGGAAGCCCTCGATTCCGGACTGACGCGCAAGCCAGACTTCGGCCATGCCGCCCGTGGCGAGCTTCTTGAGGAGCTGGTATTTCCCGAATGCTTGAGGGTTCATCCCGGGTACTCCCCGGGGGGAGCGGGCTCAGTGGAAGGTGACAGGGCAGCGCATCTTAGGGGACAGCGGCCCATGAGGCAAAGGCGCAGGACCTCCTCGTTGGGGTGGGTCGTCATGACCTGCCTGCTGGCCCTGCATGCCGCCGCGGCCCCTGCACCGGATCAGATCAAGGTCGAGCGGCGCGGGGACCTGCTGTCCCTGTCCTGGCGGGACGCGGAGGACCAGCTCCAGGGCGTGCTCACCCCCGCCCTCCCCCGCCCCGGTGAGCCCCTGCGGCTGACGCTGTCGGTGGGAAACCTTCAGGGCCCTCCCTTCCAGGGCGTCGTCACGGTCGCGTTCTCCCAGGAGGGCGTGCCCGGCCAGGTGACGCGCACGCTGAAGCGTGACGCCGTGGGCTGGACCACCGAGTTCGTCCCCGACGCGGCAGGCCCCTGGGACGTGGACGTGCGTTTCCTCACCACCCGCCCCAAGGCGGTCCATGGGCGGTTCACCGTGAGCGAGCCTCCGGTTCCACCCATGGTCTGGCGCGTCCTGTTGGCCATCGCCGGGGGGCTGCTGCTGGTGCGCGTGCTGTACGCCTTCACGCGGCGCGGCGTGACGCCGGAACATCCCATCCCGCCACTCCCCCAGGCCGCGAATCCGGAGGCCACGCCCGCGGAGCCGGGGGGCGCGCCTCCGGTGGATCCGCCCGTGGAAGCCGCGTCGCCAGAGCCCCGCGCGGCGGATCCTTCAGAGCCTAGTGCCGCGGCGTCGCCAGAGCCCGGTGCCGCGGCGTCGCCAGAGCCCGGTGCCCCGCCGGCGGATCCACCGGCTGATCGGTAACACCGCCGTTCTTACAGCCTGGCGTTACAGCCCTGGCCGGCCCCGGGAGGGAAAAAACCTTCCCAGGTTGGGTCTCGTCACATCCACGTCACGGGGCATCCGCCCCGCGAGCCCCTTCCGGATGTCCGGCAGTGCACGTCCCTGCCCTGGGCACCGGGGTTGCACGGGGGAGCAGGCAGCGGGTCGGACGGCGTCGGGCATTTCGGGGCGGGGAGACATCGGGCATGGGC
>NZ_RAWE01000293.1 GCF_003611695.1 Corallococcus carmarthensis | reverse complement strand
GTGGGGGCCGGCGGGGACGCTGCGCGGTGGGAGGCGCAGCCGTGGCGGCTCCAGCTCCAGGACACGCGGGCGCGCGAGCACCGGGTGTCCCGGGCCGCGGTGGTGGCGGCGCTGCTGGCGGAGGGCTGCACGGCGGAGGCGGACGTGGCGGGGTTCGCGGGGGCGCTGGAGGACCGGGGGTCGCTCAGCATCGGGCAGGTGCTGCGGTTCGTGGACGGCGTGCGGGTGCGCATGGCGCTGGCGTGCACGGACGACGAGGTGTTGCAGCTGGCCTACCTGCGCCGCAACGCGGAGGAGCTGGCGGAGCGGATGATTGACTGGGCCAACACGGGCCGTCTGCCGGCGTAGGCCAGGCGGAGCACCTGGCGGACGTTGGTGGTGGGCGTCCCGGGTGGGAGTGTCTTGACAGGGGCGGTGGGCCGCTTTCAGGTGGGGGCATGCTCGCCCTTGCTCTTGCCGCCACGCTGGCGGCCGCACCCGCGCCTCGCGTCGCCGCCTCGACGGTGACGGTCCTCCATGTCCCGCAGCTGGATCAGCTCCAGGGGCTGACCGCGTTCCTCACGCGAGCGGGGGCGTACTCGCAGATGCTGAGTCCGGCGTCGTGGAGCGGCGAGCTGCACCCCATCCTCCCGCTCGACCCGTCGAAGCCGGAGGCGATGGAGGCGATGGGCATCGACGCGACGGGGCCCTTGTCCGTCTCCATGCGGCAGGACGGCCGCATCACGTGCACGCGGGTGAAGGACGCGAAGGTATTCCAGGAAGCGGCCGCGAACGTGCTCGCGCGCAACGGCGACGTGAAGGCGGGCACGGTGAAGGGCGTGACGACGCTGCGGGCGCCCAGCGCCACGGGCGGCTTCGGGGGCTACGTCATCAAGGGCCAGGAGGCCTGCGCCTTCCTGAGCACGGGCTCGGACGACGCGCTCCGCAAGGAAGCGGCGAAGCTGGTGGCGCTCAAGGCCCCGGCGGCGGACGCGCGGATGAGCGCGGTGCCCGGCGTGCTGTTCGTGTCCACGAAGGACGGCGTGGTGGGGCTGGATGGCACGGCGACGGGACTGAAGGTGGAGGGCACGGCGACGAAGCTGCCCCTGCCGCCCTTCCAGTCCAAGGGCACCAGCCCCTACGGCGCCATGTCCCCCGCGGGCCTGCTCTTCGCGCGCGCGCAGGTGGCGCCGACGGGCGTGGCGCAGGCGGTGCAGTCCGTGGCGGCCGCGGTGCAGTCGGTGTGCCCCGCGTGTCCCGCCGACGACGTGAACGCCGTGACGGACGCGCTGGCGAAGCAGATGACGGGGCAGGTGTTGTTCGGCGTGGATTCGGTGGCGGTGAAGGGCTCGCTGCGCAAGCCGGAGGTGCGCTTCTTCGCGGCGAAGCAGGCGCTGGCGGCGGAGGTGACGGACGCGGCGGCGGTGAAGGCGGCGCTGGCCCCGCTGGCCAAGTTCCCGGGCGCCAAGGCGCTGGAGGACGGCTACGCGATGGAGGCCAAGGGCGGCAGCGTCTACGTGCGGCTCAAGGGCAAGCAGCTGGTGTTCGGCAACGACTCCACGGTGACGCAGACGATGCTCGCGTCGCTGCCGGAGAAGGGCGGGACGCTGAAGCGCGCGGTGGAGTTCACGTTGGACCCCAAGAAGGTGGCGCGCGGCCTGTCCCAGGTGTCGCTGATGGACGTGATGGGCGACCAGCAGCTGGCCGCGTTCTTCGGCGCGAGCACGGAGCTGGGCCCGCTGCTCGCGAAGAGCGACAGCATCACCGGCTGGCTGGACAGTGCGCCCAACGGCGCGCACCGTTTCTCTCTACATTGGGCGTTGCCCTCACATCCTTAATCAAAACAAAAATGACAATTAAATTCTCCGACCCAAGCAGCCCCGACGAAAACTCTTCGACCGAGCTAGAGCCTGAGCCTCTTGGTGCTCCCCCCCGCAAGACGCCTTGGGATCCCAAGAAGATTCGTGTATCGACCAAGCCCTGGTCTCTGAGACAAGCGATTGACGACATTGCCGACTCAACAATCGACCTCACTCCGGACTTCCAACGACCCTCCGTATGGAATGAAAAACAAAAATCAAGACTCATCGAATCCATACTACTCGGCATCCCACTGCCTGCATTTTACTTCAATGCCGACCGCAACGGCCGCATGCAAATTGTCGATGGCGTCCAGCGACTCTCGTCAATAACCGGATTTGTAAACAACAAATTCGAACTGACGAACTTGGAATATCTGACCGACCTGAATGACAAGTTCTGGAGAGATCTAGAACCAACATTTCGACGCCGCTTCCATCAAACACAGATTTTCGTAAACGTCATTGAACCTGAAACGCCTTCAGAGGTGAAGTTCAACATTTTCAAACGAATCAACACAGGCGGAGAGCCGCTAACCGCTCAAGAAATACGCCATGCACTGAGTCGTGCACGATCCCGAAGTCTCCTTAAGCGAATGGCCACATCCAGAGCATTTGAGCTGGCAACAGCCGACGCCCTCAAGGCGGACCTGCGCATGAATAGCCAGGAAATGGCACTCCGCTTCATAGCCTTCTATCTCGACCCTAATCTGCAGACGTATGAACGCGCAGAATCAGTCGACGACTACTTGATAGCATGCACGAAGCGTATTGATGACCCTCAAGATCTTAGCGACAAGGAGCTCGCCAAAATCGAGGAAAAATTCACTCGAGCCATGGAGAACGCACATGCTCTATTTGGAGAACATGCTTTCCGCAAATGGCCAGCGGGCAATTCCCGTCGCTTCCCGCTGAACAGGTCACTATTCGAGAGCTGGTCGCTTGCACTAGCCGACAAAGACTCAGCCTTACTTCTACCAAGGAAAGAGCAGATCATCTCTAAACTTCGATACAGGTTCGCAAATGACAAAGAATACGAATCAGCGATTACCGCAGCAACAGCGGACTTGGCTCGCGTCAAACTACGCATTCGCGTGGCACAAGAGATTCTGAGCTAACCACCATGTCCCTTCGCAAGCTTTCACTCACAAACTTCAAGAGATTCCGAAAGTTAGAAATAGACCTGCGTGACCTCACCGTTCTCACAGGCATTAATGGAGGAGGAAAAACTTCAATCCTACACAGCTTGATTCTCGCACGACAGGCGTCCGCCGGGGCCCCTCCTCCAGATTTCGTACAACTAAATGGGCCCCAAGGGCTCCAGTTAGGCGAATCACAAGACGTACTCCATCGAGATGCGGAGCCGGCCGAAGGAATAGCCCTCACACTAGAAGATAACCAAAACTCCACCACCACATGGCATTTTGGCATTGAGGATGAGCGCAACCTCAACTTAAGGGTCAAAGAAAGGCCAACTTCGCCACCGAGCGCACTTGCCAACGAGGCTCGCCAATTTGCGTATCTTGGCGCAGAGCGCCTTGGCCCACGCGATGTACTTGGCGCAAGCTCCATTGCGCACAGGGATTTACATGTTGGCCATCAAGGAGAATTTTCTGCGCAAGTTCTCTCTATCCTTGAGCGCGAGAACGTTTCCGCAAAGCGAATTCATCCTGTTACCGAAAGCGAAGGAGGAGCTACAACACTTCGGAAGCAAACCGAGTTTTGGCTGAGCAGCATTGTAAGGCCTATCGAACTCGATGCCGAATGGGTTCCAGGAAGTGGGGTAACACTCATCAGGTTCAGGGAACCGGGAGAGCCCGTCGATCGAATTCGACCTACAAACATGGGATTCGGCGTTTCATACGCACTACCTATTGTCACTGCGGCGCTTTTGGCACCTCCCGGATCACTTCTTTTGGTTGAAAATCCCGAAGCACATTTGCATCCATCTGGCCAATCAAACATGGGCTCATTTCTGGCAAGAATTGCTGCCGATGGCGTTCAAACCATCATTGAAACGCATAGCGATCACTTGCTCAATGGCATCCGTCGCGGCATTGGAGTTGAGAAGGTGCTTTCGTCAGACAATGCCATTGTCCACTTCTTCGATTCTGAAGATAGTGGCGCAGCGCGCACTACAACCATTGACCTATCTCCGCGAGGCGATCTATCTACTTGGCCACAGGGCTTCTTTGATCAAATGGATCTAGACCTTGCGGACTTGGCTCGCTCCCGGAGACATGGACCAGGATAATGCGATTTGTTCTAGATGATGCCGCTTGGTCCCCAGCAGAGCTCTCTAAACAAGACCTTGAAGAAAGTCTCGATTCTCTAACTGATAGACTCCAAGTCATTCGAGAGCGTTCGGAGGGAGTTTCCCTATACGACGGAATCTGGGACATTGCCCTCGTAGGCCCTGACACTCTCACCAGCCTTCTTTATGACGCCGCCAATCCGCGTAATCTACACAGAGATGTAAGACGGCGTTTATCGAGACAGATAGACCAAATCTCAAACCACACATTTGGCGACAAATCGCTACCTGAGTTCACGGCAATGATTGCAGGGAAACCACTGCTTGCGCCATCTGCGGTTTACGCCTGGAAAAACATCGAGCACAACAAAAACATAGCATGCGTCACCCCCAGATCATCAGGTCGCATTGGCGCACTGCCTGTTTCACTTACAGAAGGTCCTCTCCTTGATGTCCATTACGTAAACAACAACTCATCGCATCTAAGCTTTTTCCGCAGCCTAATATCGGCTGAAAATGCAGATGGCACCACGTTCGCACAATTCGCTAAATCAGCATTTCCTGCTCTGCATTTTGCAGAAAACGCGTGGCGCGGACTCAGGGACCTTAGTCGACCATTTCGTGAGCGCCGCGAAGAAATTACACATCACCTATCTGTACTAAATGATCATGGCGCTCGCATTTTCGCCCTGCAGGAACACAGGCACATCGAAAAGGAGTTCCATGCGCTAGGCATTTCCATAAGCACAGAAACAAAAGAAACAATAGACGACAATTATTATTGCTCATTTCGAAAAATGGAGTACGCCAGCGAAATTCTTGTTTTTGACTGGCACACGAAAATTGAGCCGCATATCGACAGGATCCATATCCACCCTGGCACAAAGTCATCTGAGGGCAGAGTCATCATCGGGATATTCACGAGACATTTGCCGCTTCCTGGTGATTGATTCTTTTTTCGCTTGCCTTGGCCTCCAACATCAGAGCGAAACATCCATGGGATTTTCGACAGCAAGGTCGAATTCCCCCGAGAGCCTGTTCTGCGGGCAGATGCTTTTGAGTTGGATTTAGCTACGTACAAGTAAACGGCCCGCTCCAGGGAATCCCCAGGGCGGGCCGTCGTGTCTCCAGCGAGGTTCCGGCCGCGACTATTTCCGCACCAGCTCCACCTGCATGCCCAACAGCTTCCGGCTCTCGCCCGTGGTGCCACACATCGCACCGTCCGTGAGCGGCCCCATGGGGCGCTCCATACCCTCCACCAGGCACCAGTAGCGCACGGTGTACAGGTGCGCCCCCTCGCCGCGCAGCCGGATGCCGAAGGCCTCCAGGCGGCGCGACTCGCCCTGCGTCCCGCACGGAGTGCCTTCGGGCAGCCACCCGGAATCACCGATATCCTGAAGGTGGCACTGGTACTCCAACTGCACGGCCTTCATGGGGCGCTTCAGGTGGAACTCGAACTGCTCGATGCGCTTGGGCTGGGTGGGGAGCCACGTGGCCCGGCTGGAGCTCTGGTTGCCAATGTCCTCACTGTGCACCGTTCCGACCAACGCAACGGTCTTGGAGGGAGCGGCATTCAGCGTCGAAGCCAACATCATTCCAACCGTAACCGTCCGGCCAAGGACGTGCCGTGAGGGATTGCCGGGGTAGCGGTGCACGGCGGACGCTTCCGGGCATGGCGAAGCAGGTGGAGAAGCCGGAGTGGGCGCGAATCGCGGAAGCCTTCGAGTCCAGCGGGCAGACGCAGCGGGAGTTCGCGTTGGCGCGGGGCGTGAGGCTGAGCACGTTGCAGTCGTGGGTGTACCGGAGGCGACGGGCCGAGCCGGCGCGAGGTGAGCCGGTGCGTCTGTTGCCAGTGCAGGTGGCGACGGCGACAGCAGCGGCCGCGCCGGTGGTGGAGGTGATGGCGGCGAGCGGAGCGCGGGTGCGCTTCGCAGTGGGCACCGACGTGGCGTACGTCGCGCGTCTCGTCGCAGCGCTGGAGAAGTGAGGCGGCGATGTTTACCCTTCCTGCCTCGGTGCGCGTGGTGCTGGCGACCGAGCCGGTGGACATGCGCAAGTCCATCGACGGGCTGATGGCTTTGGTGCGCACGGCGTGGGGCGAGGATGTCTACTCGGGGCACCTCTTCGCCTTCGTCTCCAGGCGGGGCGACCGCATCAAGGTGCTGACGTGGAGCCGGGGCGGCTTCGTGCTGCTGTACAAGCGGCTGGAGGAGGGCCGCTTCCGGCTGCCGCGGGTGGACGCGGAGGCGAAGGCGGTGACGCTGGACGCCACGCAGTTGGCGATGCTGCTGGACGGCATCGACGTGGCCGAGGTGAAGCGCCAGCCTGCCTGGGCGCCCCCGGGGCGTACAGGCAGCTGAGTACGTCACGTCGTGAATGCCCTACCCGGCGCGTCGTTGAGAGCGGGTGCCCAGAGTCCTCCCCCTCGACCATTTCTGCCCCTGGCGTGAGGAGGCCGAGGAGCTTCGCGAGCGGATGACGTCGCTGGAGTCGAAGATGGCCGCGCTGGAGCGGCGCGTCTTTGGCAAGAAGACGGAGAAGCTACCGCCTGTCGCCCAGCAGCTGAGAGGCGAGGCACGAAGCCCCGAGGAGGAGACGGCGCGGGCCGAGGCTGCCCTGGCGAAGCGGCGGGAGCGCGCGGCCCGGAAGGCCGTGGAGGCTCCGACGCGCGAGATTCGCCACGCGGTGCCGCCCGAGTCGAGGCACTGCCCGGCGTGCGGCAGCGAGGACTTGAAGCCGCTGGGAAAGGGCCGCACTTCGGTGGTGTACGAGTACGTGCCCGCCTTCTTCGAGCGCCAGGTGCACGTGCAGGAAGTCCTCGCGTGCGCCTGCGGCCAGGGCGTGGTGACGGCGCCCGCGCCCGCCAAGGTGGTGGACAAGGGCGAGTACGGCCCGGGCTTCCTGGCGCACGTGGTGACGTCCAAATGCGCCGATGCCATGCCCTTGCACCGACTCGCCCAGCGGATTGAAAGAGGCGGCGTGCCCATGCATCGCAGCACGCTGACGGACCTCTTCCACGAAGCCGCCGCGGCGACGCGGCCTCTCTCCTCGCACCTGCTGCAAGGCATTGCAGCCTCCGAGGTGGTGTGGGCCGACGAGACACCCCTGCGTGTGCTGGACGTGAAGAAGACGCGCCAAGGCTACCTGTGGACCTTCCTCACCCAGACGCCGAAGGGCGAGTGGCTGGTGGGTTACCGCTTCAGTCTGGGGCGCGCCAGCACGACGCCGAAGGACGTGCTGGGCGGCACCCGGGGCGCCCTCGTGGTGGATGCGTACACCGGCTACAACGCGGTGACGCTGCCCGAAGGCCGCGTGCGCGTCGGGTGCTGGGCCCACGTGCGCCGCCGCTTCTTCGACGCGCTTCCCACCGCGCCCGAGGCCCGTGAGGCCTTGGACTTCATCCTCACCCTCTACCGCGTGGAGGCGCAGGCCCGCGACGCGGGCCTCGTGCGCACCGACGCCCACCGCGCGCTGCGCATGCAGCACAGCGCCCCCGTCCTCGCCGGGCTGCGCGCCTGGCTGGAGGAACAGGCCCCGCGCCACCCACCGAAGGGGCCGCTGGGACAGGCCCTGTCCTACGCCCGAAAACAGTGGGACGCGCTCACCCGTTTCGTCTCCGACGAGCGCCTGCCTTTGGACAACAACCGCAGCGAGGCGGCGTTGCGAAGAGCGGCCCTGGGCAGGAAGAATTTTCTCTTCGTCGGCCACGAAGCCGCAGGGGAGAACCTCGCCGGCCTCTACGCCCTGGTCGCCACCTGCGAGGCCAACGGCGTCAATCCCGAGGACTACCTCGCCGACGTGCTGCTGCGCGTCCAGACGCATCCGAACGCTCGCATCGGCGAGCTGCTGCCGCACGAATGGAAGCGGCTTCGTACCGCCGACACTTCCTGACGTCGCGGCTCCCCAACCCTCACCCGCTCCATCCTTCGCGGCGCTCGCCGAGCACGACCGACGTCCGCCCTCAAGCGATCCGTCACGTCATTGGCCGGACGGTTACTTCCAACCAGCAGGCTCTTCATCGGAGTTCCTTGTGGGAGACACCCGTCCTGACGTGGTTGGAGCAGAACTATTCACCCGGAGCGCTACGCCGCCCTCTACCGGAACGCATCAACGACGTAGGCCGCAGCGGTGGAGCCTTCGAGAATCGCCATCCCAGGCTTCGAGTCAGGACTCTTCCGCATCTGGTCCTGGCTGAGCCGGGCCACGGCACAGATGGGGAACTTCTCACTGTCCGGTGGATGGGCCTCGTAGTACCGGATGACGACCTGCGGACCGCTGGTCCAGACCTGCCCGTACAGGCGGGTCGTCGCTTCCAGCGTGCCAAAGTCATCCTCAAGGATGCTTTCAATGGGCCCGTCGTAGAGCGTGGGACGACGTGAGCCAATCTGGTTCGCGTCGAGCTCCACCAACTGCGCATCGCCGACCCGCAGCTTCAAGGCCCGCATCGTCCGCTTGGCTTCCTCCGAGCATTCCTGCGGACCGGGAGTGCCGTCCGGGCGCAGCGACACACCGCTGCTGGTGCATCCAGCGGACGCGGAGAGCAGGACGAAACCACCAAGCAGCAGGGCCTGTGTCGTGGGCATGGAGGCGGCTTTTCTACTGCCGAACCAGCGTCTGTTCCATTGCCACGGCGACCTGGAGGAGCCCATCCCCCCGGAAGATCTGGAGAGCCAGATCCGCCAACTGACCACCCTCCAATTCGAAGGAACTCCGGTCCACGACAACTGCGATCCTCCCCGACTGGCCAGGAACAATCACCGTCCGGTCCATGCGCAGCGCGAAGGGGCGAGCCGTGCGGAGGGAGAGATCACGGGTCACGGAGGCGCCCTCGAACCTCCAGGATTCCTGGAGCACGGTGTTCCGCAAGGTCACCACGGCGGCTGCCTTCCCAGGTCCCTTGAAGACCTCGACCACCATGTCCATGTCCTCGTTGCGCAACCGGAAGAAACGCTTGCGCCGAAACGGCGTCTTCCCCACCTCCCCATTGGCGAGAAGCGTGGCGTAGGCATGGTCGACGGAGTTCTCCTCCTTCTTGAACCGCTCGTTCTCCTCGCGCAACTCACGCTCGCGGTTGAGCGCGTCGTACAGGCCCGAAAGCACCGCGTTGTAGCTGCCTTGGTCCTTGAACACGTTGACCTGGTAGTCGATCCATCCCCAGGACTCGCTGCGCTTCGGTCTCACGAGGAACGTGAACTCCGTCCCATCCGTCAGCGTCACGTGGAGCGGTAACGCCTCACCTTCATCCAGTTCCCGCAGCGGCTCGACGACCACCTTCTTGCTTCCCACAAGCAGCGGCTCGAACCGCCCCTCCCACGCCAGGAGCCGTGTCTTCGCGACATCGACGTCCTGCTCGAAGCGCAGCACGCTCGCCACCTGCCCGGAGACGTAGATGGACGGAGCCTCCTGCCCTGGATGGGCTGGAACCTGGAGCGTCCGGATCTGGAGCTTCTCCTCGAACTCTCGGGCCAGCGCCGGAAATGCAATCAGGCCGAACAGCAGGCCGAACTTGGGCAACAGCGAAGAGGACATGAATGGTCCAACTTAACAGGATGGACCCTGGACATCCAACCTACGCCGTCCGCTCGCGCGGCCACCCCGTCCGCGACCCGTTCCGCGCTTCCTCCTCCGCTCGCGCAATCCCCCGCTGGAGGTCATTCCAATCCAGCGTTCCCGCGAGCAGCCCCTCCTCGTCCACCACCGCGACCAGGGGCACGCGCGCCTCCGCCATCCTCCGCAGCGCCGTCCACCCGTCCTCGGAGAGCTCCGCCACCACCCCGTCCTCCATCGCGTCGCGCACCATGTAGCCGCCGCGCTGCGCCTCCGGCACCGCCTGCACCGCCGCCCACGTCACCCGCCCCACCGGCCGCCCCGCGCTCGTCACCGGCAGCATGCCCGCGTGCTCGCGCCGCAAGGCCCAGTGCGCGTCCTGCATGGACAGGTCCAGGTCCACGCCCACCATCCGGGGCGTCATCAGCGCCTCCACCTTCACGCGCTCCAGCAGCGCCTTCATCCGCACCTGCCGCGACTCCCCTTCCGCGCCCATCAACACGAAGAAGGCCACCACCAGCGTGAAGGGATTCAGCGTCACCACGCCCCACACGCCGAACGCCACCGCGAACAGCCGCCCCAACGCCGCCGCCACTTTTGTCGCCCGCACCATCCCCAACCGGGGCGTCAGCGCCGCGCGCACGATGCGCCCCCCGTCCATGGGGAACGCCGGCACCAGGTTGAACACCCCCAGCACCGTGTTGATGGGCGCGGAAGGGGAGTCGCGGCAGGTGCGGATGAAGGCGCTGCTGGAGCGCGTGAAGGTGGAGGCGCTGATGAC
>NZ_RAWE01000292.1 GCF_003611695.1 Corallococcus carmarthensis | reverse complement strand
CCCCTGCCTTGAGCTGCAGCCGCCCGAAGGGCAGGTCCAGCTCGTCGTGCACCACGAGCACGTCCTGGGTCGCGACCTTGTAGAAGCGCGCGGCCTCCGCCACCGAGCGGCCCGACAGGTTCATGTACGTCTGCGGCTCCACGAAGAGGATGCGCTCGCCGCCGAGATTTCCCTGGCCCACCCGCGCCTGGAACTTGTCCTGGGTGAGCTCCGCGCGGGCGCGTGCGAGCAGCGCGTCCACCACCATGAAGCCGACGTTGTGGCGGTGGCGCTCGTACTCGCGCCCGGGGTTGCCCAGCCCGCAGATGAGCTTCATGGAAGGCTCCCAAGGAGGGCCGGGGCCTGGAAGGGCCGCGCCCGGAAAGACAGCGGGGCAGGCCCTGGAAGAGGCCCGCCCCGCGAAAAGACACCGAACGGCGGAAGAGGACTACTTCTTCGCCGGGGCCTTGGCCGCGGCCGCCGCGGGGGCCTTGGCGTCGCCCGCCTTCGCGTCGCCCGCCTTCGCCGCCGCCGCGGGAGCCGCCGCCGCAGCAGCCGCCGCCGGGGCCGCTTCCGCCGCTTCCGGCGCGGCGAGCACGGCGATGGTGTAGTTGACGTGCGTCTTCACGGACACGCCCTCGGGGAGCTTCACGTCGTTCACGTGGATGGCTTCCGCGATCTTCAGGTTGGTGACGTCCACCTCGATCTGGAGGGGGATGGCGCCGGGGAGCGCCCAGACCTCCAGGTTGCGGCGGATCTGCGTGAGCAGACCGCCGTCCGCCACGCCCGCGGCCTTGCCGGTGAGCACGACGGGCAGGTTCACCTTCACCTGGTCGTTGTCACGCACGGCGATGAAGTCCGCGTGCAGGATGTCCCGGGTGAGCGGGTCCATCTGGTAGTCCTTCAGCAGGACCTGCTGATCATTGCCGGCCAGCTTCAGCTGGATGAGCGTGTTCAGCTTGTGCGGGGTGTTGATGGCCGTGCGGATGGCCTTCGGGTCCACTGAGATGTGCAGCGGCGCCTTCAGGTGCTTGCCGTAGACGACGGCGGGAACCTGGCCGGAGGCGCGCAGGCGGCGGGCAATGCCCTTGCCAGAACCTTCACGGGACTTGGCTTCGAGGGTGCTCTTGTCGGTGGCCATGGAAATCTCTTTTCGGTGGGGTACCGCGGGTTCACCGGTCCCTTTGGGCGCCCTCGGCATCCCACCCCCATGGTGGGCCCCGAAGACGGCGCCCGGGCCGTTGTGACGGGCCCGTTGAACCGGTGGAGGGGGCGGACATGCCAGCCCCCGGGGTCCTTCGTCAAGCCGCCCGGCTTCCAGGCGGCCCTTTGCCCGGATGCGTCCGGGCAGGCCTGGACGGCTTCAGACGAACAGCGAGCTCAGCGAGTCCGCGCGGTGGATGCGCGCGATGGCTTCACCGAAGAGGGCGTCCGTCTGCAGGGCGCGGATCTTCGGGCAGGCCCTGGCGTTGGCCGCCAGGGGCACCGTGTCCGTGAAGACGACCTCCTCCAGGACGGAGTCGGTGATGCGCTGGATGGCCGGGCCGGACAGGATGGGGTGCACCGCGTACGCGAGCACCCGGCGCGCGCCCTTGTCCTTCAGCGCGAGGGCCGCCTGGGCGAGCGTGCCCGCGGTGTCCACCATGTCGTCCACCAGGATGGCGTCCTTGCCCTTCACGTCGCCAATGAGGTTCATCACCTCCGAGGCGTTGGGGCGCGGGCGGCGCTTGTCGATGATGGCCAGCCCCGTGTTCAGCCGCTTGGAGTAGGCGCGCGCGCGCTCCACACCACCGGCGTCCGGGCTGACGATGACCAGCTCGGAGGACTCCGGGAAGCGCTTGCGCATGTCCTCCAGGAACACCGGCGAGCCGTAGAGATGATCCGAGGGCATGTTGAAGAAGCCCTGGATCTGTCCGGCGTGCATGTCCATGGACACCACCCGGTTGACCCCCGCGACCTCCAGCATGTCCGCCACCAGCTTGGCGGTGATGGGCGTGCGGGCCGCCACCTTCCGGTCCTGCCGCGCGTATCCGTAGTACGGCATCACCGCGGTGATGGAGCCGGCGCTCGCCCGCTTGAGGGCGTCGCACATGATGAGCAGCTCCATCAGGTGGTGGTTCGTCGGCGGGCACGTGGACTGGAGGATGAACACGTCCTGTCCACGGACGTTCTCGCCGATCTCGACGTGGATCTCCCCGTCGGAGAACGTGTCCACCGTCGCCTTGCCCAGGGGACGCTGGAGGTAATCGCAGATGCGCTGCGCCAACGCCGGGTTGGAGTTCCCGGCGAACACCTTGAAGTCACGCGACGGCTGCATGGGGGCGCTGACTAACCCGTGCGAGCCTGGAAGGGAAGTTCGTTAGTCGAGTTCCGCGGCCACGGAGACGAGCGTCCCGCTCTGCGCCTGGTGAAGGTGTTTCTCGTACTCGATGAGGATGACCCGCTCCATCTGGCTGCGCGTGTCCGCGTTCAACGGATGGGCAATGTCCTTGTAGGTCCCGTCCTTCCGTTTTTTCGCGGGCATCGCGATGAAGAGCCCGGTGGAGCCATGGATCACCTTCAGGTCGCGTACGACGAAGCAGTGATCCAGGGTGATGGTGACGTACGCCTTGAGTTTGTCCTCTTCGACCGGAAACACCCGGACGTCGGTGATGTTCATGGTCCCCCCCCGAACACTGGAAGATCGGAGCTATGGGGAAGCCTGGGACAGACTGGAGGTGAAAAGCAAGCACCCCCTACCTGTCGCGCCGGGGACCGTTCACTGCACCCGCAGCCCCTATGCCCCGAAGGGCCAGTGACTCACCAGGTGGGCGAGGAAGGCCAGGTGGTAGACGACGATGATGGCGTAGACGATGGCGCCCGCGCGGATGGCGAAGCGGCTGGCCTTGAGCCGGCGGTGCAGGCAGAGCAGGCACAGCCCGGCGTTCACGATGAGCAGCTTGGAGAACATGAAGAGCAGCGGTGACTGCTCGTACGCCACGCGCATCACCGGGTTGAGTTCCTCCGCCACTCCCAGTTGCAGGAAGAGCAGGGTGAACAGCCCGTCCATCAGGTTCAGCATCAGCAGCGCCACGGACGCCGGTGACATGTAGAAAGAAGCCTGCTCCGCCCAACTCCCGCCCTGAATCTCGCCCGCCGTCGCCGCCACGCCCCACCCCCAGGTTTCCCGTCCGTGCTTCCTGGAGGCAGGTCTATTCAAATCCCTTGCCAGGGCTTCCAGGGCTTCCCGGAAGCAGGCGGGCAGGCTGCGCGAGTGGGGGGCTTGCCAGGCTGGAAACGAAATTGACGGGAAGGGGTGGGTCGCCGAGATTGGCCCCGCTTCCGCCCTTCCCGACGAGTGTCCCTTGCATCAATTCCCTAAAGATATCGGGTGGATAGAGGTCATCTGCGGTTCGATGTTCTCCGGCAAGACGGAGGAATTGATCCGTCGCGTCAAGCGCGCGCTGTACGGCCGGCAGAAGGTGCGTGTGTTCAAGCCGCGCATCGACACCCGCTATGACGACACGCAGGTGGTGAGCCATTCCCAGTTGAAATTGACGTCCCTGCCCATCGAAAGGGCTGAAGAAATTTTCCGGCACCTGTCCCCCGACACGCAGGTGGTGGGCATTGACGAGGTGCAGTTCCTGGGCGGTGAAGTGGTGCAGGTGTGCGAGGCGCTCGCCCACCGGGGCATGCGCGTCATCTGCGCGGGGTTGGACCAGGACTACCAGGGGCGCCCCTTCGAACCGATGCCGCAGCTGATGGCGGTGGCGGAGTACGTGACGAAGGAGCTGGCCATCTGCGCGGTGTGCGGAAACCCGGCCAACCGTTCGCAGCGCATCATTGGCAGCGAGGAGCGGGTGGTGGTGGGCGCGGCGGGGGCCTACGAGCCGCGCTGCCGCAAGTGTCACGTGGCGGAACCCGCGGAGGCGAGCCCTCCGCAGACGCTGAAGCTGTTCGACTGAAAAGCCGCCGCGACCGGCGCTGGAGCCCTATCCGATGCGCGACACCCTGTACGCGAACGTGCCCTTCAAGTTGAACGAGATGACCCACCACTATGGGCCCAACGTCCACCTGGTGGGAAATCCGTTTCTCCTCTCCCAGCTGGCCACGCTGTGCGCCAAGGGCACGCTGCAGCCGCAGATCAACCGGCTGGTGGAGCAGCTCTACGCGGACCTGGTGAAGACGGTCATCAACGCGGAGTTCCCGCGCAAGATGGTGACCATCCCCACGCGGATGATCGACTCCACGCCCCTGGGCATCTACCAGGGCGAGGTGGTGGACCCGCAGCTGCGCGTGGTGACGGTGAACATCGCGCGGGCGGGCACGCTGCCGTCGCAGGTGACGTACGACCTGCTCAACTTCTCGGTGGACCCGTCCCTGGTGCGCCAGGACCACATCATCATGAGCCGGATGATCGACGCGGCCCAGGCGGTGGTGGGTTCGGAGATTGGCGGCGCGAAGATTGGCGGGGACGTGGACGACGCGTTCGTGCTCTTCCCCGACCCCATGGGAGCCACGGGCGGCAGCCTGTCCACGGCCATCCACCTGTACAAGACGAAGGTGCCCGGCAAGGCCCGGCGCATCATCACGCTCAACCTCATCGTCACGCCGGAGTACCTGCGCCGGATGACGACGGAGCACCCGGACGTCATCATCTACGCGCTCCGGTTGGACCGCGGCCTGTCCCCCCCGGAGGTCTTCGGCACCGCGCCGGGCCTGTTGTGGGAGAAGGAGCGGGGGCTGGATGACCGGCAGTACATCGTCCCCGGCGGCGGCGGCTTCGGGGAGATCATGAACAACGCCTACGTGTAGAGGGAGCACCCGGTGACGTTCCACGAGAAGGATGTCGGCGTCCTCATCTCCGAAGAGGCCGTGCAGGCGCGCGTGAAGGAGCTGGGCGCGCAGATCACCCGCGACTACCAGGGCAAGGAGCTCACGCTCATCTGCGTGCTCAAGGGCTCCGCGTTCTTCGCCATCGACCTGGCGCGCGCCATTGATTTGCCGCTGACGCTCGAGTTCCTGGGCGTGTCCAGCTACCACGGCGGCACGGAGACGACGGGCGAGGTGCGCATCACCACGGACGTGTCCAAGCCGATGGCGGGCAAGCACCTGCTCATCATCGAGGACATCATCGACACGGGGCTCACCATGAGCTTCCTGCTGGAGAACCTCCGGGCGCGCCATCCCGCGTCGGTGAAGATCTGCTCGCTCCTGGAGAAGCCCGCGCGGGCCAAGACGAAGGTGGACATCGACTACAAGGGCTTCGTCATCGAGGACAAGTTCGTCGTCGGGTACGGCCTGGACTACGGCGAGAAGTACCGGAACCTGCCGTTCATCGGCATCTGGAAGCACGCCTGATTCACGCGGGCCCTCGAGGGCCCGTGCGTCCCACCCCGCGGGGTGGGGGCCTTGAGACTGCGAGGGCCCCGTCCACGCGCCGCACGGCGGCCGTGTGCGAGGCCCTCGCGCGTTGCGGGGCGCACGCATGCACAGCCTCTCCTCTGGACATCGAGGAGGCTTGACCATGCGAGAAGAGAACGTGAGGGCCGCCCGGGCGGCCCCCACCAATGGGGACGCGATGCAGAAGTACCTGGCGGAAGCCGTGGGCACCTTCGTGCTCGTGCTCGGCGGCGTCGGGGCGGCGGTGCTGGCGGGCGACCGCATCGGCTTCCTGGGGGTGTCGTTCGCCTTCGGGCTGTCGCTCCTGGCCATGGTCTACACGATTGGCCCCATCTCCGGCTGCCACGTGAACCCGGCCGTGACGGTGGGCCTGCTGATGGCGGGCAAGTTCGACAAGCGCCACGTGGCTGGCTACGTCATCGCGCAGTGCGTGGGCGCCATCGTCGCGGCGGGCCTGGTGCTGCTCATCGCCAAGGGCATGCCGGGCGGCTACTCCGCGGGCGCGGAGGGGCTGGGGAGCAACGGCTACGGGGCGGCGTCGCCAGAGGGCTTTGGTGGCGGGGCGGCCTTCCTCGCGGAGGTGGCGCTCACCTTCCTGCTGGTGCTGACGGTGCTGGGGGCCACGGACTCGCGTGCGCCGGTGGGCTTCGCGGGCCTGGCCATCGGCCTGGTGCTGACGCTCATCCACCTGGTGGGCATCCCCATCACCAACACGTCGGTGAACCCGGCGCGCAGCCTGGGCCCGGCGCTCTTCGCCGGAGGCGACGCCCTGCGCCAGCTGTGGATGTTCATCATCGCGCCGCTGTTGGGGGCGGCCTTCGCGTCCGCGGTGTACAAGCTGGTGCACCGGCCGGCGGTGCAGATCACCGCCACGCGCGCGGAGCAGGCGACGGACGAGGAGCGCCGCGAGCGCGTCGTGGGCCAGCGAGACGTGGAGCGCCCCGTCTAGCGGACCTCACGGATGCCGGATGCACGAAGGCCGTGCCTCGCATGTTTCGCGGGGCACGGCCTCTGTGTGTGAAGCAGGGGAGCGGAGCGGCCCTAGAAGGCGGCGTCGAAGACGACGTCGTTGGCGGCGCCCACGCCCACGCCCACCTGGTAGGACGACACGCGGCGCTCGAAGAAGTTGGTGAGCTCCTGCACGTCCTGCAGGTCCATGAAGTGCAGCGGGTTCTTGGTGTGGAAGATGGGGGCCATGCCCAGCATCTGGAGGCGCTGGTCGGCCACGTACTCCAGGTAGCCGCGCATCTCCTGCACCGACAGGCCCATCACGCCGCCGCTCAAGAGGTCCTGGGCGAACTGCGTCTCGCACTCCACCGCCTCGCGCAGCATCTGCACCACGTCGCGCTCCAGGCTCGCGTCGAAGAGCTCCGGCTCTTCCTTGCGCGCGGTCTGGATGGCCTCGAAGGCGAAGGCCATGTGGGCGGACTCGTCGCGGAACACCCAGTTGGTGCCCGCGGCCAGGCCGTTGAGCAGCCCCTTGCTGCGCAGGAAGTACACGTACGCGAAGGCCGCGAAGAAGAAGAGGCCTTCGATGCAGCCCGCGAAGCAGATGAGGTTCAAGAGGAACTGGCGGCGGTCCGCGCGGGTGCGGACCTGATCCAGCGCCTGGATGCTGTCCATCCACTTCATGCAGAAGCGCGCCTTGCGCTGGATGGACGGGATGTTGTCCACCGCCGCGAAGGCCTTGGCGCGCTCCGCCGGGTCCGGCACGTAGCTGTCCAGCAGCGTCAGGTAGAACTGGACGTGCAGGGCCTCTTCGTAGAGCTGGCGCGACAGGTACATGCGCGCTTCGGGCGCGTTCAGGTGCTTGTAGAGGTTGAGCACCAGGTTGTTGCCGACGATGGAGTCGCCCGTGGCGAAGAAGGCCACCAGCCGGTGGATGAGGTGACGCTCCGCGTCCGTCATCTTCGAGCGCAGGTCCACCAGGTCCGTGGAGAAGTCGATCTCCTCCACCGTCCAGGTGTTCTTGATGGCATTGCGGTACATCTCGAAGAAGACGGGATACGCCATGGGGCGCAGCGTCAGGTTCATTCCCGGATCGAGCAGCATTGCTTCGGCACTCCCTTACTCACGACGACAGGGGACAGCAGGGGTACGGCGCCGCCAGGGTGACTACTGGCAGGCCTCGCACGCCTCGGGGTTCTCCAGCGAGCACGCCACCGCTTCAGCCTCCGCGGTGACGACCTGCGACACCGGCGCGGGCGCGGCGGTGATGGTGGGGCCGCCCTGGCCCACGGTGGCCTTGGCGATGCGGGTCGCCGGGCGCGAGCGCAGGTAGTAGGTCGTCTTCAGCCCCTTCTGCCACGCGTAGAAGTACATGGAGGACAGCTTCCCGATGTTGGGCGTCTCCACGAAGAGGTTGAGCGACTGGCTCTGGTCGATGAAGGCGCCGCGGTCCGCGCCCATGTCCAAGAGCGCGCGCATGGGGACCTCCCACGCGGTGCGGTAGACGGCGCGCAGCTCCTCCGGCAGCTCCGTGAGGTCCTGCACGCTGCCTTCGGCCATCTTGATGCGGTTGCGCGTGGACTCGTTCCACAGGTTCAGCTGCTGCAGGTCGCGCACCAGGTAGCGGTTCACCTGGAGGAAGTCGCCGGACAGCGTCTCGCGCTTGAAGAGGTTGGACACCTGCGGCTCGATGCACTCGTAGCAGCCGGCGATGGACGCGATGGTGGCCGTGGGCGCGATGGCGATCATCAGCGAGTTGCGCAGGCCCACCTTCATGATGCGCGAGCGCAGCGCGTCCCAGCGCAGCGTGTCCTCCGGGACGATGCCCCAGCTGTCGAACTGGAGCTCGCCCTTGGCCGCGCGCGTCTCCGGGAAGGACGGGTGCGCGCCGAACTGCTCCGCCAGGTCGGAGGAGGTGACGAGCGCCGCGTAGTAGATCTCCTCCGAAATCTTCTTGGACAGGTTGCGCGCCTCCACGGAGTCGAAGGGCAGGCGCAGCTGGAAGAAGACGTCCTGGAGGCCCATCAGGCCCAGGCCCACCGGGCGCCAGCGGCGGTTGGAGTCCGCGGCGGTGGTGATGGGGTAGTAGTTGAGGTCGATGACGCGGTCCAACTGCTTGAGCGCGAGCATCGCGTTGGCGCGCAGCTGGTCGAAGTCGAACTTCCCGTCCTTCACCATGCGGCCCAGGTTGAGCGAGCCCAGGTTGCACACCGCCGTCTCACCCTGGCTCGTGACCTCCAGGATTTCGGTGCAGAGGTTGGACAGGTGGATGACGTTGCCCGGCTGCCCCGTCTGGTTGCTCTTGCGGTTGCAGATGTCCTTGAAGGTCATCCAGCCGTTGCCCGTCTGGGCCAGCACCTTCATCATCCGGGCGTACAGGTCGCGCGCCTTCACCTTGCGCACGGCCTGGCCCTGCGCTTCCGCCTCCGCGTAGGCCTTCTCGAAGGCGTCGCCGTAGAGGTCGGTGAGGTGGGGCGTCGCCTTCGGGTCGAAGAGGCTCCACTCCTGGTCGGCCTCCACGCGGCGCATGAAGAGGTCCGGCACCCAGTTGGCCAGGTTGAGGTTGTGCGCGCGGCGGGCCTCGTCGCCGGTGTTGTCACGCAGCTCGAGGAAGTCCTCGATGTCCGCGTGCCACGTCTCCAGGTACACGCAGCACGCGCCCTTGCGCTTGCCGCCCTGGTTCACCGCCGCCACGGACGCGTCCAGCGTCTTGAGCCACGGGACGATGCCGTTGGAGTGGCCGTTGGTGGACTTGATCAGCGAGCCGCGCGCGCGCACGCGGTGGTAGGCCACGCCGATGCCGCCAGAGAACTTCGACAGCATCGCGATGTCCGAATACTTCTTGTAGATGGCGTCCAGCTCATCCGCCGGCGAGTCCAGGAGGAAGCAGCTGGAGAGCTGCTCGTGGCGCGTGCCGGAGTTGAACAGGGTGGGGGAACTGGGCAGGTACTCCAGCGAGCTGAACAGGCGGTAGAGCTCGATGGCCTCGCGCGCGTTGTCGCCGGACAGGGCGCACGCCACGCGGAGGAAGAAGTCCTGCGGCGTTTCGATGACTTCGCGCGTCTGCGGGTTCTTCAGCAGGTAGCGGTCATAGACGGTGCGCAGGCCGAAGTACTCGAACAGGTCGTTGCGGACCGGGTCGATGGCGGCGTTGAGCTTGCGCGCGTTGGCCTGGACGAAGGTGAGCAGGCGGTCCGCGATGAGGCCGTGCTTGTGGCCGGCGGCGACGGACTGGCTGAAGGACTGGATGTCCTGGTTGCTGACCTCCTTCTGGATGAAGGTGGACAGCAGGCGCGCGGAGAGCCGGGCGTACTCGGGCTCTTCCACGATGAGCGCCGCGGCGGTCTGGATGGACAGGCTGTCCAGTTCGCGCGTGGTGGCGCCGTCATACAGGCCGCTGATGGTCTTGGTGGCCACGCGCATCACGTCCACGCGCGACAGGCCCACGCAGGACTTGCCCACCGCGCGGACGATCTTGTTGAGGTCCACCGGCTCCGCCGTGCCGTTGCGCTTCTTCACCCGCATGGTGGTGGCGAAGTCGCCGGGCGCCGACGGGGCCTGCGTGGCGGGCGCCGCGGTGGCGGAGTCGGGGGGCGGCGAGGCGACGGCGTTCGGCTTGAAGGGCGTCTGGACGGTCACGGGCGTCTCACTTCCAGGCAAGGCAATGGCGTAGCCAACAGGGTGGACTGACCCCGTGGGTGACGACTTCGGAGATGGCAGGGAGGGACTACTTTTCCGAGCAGGACCCGCGGGCTTGGCGACAACAACCCGACATGTAGCGAATTGTGAGGCGGATGTGCGTGTCGGTCAAGGAAACCACACCAGCCTCCGGGTTGCGGGAGCGTGCCCCCTGGGTGGCGGGCGGGCAACGAGGAGGCCCAAGCTATGGGGGGTCCCCGGGTGTGTCAACGCTAGATCCTGTGTAAACCTGCCGCTGGGGTCGGATCGATCATTGCAATCTATGATCACTCAACGCCCCTGTTCCGGGCGTCTTCCGGCCGACATTTACAGGGCCGGAAAAGCGCGTCCGGACCCGTCTTTTTCATGGGGTCACCCAACCCCCCAAGATCAGGGCGCGAGGCCCGCGTCGGGGGTTGGGGCGGCCTGCGGGGGCTGCTGGGAGGTGTCACCGGCGGGTGACGG
>NZ_RAWE01000291.1 GCF_003611695.1 Corallococcus carmarthensis | reverse complement strand
GCCCAGGCCCTGGCCCGCAACGCCGCCGCCAGCGCCACCATCCCGGCCACCCGCCGGGTGCAGCCGCCCCCGTCGGACGAGTAGCCGGGCCCCCTGTCGGGGAATCGTTGTCAGGGCACCGGCGTTCTCCCGTCGGTGCCCGCGTCACGGTCGCGCGCCCGGACTTGCCATCCGCCCGGGCCGCGCCGCATGCTCCACCTGAAGCACCGGCTGTCCACGTGGGGAGATGTCAGAGGTCTTCCCCTGAACGAGGTTCGCGGACCCTTGAAGCTGTACGCCTGAAACCCCGGTCCCTGCCGTACCCCGCCGCCGCGCGTCCTGATGGGCGTGTGCGCTGGCTTCCGGATTCAGGAGTCGCTTCAACATGCCCTCGTCCTCCTCCGTGCGCGCGCACCGCGTCTGCTTTTCCTTCACCGATGCCATCCCCGTCCTCACCGACGTGGAGTTCCACCTCGCTCCGGGCTGGACGGGCCTCGTCGGCCCCAACGGCGCCGGCAAGTCCACCCTGCTGCGCCTCTTGTCCGGCGAGCTGACGCCCACCTCCGGACAGCTCCAGTTCGAACCGGACTCGCCGCTCGTGTGCCTGTGTCCGCAGGGCGTGGAGGTGCTCACGCCCGACATCACCGCGTTCGCGGACGCGTGGGACGCGCTGGCGCGCAGGCTCCAGGGACAGCTGGGCCTGGACGTCACCGCGCTGGAGCGCTGGCCCACGCTGTCCCCGGGGGAGCGCAAGCGCTGGCAGGTGGGCGCGGCGCTCGCCCGCGAGCCGGACGTGCTGCTCCTGGATGAACCCACCAACCACCTGGACGCGGAGGCACGCACGTGGCTGGTGGCCGCGCTGCGCCGCTTCCGGGGCGTGGGCGTCGTCGTGTCCCATGACCGCGAGCTGCTGGAGACGCTCACCCAGGCTACCCTGCGCGTGCACGGCGGCGAGGCGCACCTGTACCCCGGCGCCTACTCCGCCGCGAAGGGCCACTGGGAGGCGGAGCGCGAGTCCGAGGTCGCCGCCCACCAGCAGTCCAAGGCGGAGCGGGACCGGGCCGCGCAGCTGTTGGACCGGGCCCGGCGCGAACACCAGGGCGCCACCCTGTCGCGCAGCACCGGCCGGCGGATGCGCAACAAGCACGACAGCGACGCGCGCGGCCTGGGCCCCTCCACGCTGGCCAGCTGGGCGGAGTCCCGCCTGGGCCACCAGGTCACCGTGAAGCGCCGGGAGCTGGAGCGCGCGGAGGCCGAGGTGGGCACCTTCACCGTGGACAAGACCGTGGGCCGCTCCGTGTTCGTGGACTACGTGCGCTCCCCCAACCCGTTCCTCTTCACGTTCGACGCACCGGGCCTGAAGGCCGGCGACGTGGAGGTGCTGGGGCCCACGCGCCTGGACGTGGACCGCGAGGCGCGCATCCGCATCGAAGGGCCCAACGGCGCCGGCAAGACGACGCTCCTCAAGGCCCTGCTGGAGCAGGCGCGCGTGCCCCGCGAGAGGCTCCTGTACCTGCCACAGGACCTGGGCGCGGCGGAGACGCAGGCCATGCTCGACGCAGTGCGTGAGCTGCCGCCGGAGGAGCGCGGCCGGGTGATGTCCCTGGTGGCCGCGCTGGGCGTGGACCCGCACCGGCTGCTCGCGTCCGGACAGCCGTCGCCCGGCGAGGCGCGCAAGCTGGCCATCGCGCGCGGCCTGGGACAGCACGCCTGGGCCCTGGTGCTGGATGAACCCACCAACCACCTGGACCTGCCGTCCATCGAGCGGCTGGAGGCGGCGCTGCGCGACTACCCCGGCGCGCTGCTGCTCGTCACCCATGACGCGCCCTTCGCCCGCGCCTGCACCACCACGCGCTGGCGGGTGGCGAACGGACGTGTCGAGGTGGAGTGAGCCACCGGACCCCGGGGGTGGAGTAAAGACAGACCTCCCCGTGAAAAACACTGAAACTTGTTTTCCGCGCCGGGGTTACACTCCTAGAAGAGACGTGCAGTCCCGATGGATGTCACACCGGGCCTGTATCGTCTCATCCGCATCCCCCCACACCCAGGAGTCCGTATGTCTCGGCGTACGCCGCCATGGCGGCATTCGTGTCTCTTCATCACGGGCGCGCTCGCGCTCACCGGCTGTACCGGCGGTTCCACTCCGGAGGAAGCGCCCGCGCTCGAGCAGCAGCAGGCCGGCGCGCTCACCCCCGGGCCGGACCTGCGCATCACGGAACTACAGGCTCCGGACAACGCGAAGCCCGGTCAGCCGGTCACCGTCACCGCGAAGGTCTGCAACACCGGTGACCAGTCCGTGTACTCCAGCGTCATGTTGGAGGTGTACCTGTCCACCACGCCCACGCAGCAGGTGCCCGGGCCGGGGACGCAGCCGCCTCCCACCCAACAGCTCACCCAGGGCCAGACGGACGTGGGCACCGTGTACGCGGGCCAGTGCGTCAACCGTTCGCTGAGCATCTACGTCAGCCCTCCGTCGGGCTTCACCGGCAACGGCACCTACTACCTGGGGGCCAGCGTCGACACGATGAAGTCGGTGACGGAGTCGGATGAGATGAACAACGGCTTCGTGAAGGGCCTGATGGGCGTGGGCAACCAGCCGGACCTGGTCGTCACCCGGGTGGACGCGCCGCCCAGCCTGACGCCGGGCCAGTCCTTCAGCGCCACCGCGACGGTGTGCAACGTGGGCACGGAGTCCAGCACCAGCGGCTTCGTGGAGCTGTACCTGTCCACGGTGAACGGGCTGACGATGCCGCCGCTGTCCGGCCCGCCGCCCACCTCGCAGATGATGGCCGGCAGCGCGCCCGTCGGCAGCCTGACCGCGGGCCAGTGCCGCGCGGTGGCGCTCAACGGGTATGCCCAGCCGCCGCCCGCCGCGACGATGGACCAGCCGTTGTACCTGGGCGCCATCGTGGACGCGCCGCGCGCCGTGACGGAGATCCGCGAGGACAACAACACGTTCGTGCAGGGCCTGGTGGGCGTGGGCAACCGGCCGGACCTGGTCATCCGCTCCGTGACGGGACCCGCGAGCGCGCGCCAGGGTGACCCCATCTCCGCGACGGTGACGGTGTGCAACCAGGGCACCCAGTCCTCGGGCTCGGTGGACGTGAGCGTGGTGCTGTCCAGCGTGGCCTCGCTGGCGGCCCCGGGACCGTCGCCCCGTCCCAGCACGGAGGCCCCGGTCGGCTTCTTCACCACGACGCCGCTGAACGCGGGCCAGTGCTCCACCCGCACGGTGCAGGGCAACGCCTACCGGCCCCCCTCGCCGCCGCCCTCCGGTCCCACCGAGCCGCCGCTGTACCTGGGCGCCATCGTGGACCTGCCGCGCAGCGTGACGGAGCTGCGCGAGGACAACAACACCCGCGCGGACACGCTAATGGGCGTGGGCACGCGTGCCGACCTCACCATCGTCTCGCTGGACGCCCCCACCAACGCGTCTTCTTCCACGCCGACCACGGTGTCCGCGAAGGTCTGCAACGTGGGCACGATGCGGTCCAGCGACGTGCCCATGGAGGTGTACATCACGAATGAGCCCTCGCTGAGCGTGGTGGCCGGTCCGCCGCCCATGACCCGCATGCCCATGGGCATGGTCAACGTGCCGGCGCTGGAGATCCAGGAGTGCGTCACCCGCCTGGTGACCGGCTACCCCAACGTGCCGCCCGGGACCGCCATGCCGAACCCGGCGCTGTACGTGGGCGCCATCGTGGACCCGATGGCGTCGTTCCAGGAGCTGCGCGAGGACAACAACGTGTCCCCGCTGTCCCGCATCGGCGTGGGGCCCGGCACGGACCTCGTCGTGCGCACGCTGACGGCGCCGTCGAGCATCAAGCCCGGCACGTCGTTCGCGACGGACGTGAAGGTCTGCAACGAGGGCACCCAGCCCGCGCCGCTCTCCACGGTGGGCCTCTTCATGTCCACCACGGCCTCCGTGACGTCGCCCATGCAGGGCCCGCCGCCGCCGTCCCAGATTCAGGTGGGCACGGTGGAGGTGTCGTCGCTCTCGCCGGGCGCCTGCGCGCTGTACCCGAAGACGGTGTACTCCGTCCCGCCTCCGGAGGCCTCGCCGACGCAGCCGCTGTACCTGGTGGCCCTGGCGGACGTGAACCAGCAGCAGGTGGAGCTGCGCGAGGACAACAACACCCGCGTCGCCGGCCCCATCGTCGTGGGCAATGGCCCGGACCTGGTGGTGACGAACGTCACCGGCCCCGCCAGCACCCTCCCCAACGGCGCCCTCACGCTGAACGTGAAGGTCTGCAACGAGGGGACCGACCCGGCCGGGCCCTCGCAGCTGATGGCCGTCGTGACCGCGGAGGAGACGCTGTCCATGGGGTACCCACTCCCCCCGCCGTCGGAGTTCATGGTGGGGACGGTGTCCCTGCCGTCCCTCCTCGTGGGCCAGTGCGTGACGACGCCCGTGAGCGGCACCGCGCCGCCTTCCGACCCCACCAGCCCCCGCTTCCTGGCGGCCCGCGTGGACTTCACCAACCAGGTGGTGGAGCTGCGTGAGGACAACAACACCCGCGTGACGTCACGGCTGGTGGTGGGCAATGGCCCGGACCTGGCCGTCCGCTCGGTGACGGCGCCCACGGGCCTGATGCCGAACAGCTCCTTCACCGCCCAGGTGAAGGTCTGCAACGACGGCAACGTGGCCATGTACGGCTCCGTGCCGCTGGACCTGGTCATCTCCACGGAGACGTCCCTCTACTCGCCCGGACAGGGCCAGCCTCCGTTCACCCAGGTCCAGATGCCCGTGGGGACCGTGATGGTGTCCTCGCTGGGCGTGGGCCAGTGCACCACGCTGCCGGTGCAGGGCTCCGTGGTCCGTCCCTCCGCGGCCACGTCCGGACAGCCCCTCTTCCTGGGTGCCCTCGTCGACGCGCCGAACTCGCTGCTGGAGCTGCGTGAGGACAACAACGCGCTGACGATGGCCACGTCCATCAGTCAGGCGCAGTAGCCTCACGCTCGGAACTCCCTATCCATTGATAGGGAATCGCCGGTCAGGGTGCGCGTGCACCCTGGCCGGCGTTTGTCTTTCATGGCCAGGGATTCGACGCGATGGGTTTGAATTTCAACCAGCTTCGCGCCGTTGAGGGATTCCCATGGATGTCCCCGCGACGTTGAACCGGGCCCGGCGGCCAGCGCGCGTGGGGATGCTGAATCCATACCCCCATCAGGAGAAAACACATGCCACGGCTCACGCCGTCATGGAGACACGCGTGTCTGCTCATCACGGGCACGCTCGTCGTTACCGGCTGCGGAAGTGAAGGCGCGCCGTCCGGCGCGGCTGTCATCCGGAGTCAGGGTTCCGCGCTGGAGCAAGGCGCGGATCTGAGCATCACCGAGCTGAGCGCGCCTGAAGCCGCCCGCCCGGGAGATCCCTTCACCGTCACCGCGAAGGTCTGCAACACGGGCACGCTGCCCGCGTACCCCCAGCAGGGACCCAACCTGCTGCAGGTGTACCTGTCCACCACGCCCACGCAACAGGTGCCCGCGCCCGGCGCGCCGCCCTCGCCACAGCAGATGACGGTGGGCGAATGGGACGTGGGGCCGGTGGACGCCCAGCAGTGCGTCACGCGCACCTTCACCGTGCACGCGCTGCCCCCCATGGGAGCAGCGCTCCCCGGCGCCTTCTACCTGGGCGCCAGCATCGACACCTGGCAGACGGTGACGGAGTCGAACGAGTCCAACAACGGCCTCGTGCGTGGCCTGATGGGCGTGGGCCAGGCGCCGGACCTCGTGGTCACCGAGGTGAAGACGCCGCCCGATGCACGGCAGGGCGCGCTCTTCGTCGCGGACGTGCGCGTCTGCAACGTGGGGACGGCCTCCTCGCCTCCGACGCAGGCGGCGGTCGTCCTCTCCTCGCAGGCCACCCTGGACGCGCCAGCGCCCGGCCCCGTCCCGCAGACGCAGGCGCGCGTGGGTGAGGCGCTGGTGCCGGCGCTCGAGGTGGGCCGCTGCGTCCTGGTCCGCGCGCAGGCGTCCGCGCAGCTTCCTCCCATTCCCATCGCGCCCGGACAACCGCTGTACGTGGGCGCCCTCGTGGATCCCTCCGCGTCCATCCCGGAGCTGCGGGAGGAAAACAACGCGCGCGTCACGGGACGGTTTGGCGTGGGCAACGGCCCCGACCTGGTCGTCACCGACGTGAAGGCTCCCACCTCCTTCTCGCAGGGCCCCGCGGGCACCGTGTCCGTGACGGTGTGCAACGTGGGCACGGCCCAGGCGCCGGAGGTGCGCGTGGACGCGCTCCTGTCCACCCAGCCTTCGCTGTCGCTGCCGCCGCAGACCCCGAACCCGGCGACCGAGTTCCCCCTCGCCCACTTCGAGGGGACGGGGCTCGACGCCGGACGGTGCGACACCCTGTCCGCGCAGGGCTACGCGGGCGCGCCTTCCTCCTGGCAGCCGGGCACGCCGCTGTACCTGGGCGCGCGCGTGGAGTCGCCGCGGTTCGTCCCGGAGCTGCGGGTGGACAACAACGCCTTCGTGAAGGGAACGGTGGGGCTGGGCAACGGCCCCGACCTGGTCGTCCGGTCGCTGAAGGCGGCGGCCAACGTCGGGCCGGGGCTGCACTTCCCCGTCGAGGCGACGGTCTGCAACGTGGGCACGGCCGCCCAGAACGGCTCCGCCCAGCTGCAGCTGGTTCTCTCCACGCAGAGCGTGGTGAGCTTCCCGCAGCCCGACACGCGGACCCTGGTCCCCGTGGGGAGCACGAACGTGCCGCCCCTGTCCGCCGGCCAGTGCAAGGCGGTGACGGTGGACGCCATCGCGCTCCAGCCCCAGGACGCACGGCCGCGCCAGCCCCTGTCGCTGGGCGCGTTCATCGATGCGACCCAGAGCCTCCCGGAGCTGCGTGAGGACAACAACACCCTCACCCAGGGACGGGTGGGCCTGGGCTTCGACGCGGACCTCGTCGTCACCGACGTGAAGGCGCCCGCGAACCTGCGCGACGGCCAGTCCTTCACCGCGAGCTACACGGTCTGCAACGTGGGCCTCAGCCCCGCGTCGTCCTACGGCGTGGCGCTGTACCTCTCCGTGGACGCGGCCGCGCCCGCGGTGGATCCCTCGCAGCCCGGTCTCATCATTCCCGGGTACGCGTTCCAGGGCCGGGTCGGCGCGAACACGGCGCTGACGCCGGGCCAGTGCACCCCCCAGAGCGGGACGTTCAACGTCCTGCGCCCGATGGAGCTGGGGCCCCTGCCCCTGTCCTCCACGCTGAACCTGAGCGCGGTGGTGGACTCCCCGTCGGAGTCGCGCACGGACAACAACGGCCTCGCCGTGGGCCTCGTGGGCCTGGGCAACGGGCCGGACCTCGTCGTCACCGAGCTCCAGGGCCCCGCCAGCGCGCGGCCCGGCGAGCCGTTCACCAGCAGCGTGCGCGTGTGCAACGTGGGCACGCAGCCGACGTTCGGGAGCTCGCAGGTGTCCGTCCTCCTGAGCACGAGCGACACGCTGTCGGCGCCCGCCGCCCAGGGGATCCCGTCGTCGCCCGACAACACCGTGTCGATCGTGAGCACGTTGAACGTGCCGGCGCTGGGTGAAGGGGCCTGCGTCACGCAGAGCCTCACCGGACCGGCGTCGCCTCCGCCGCGGGCCTCGCCGCAGCAGCCGCTGTTCCTGGGCGCCATCGTCGACCCGGGGGCGGGCCTGCCGGAGCTGCGCGAGGACAACAACACGTTCGTCGCGGGCCGGATGGGCGTGGGGTACTTCGCGGACGTGGTGGTGACTGGACTGACGTTCCCGGACACGGTCGCGCCGCTGGCGCCGTTCACCGCCACCGCGCGGCTCTGCAACGTGGGCACACAGGGCTCGTACATGATGCCCGTGGTGTTCCTCGTGTCCACGGAGGCGAACTGGACGCTGCCGCTGCCGGGCCAGGGGCCGTTCCCCTCGATGAGCCAGTACCTGGCGGGCCAGCTGGACGCTCCGCCGCTCCAGGCCGGCCAGTGCCAGGACGCGCAGGTGACGCTGCGCGCGGAACGGCCCTGGGACGCGCCCCCGGACGCGCCGCTGTACCTGAGCGCCGTCGTGGATCCGTTCCAACAGCAGATGGACCTGCGCTGGGACAACAACGTGTCCCCGGGGCGGCGGCTGGGCGTGGGCACCGGGCCGGACCTGATCATCACGTCGCTGACGGGGCCCGCGAGCACGCCGTCCGGCCCGCTGGACCTGGGCATCACCGTCTGCAACCTGGGCGCCCAGGCCACGCCGTCCGGCCCCCGGGTGACCCTGCACCTGCTGACGAAGCCGTCGCTGACGCTGCCGGCACCGAACGCGTCCGTTCCTCCCGAGGAGCTGCTGGGCGAGGCCACCCTTCCTCCCGTGGCGGCGAACGCCTGCGTCACGTCGACGGTGAACGTGTTCGTCTCCGGAGTGGGCGTGGGCCCCCCGGGCACCCAGACGTTCTTCCTGGGCGCCAGCGTGGACCGGAACGCGCAGGTGCTGGAGGTGCGCGAGGACAACAACACGTTCGTCGGTTCGCGCATCGGCGTGGGGCACGCCCCGGACGTCGTCATCACCGCGGTGGGCGGGCCTGCCTAGGTGCAGCCGTGGGCGCCGATGCAGGTGCCCGTCACCGTCTGCAACCAGGGCACGATGCCCGCGCAGCCCCACCCGGTGGACCTGCTGCTCTCCACGGTGGCCACGCTGCCGGCGTCCGCCATCCAGGGTGAGCCCGTCGAGTCGCCCACCCTGTCGCGGCTGGGCTCGGTGCAGGTCCCGCGGCTGGAGGCCGGTGAGTGCGTCTCGGTGGAGGGCTCCGTCAACGCCGTCCCGCCGCAGGCGGCTCAGCCGGGCGTGGCCCTCTACCTGGGGGCTTCCGCGAAGCTGTACGACCCCGAGCTGCGCAAGGACAACAACGGCTTCGTGCGCGGCACGCTCGTGGTGAGCACCACGCCGTAGCCGTTCCACGCGGCACGTAGGACACGCGGGCGCTGGCCGGGGTCTTCACGAGCCCCGGGCGGCGCCCGCCGCCGTTTCCGCGCGGACCTCAGCGGTGGGTGCCCATCCACTCGCGGTACCACGCCACCAACCGGGCCACGCCCTCGTCCACGGACACGCGCGGACGGAAGCCCGTCTCCGCCTCCAGCCTCGAGGTGTCCGCCCACGTGGAGGCCATCTCCGCGGGCTGCGCGGGCACGGATGTCACGCGGGCCTTCGCGCCCCAATGCCGCTCCAGCAGGCCCACGAAGTCCCCCAGGGCCACCGGCTCGCCGTGCCCCACGTTGAGCAGCCGGTGCGGCGGACTGCCCGTGGGCGGCCGGTCGAGCACGCGCAGCACGGCCTCCGCCACGTCGTCCACGAAGGTGAAGTCGCGCCGCATCCGCCCGTCGCCGTGCAGCCGCAGGGGCTCGCCTCGCGACAGCGCGCGCAGGAACAACAGCGGCGCCATGTCCGGACGCCCCCACGGCCCGTACACCGTGAAGAAGCGCAGGCCGCTCGCGGGCAGCTGGTGCAGGTGGCTGTACGCGTGGGCCATCAGCTCGTTGGCGCGCTTGGTGGCGCCGTAGAGGTTGAGCGGCTGATCCACGGGCGCGTCCTCGCGGAACGGGGCGGGCGTGGCCGCGCCGTACACGGAGCTGGAGGACGCGTAGACCAGGTGCGCGACCTTCGCCTCGCGGCAGGCCTCCAACACCCGCACGAAGCCCGTCACGTTGGTGTCCGCGTACGCAGGGGCCTCCGCGTCGGGAGCCCGCACGCCCACGCGCGCCGCCAGGTGCACCACGCCCTCCGGACGCGCGGCCGTGAAGGTCTCGCCCAGCCGGGCCGCGCCGGTGATGTCGCCGGACAGGAAGGTGAAGCCGCGCGCGCCAGACAGCCGCTGGAGGCGGGAGCGCCGGAGCGCCACGTCCCCTGGGGCCGCGTCCAGCGCGTCCAGGCCCACCACCGTGTCACCCCGGGCGAGGAGCCGCTCGCAGACATGGGCGCCAATGAAGCCCGCCGCGCCCGTCACCAGGACCCGCATGCCCCCCTCTTCACGCGCGCAAGGAGGACGGCCGTCACGGCACGACCTGCACCGCGTCGATGACGGCCCGGCGCAGGAACGAGTTCCAGTCCGTGGCGGACTGGTAGGCGCTCACCACGGGCTGCGAGCGGAACGTGTCCGTCCAGATGACCTGGCCGTTGGGGTCCACCATGCCCAGCCGCAACACCACGTCCACGCGGCCCAGCACCGTCGCGCCGGACACGTCCAGCCAGTCCAGGATGACCACCACCGCGGCCTCGGCCTTGTTCTGCTGGACGAAGGACGACACCTCGTCCGTGAGCGGCACCGGCGCCTGGGACTGGCGCGTGGCCACGACCTCGAAGCCGCGCGAGAGGAGCTCCGCCTCCGTCTGGCGGGCCAGCACCGTGCGCGGATTGCTTTCGCCGATGATGTCCTGGCGGAACGTGCCTGTCGGCAGCACGTCCACGCGCGAGCCCGCCACCACCACCACCTTGCGGATGCTTCCCTCCGGGCGCACCTGCCGGGCGGCGCAGGCCGGAAGGACGAGGGACACGAGGAGGAGCGGGAGGAGTCGTGCGGGGCGCATGCCGTCACGCTAGGCCACAAGCGGCGGGGCCTCCACCCCGACCGCACCCGCCCGCCCCTCAATCGAACAACCCCTGCAGGTAGAAGCCC
>NZ_RAWE01000290.1 GCF_003611695.1 Corallococcus carmarthensis | reverse complement strand
GGCGGGGACTTGGGGGGCCGTTCGGGCTTGCGAGGCATGGGCGCGGCACCATAGCCGCGCTCAGGCGGCGGCGTGCTGGGAGTTAGTGCCGGACCGGTTCGTCCGAATCCTCGCCCTCGGCGGACCCCGGCGTCGGGCCCGGCTCGTCCGCCATGCGGTGGGGCTCCTCCTCCAGCCCGCCGTCCTCCGCGGTCCCGGGCGTGCGGCCGGGCTCCTCTAGAGCGTCCTCGTGGGAAGGCGCCTGACGGCCAGGGCCGGGCTCGGTGCCTCCGACGATCATCGACTCATAGGGCATGTGGTTCACGCGGTGCTCCTTCCCACGGGGTTCCGGTCGTTCCGGGAAAGGTAGCGACGCGCAGGCATCCCGCCGAGCGCGGGAAGGGTGTCCCCCTGCCTGCTCAGGTGTCGTCCTCGGGAGGCCTGCCCTCCTGGGGGAAGTGCTTGCGCACGGTGTGCAGCGCGGCCAGCCAGAGCCTGGCCTCGTTCCGGGTGAGCCGGGAGCGGCGCAGAGGGGCGATCAGGTCCCTCACCGCCGTGCGCCCGGGCTGGGCGTCCACGAGGAAGCCGCCCGTGGTCAAGAGCGTCTCCAGCGTCGCCTCCACGCGGGCCAGCTCCGCGTCCGTGGCGGCCAGGGGCAGGGGACCCGGTGGTGGCGCGGAGTCCGCGAGCGCCGCCATGCGGACCTCGTAGGCATAGAGCAACACCGCCTGCGCCAGGTTGATGGAGGGCTGCTCCGGCGCGGTGGGCACCGCGGACAGGTCGTGGCAGCGCTCCACCTCCGCGTTGGTGAGCCCGCTGCGCTCGTCCCCGAAGACGAGCGCCACCGGCCCCTGCTTCGCCCGCGCCACCAGCTCCTCCCCCACGGCCCGGGGCGACAGGCGGCGCTTGCCCTCCACCTTGCGGGAGCTGGTGCCCACCACCCAGACGCAGTCGGACACCGCCGCGTCCAGCGTGTCCGGCCGCTTCGCCCCACCCAGCACGTCCTCCGCGTGCACCGCGAGCCGGTGGGCGGGGCCCAGGTCCTCGACCTCCGGTGTCACCCAGGCCCAGTCGGACAGGCCGCAGTTCTTCAGGGCGCGGGCGGCGGCGCCCAGGTTCTCCGCGTTGCGCGGGCGCATGAGGACGAATCGGACGGGCAGCACCATGGCCGCGCACCCTACCGCCCCCATGCGCCGCCGAGGGACCCCAGTTGACCGCCGAGGTGTCTCACCGCCAGTCTGCACCGCGAAATCCCGCGTCCCGTGCGCGTCCGGAAGCCACCCGTGAGTGTGGCTGCCTGGACACCCTGTGGGCCCGCGGACGCGCATGGGGGAGCGCCGGCACGTGGTCGCCGGGCCGCACTTTCCGTGCGCATCCGAGGCGCCTCACGCACGGCACGCGGAATGAAATCGGTTCCGCCGCCACCCCCTGGAGGAAACATGTCCCCGCAGTCCGCAGTCCCGCCGAAGGCCGCGCGCGCACCTCGTGCCCGCTGGCTGCTGCCGGCGTTGCTCGTGGGCGCCCTCGTCGCCGGCTGTACGCAAGAGCCCGCGAAGACGCCGCCCACCGCCACCCCGTCCGCCGCGGCGCCCGACGCCGGCGCCACGTCGTCGTCCTCGTCCACGCCCGCGCCAGTGCAGGCCGCGAAGCTCACGCCCGTCATCCACGAGCTGGCCAGCGAGAACGCCGTCCCCACGGGCGTTACCATCGAGTTCGCGCTGCCGGTGCGTCCGCGCTACGAGAACGTCGACGGCACCGTCGTCACGCTGTCGCCGGAGGTCGGTGGCAGCCTGAAGTGGACGGGCCCCTCGTCGCTGCTCTTCACCCCGTCCACGGGCTTCGCGGCCGGCACGACCTACACCGTGTCCGTGGACGCGGTGAACACCGACGCGGGTGTCATCAAGCCCCCGTCGGCGCGTGAGTGGCGCTACAACTTCACGACCTACGCCTTCAAGTTCGCCCAGCTCTACCCCACGCGCATGGACCTGCTGAAGGGCCACGTGGAGGCGAACGTGGACTTCTCCGGCCCGGTGGACCTGGCCGCCGTGCGCTCGCGCACCAGCTTCCGCGTGGGCGACACCGCCATCAGCGACGTGAAGTGGAGCACCCGCGCGGACACCCGCAACTCCCTGTCCGTCGTGCTGACCCACCCGAAGCTCAAGCCCGGCGCGACGGTGCAGTTCTCGCTGCGCGAAGGGCTGACGCCCGTGGGCGGCGGCTCCAAGGAACAGGCGCCCGCGGCCACGGGCAGCTTCCCGCTGAACGGCGGCAAGCGCCTGGACATCACCTATGTGAACCTCCAGGAGGGGACCAACGGCTTCTTCTTCGAGGTGAGCTGCCGCGACGTGGCGGCGGACGCCCCGGCGAGCCCCACCGACGAGCAGTGGGATTCGTACTACTACGACGACGACAACAAGGGCTGCTCGCTGAACGAGTCCGTGGCGCTGGAGGCCATCCGCTTCAAGCCGAAGGTGAAGTTCTCCGTGGCCCCGTCGCGGCGCGGCTTCCGCATCTTCGGTGACTTCAAGCGCGGCCCGCACACGCTCTCCATCGCGGAGGGCACGATCTCCGTGGGCGGCGGCACGCTCATGGGCGCCTGGTCGCGCGGCTACTCCGTGCCCGCGCGCCAGTCCCAGGTGCGCTTCAACGCCAACGGCCGCTACCTGCCGCGCAGCGCGTGGCGCAACCTGCCCCTGCAGCACCTGAACGTGGAGGAGGTGACGCTCACGGTGCGCAACGTGCCGCCAGAGAACCTCGTCTTCTGGATGGGCAACGACTACCAGGAGAACGCCGACGAGCGGACGAGCAACGTGCTGGTCCGCAAGACGGTGCCGCTCAAGTCGACGCCGGACTCGCTGCTCACCACGTACATCGACGTGGCGTCGCTGGTGCCCGCCAACACGCGCGGCCTGGTGGAGATTTTGGCCGAGCGCGGCGACTACAAGGCCGCCGCCCGCATCCTGCTCACCGACCTGAGCCTCGTGGCCAAGCGCGGCGGTCCCGCCGTGGGCTCCACGGACTCGGGCGAGGTGTGGGTCTGGGCCCTGGGCCTTGAGAGCACGGAGCCGCTGTCCGGCGTGGAGGTGTCGCTGGTGAAGAAGAGCGGCCAGGCCGTGGCCCGCTGCACCACGCAGGGCGAAGCCGGCTGCCAGATCAAGGTGCCCGCGCCCGGGGTGGATGACAGCGCCCCCTTCGCGCTGGTGGCGCGCAAGGGCGACGAGCTGACGTACCTCAAGTACGACGAGCTGAAGACGGAGATCGCCAACTCGGACGTGCAGGGCGAGCCGTACCGCGCCGAGCAGCCGTACCGCGCCTCCGTCTGGTCCGACCGCGGCGTGTACCGCCCCGGTGAGACCGCGCACGTGGCCGCGGTGCTGCGCGGCCAGGACAACCTGGCGCCGCCCGTGGGCATGCCGGTGGAGGTGCGCGTCATCGACCCGCGCGAGCGCGAGATCCGCAAGGTGACGCTGAAGACGAACGCGGCGGGCCTCGTGTCGTTCGACCAGGCCTTCGCGGCGTTCCAGGACACGGGCCACTACTGGGTGCGCCTCAAGGTGGCGGACCGCGATCTGGCCTCCTACGCGGTGAACGTGGAGGAGTTCGTCCCGGAGCGCATGAAGGTGACGGCCAGCACCACGGCGCCGGGCTACGTGCAGGGCAAGGAGATCCCCGTGGGCGTGGAGGCCGCGTACCTCTTCGGCGGCTCCGCGGAGGGCAGCCCGGTGGAGATGACGTGCCGGCTGGAGTCCGTGCCCTTCAAGCCCAAGCAGAACGCCCAGTACACCTACGGCGTCTGGCGCCAGGACGGCAACACGCCCCGGCCCGTCACGCTGGGGCAGGTGAAGGGCGCGCTCGACGCGAAGGGCCAGGTGCTCCTCAACTGCCCGGCGCAGGCGGCGTCCGGCCCCATGAAGGGCGCGGCGCGCCTGTCCGCGGTGGCCAGCGTCTTCGAGTCCGGCAGCGGCCGCTCCACCATTGGCGAGGCCACCGTGCCCGTGCACCCGGAGGCGTACTACCTGGGCCTCCAGGCCAACACGCAGAAGGTGAAGGCGGCCACGCCCTTCACGCTGTCCGGCGTGGTGGTGGACTGGAACGGCCAGCTGCTCACCGACGGCAAGGCGCCGAAGACGGTGACGCTGGAGTACCAGCTGCTCGAGGAGAACTACGGCTACTACTACGACGAGGAATCCGGCTACGAGCGCTACCAGCGCTACCTGCGCCCGCAGCGGGAGGGCGAGGCGACGGTGAAGGTGGAGAACGGCCGCTTCACCGCCACGGTGCTGCCGGGCCACGACGGCGCGGGCTACCTCGTGCGCGCTCGCGCGGGCAACACCCAGACGGACCTCTCCATCGAAGGCGAGGGCCGCTACTACTGGTGGGGCGAGGGCTCGCGCGTGGACCAGACGCCGCGGCCGCTGAAGCCCACGGCGCTGGAGCTGGCGCTGCCCGCGAAGGGCAAGGTGGGCGAGGCCCTCACGGTGAAGATGAAGGCGCCCTACCGGGGCCGCGTCCTCTTCACGGTGGAGACCGACCGCGTGCTCACCACCGGGTGGAAGCAGGTGGAGCCCGGTGAAGTCACCTGGTCGTTCACGCCCAAGGAGTACGCGCCCAACGTGTACGTGAGCGCGTTCCTGGTGAAGGACCCGCACCTGGAATCCGCCCAGGCGTTCATGCCCGACCGCGCCTTCGGCGTGGGCAGCATCGCGCTGGAGCCGGTGGACTTCACCCAGGCCGTCACGGTGACGGTGCCCAAGGAGGTGCGCAGCAACGACACGCTCACCGTGGATGTCGCGGTGGAGGGCGTGGAGGGCCCCACCTTCGCCACGGTGGCGGTGGTGGACGAGGGCATCCTGTCCCTCACGCGGTTCCAGAGCCCGGATCCGCTGAAGGAGATCTTCACGCGCCGCGCGCTGGGCATCCAGACCTACGAGACGGTGGGCTGGGCGCTGCTGGTTCCGCCCGGCGGCAACTCCAGCTCCACCGGTGGTGACGAGGGCGGCGCGGAAGGCCGCGTGCAGCCGGTGAAGCCCGTGGCCCTGTGGAGCGGCGTGGTGGAGGTGCCCGCCAACGGCAAGCTGAAGGTGCCCTTCAAGCTGCCGCAGTACCGCGGCGCGGTGCGGGTGATGGTGGTGACGGCGGGAAGCAAGCGCATTGGCCGGGCCAGCGCGCAGGTGCTGGTGCGCGACCCGCTGGTGCTCCAGACGACGCTGCCGCGCTTCCTCACCCAGAACGACGAGATTCAAATCCCGGTCTTCGTCACCAACCTGTCCGGCAAGGCGCAGGACGTGAAGGTGTCGCTGTCCGCGGAGGCGCTGGCGGTGCCGGGGCTCGCGATGCCGGACGCCGTGGGCTCGCCGCTGGAGCTCAAGGGCAAGAGCGAGGGCCGCGCGAAGGTGGAGGACGGCAAGTCCCGCACCTTCGTGTTCCAGGGCCGCGCGGTGCAGTCGGTGGGCGCGGCGCGGCTGACGGTGACGGTGGAGGGCGGTGGCTACACGTCCCGCGAGCAGCTGGACGTGCCGCTGTCCCCCGCGGGTCCCCGTGAGCGCAGGATCCAGCAGGTGGAGCTGGTGCAGGGCACCACGGACCTGAAGGCGCTGCTCCAGGGCTGGGTGCCCACCACGGAGCGCACCACGGTCTGGGTGACGAACAATCCGTACGCGAAGTCGCTCCAGCACCTCTCGTACCTGGTGCACTACCCGTACGGCTGCATCGAGCAGACGACGTCCTCCACGCGCCCGCTGCTGTTCGTGAGCCAGCTGGTGGAGCGCGTGGATCCGACGCTGGTCTCCACGGCGAAGGTGGAGGACATGGTGCAGTCGGGCATCAACCGGGTGCTGTCCATGCAGACGGCGTCGGGTGGCTTCGCGTACTGGCCGGGCCAGACGGAGCCGGTGGCCTGGGGCACGGCCTACGCGACGCACATGCTGCTGGACGCGCGCAAGCTGAAGTACCCGGTGCCGGAGGACCGGGTGGACAGCGCCCTCGCGTGGATGGGGGACGAGCTGACCCGGAAGGAGGGCCGCGTGGGGCAGGACGATCATTACGGCCAGCACTCGGAGGCGTACATGCACTACGTGCTCGCGGTGGCGGGCAAGGGTCGCAAGGCGCGAGCGCAGGCCATGGTGAGCGCGCTGGAGACCGCGGCGAAGAAGGCGGCGCTCGGCGGCGAGGACCAGGAGGACCTGTACCTGCTCAAGGCCGCGCTGTGGCTGTCCGGCGACCGCCGCTACGAGAAGGAGCTGCGCAACCCGGACGTGTCCACCGTCACCGACGAGCGCAAGAACAGCTGGTCGTTCTATTCGGACCGGCGCCGGCGCGGGATGATGCTCAGCACGTTCCAGGACCTCTTCGGCGACGCGCCGGAAGGGGAGCCCCTGGCGCGCATGGTGGCGACGGCGCTGTCGACCCGCTCGTCGGCGTACTACTCCACGCAGGAGCTGGTCTGGGGCATCACCGGCCTGGGCAAGCGGCTGCAGGGCACGGCGACCAGCTTCACGCCGCCCACGCTCACGGTGGCGGGCAAGGCCGTGGCGTCGCTCGCGGAGAAGGACGCGCGCGTGTCGGACCGCACGTGGGCCCTGGCCCGCGCCAGCGAGCGCGCCAGCGTGTCGCTGGACCTGAAGGAGAAGGGCGGCGGCAGCGTGTACCTCATCCTCAACAGCGAGGGCGTGCGCACCACGCCCGAGGTGAAGGTGGGCGGACAGGGGCTGACGCTCAAGCGCAACTGGCGCTCGCTGGACGGCACCGCGTTGGATCTGAAGGCCAACCCGGTGAAGCTGGCGGACCTCATCTACGTGGAGCTGGAGGTCACCAACACCACGGGCGAGCGCGTGCAGAACATCGCGCTGGTGGACCGGCTGCCAGCGGGCTGGGAGATTGAGAACGCCCGGCTGGGGCGCGGCGGCAGCGTGGACTGGGTGGACGCGGATTCACTCTGGGCCGCGGACTACGTGAACGTGCGCGATGACCGGATGGAGGCGTTCGGCGCGCTGCAGGCCCACGAGACGAAGAAGCTCGTCTACGCGGTGCGTGCGGTGACGGCGGGCAGCTTCACCCTGCCGTCCGCGGAGGCCGAGGCGATGTACGACTCCTCCATCTGGGCCCGTGAAGCCACGGGCACGGTGCAGGTGACGGGTCCCTGGAAGGACGACCTGCTCTAGGCCCCATGCGTCGCGTGCGTCTCAACTGGAGGAAGTGGGTGGGGGGGGCGCTGGCGGGGCTCGTGCTTCTGGGCACGGGCCTGCTGGCGGCCTGGTGGGTGCCGCTGCCGGAGCGGTTGGCGGCGCCCCCCTCTGTGGTGATGGCGTACCGGGACGGGTCGCCCGCGTACGTCTTCCTCGCCCCGGACGAGCGGTGGCGCATCCCCGCGCCGAAGGACCGCGTCGACCGGGCCTATGTCCGCGCCCTGCTGGCGCTGGAGGACAAGCGGTTCTTCCAGCACCCGGGCGTGGATCCGCTCGCGGCCCTGCGCGCCCTCGGCCTCAACTTGAGCCGGGGGCGGCGGGTGTCGGGAGCGTCCACGTTGACGATGCAGCTGGTGCGCGTGCTGGAGCCCCGTCCCCGCACGTTCACCTCGAAGGTGATTGAGTCGTTCCGCGCCGCCCAGTTGGAGGCGCGGTTGTCCAAGCAGGAGGTGTTGGAGGCATATCTCCAGTTCGTGCCCTACGGGCGCAACGTGGAGGGCGTGGAGGCGGCGGCGCTCGCGTACTTCGGGCACACCGCGCGGCACCTGAGTCCGGCGGAGATCGCCACGCTGCTGGCGGTGCCGCAGAACCCGAACCGGCGCTTCCCGTCGCTGGAGAACCGGGACCGGCTGCGCTCGGCCCGGGACGACATCGCCCGGCGGCTGCTGGAGTCCGGGGGGCTGGTCGTGGACGGGGTGGCGTCCGATACGGTGCTGGCGGAGGTGCGGGCGACGCCGGTGCCGGACGTGCTCACGCCCTTTCCACGGGAAGCGCCGCACGCGGCGGTGTGGCTCAAGGCGCAGCGGCCGGGGGCGACGTGGCTGGCGACGACGCTGGACGCGGGCACGCAGCGGTTCGTGGAGCGCACGCTGGGGGAGTCGGCCCGGCGGTTGGACCGGCAGGGCATCCACAACGGCGCGGCGGTGGTGGCGGACCGCGAGACCGGAGAGGTGCGCGCGCTGGTGGGCAACTTCGACTTCTTCGACGAGAAGAACGGCGGTCAGATCATCGGCTTCGCCACGGCGCGCTCACCGGGGTCGGCGCTCAAGCCGCTCCTGTACGCGCTGGGGATTGATCAGGGCCTGGTGGGGCCGGAGACGCTCGTGCCGGACATCCCGGTGGCGTACGGCGGCTACCAGCCGCGCAACTTCGACGGGCGCTTCCAGGGGCTGGTGCGGATGGAGTCCGCGCTGTCGCAGTCGCTCAACCTGCCGTTCGTGAGGCTCCTGGAGCGGGTGGGCGTGGAGGGCTTCCTGGCCTCGCTGCGGCAGGCGGGAGTCACCAGCCTGGATCCGCGGCCGGGGCACTACGGCCTGTCCGCGGCGGTGGGCGGCCTGGAGCTGACGCCGCTGGAGTTGACGGGCGTGTACCTGGCGCTGGCGGGGGACGGGCAGGCGCGTCCGCTGCGGGTGCTGGAAGAGGACGCGACGCCGAAGAAGGCCCAGGCGCTGGTGTCGCCGGGCGCGGCGTGGCTGACGCGGCAGGCGTTGGCGTTGAGGGACCGGCCGGACTTCCCGGAGCGGCGGCGGCTCACGGGCCTGCCGGCGCGGGTGCACTGGAAGACGGGGACGAGCTTCGGCAACAGGGATGCGTGGGCGGCGGGCTCCGGACCGAAGCACACGGCGGTGGTGTGGCTGGGCAACTTCGACCACGCGTCGAGCGTGCACCTGGTGGGCGCGGAGAACGCGGCCCCGCTGCTGTTCGACATCCTGGAAGGCATCGGGCCGAGGGGCACGACGCTGCAGGAGGAGGACGCCGCGCCGCCGAAGGACCTGGTGAGCGTGGAGGTGTGCGCGTACTCGGGGCACCTGCCCACGGACGCGTGCACGCAGCGCAAGCGGGTGGACGCGGTGCGCACGGCGGTGCCGACGACCCCGTGTCCGTACCACCACCGCGTGGAGGTGGACGTGGCGTCAGGCCTGGCGGTGGGGCCGGGGTGCAGGGATGGGCGCAAGACGGAATCGCGCGTGTACCTGACCTGGCCGTCCAGCCTGCGCCGGTGGCTCGCGGAGCAGCAGCGTCAGTTGCCCGAACCGCCACCGCTGGCGCCCGGCTGCGTCGCGGGAGGGGAGCGGGACACGCCGACCATCCTCTCGCCGCCGGAAGGGCAGGTGGCGCTGCTCATCCCTGGCATGAACACGGAGGAGCAGAAGATCCCCCTGGAAGCGGAGGCCGCGCACGACCGGGAGCTGACGTGGTTCGTGGACGGATCCGTCCTGGGAACGGCGAAGGCCGCGGAGCGCCTCTGGTGGCGGCCCTCCGTGGGCACCCACGACATCCTCGTCACCGACGACCGCGGCCTCACCGCCCGCCGCACGTTGGTGGTGCGCGAGCGGCAGTAGGGTTCAGGGGGCGGCGATCCGCCGCGCCAGCGCGACACCACTGAGGAACGCGCCTTCCACCCGAGGCCCCGCGCACCAGTCGCCACAAGCGCCCAGGCCCAGCGCCGCGTCGTACAGCGAGGACGCCTCAATCGGCGGTGAAGGCATCGCGAACCGCCACCGGTGCGCCACGGCCTCCACCGCGTGCACGTCTCGGCCCAGCGCCTGACTGAACGCCGCCACGAGCTTTGGAGCCATCGCCTCCGCCGTCTCCTCCAGGTGTGCCGCGCTGTACTCCGGCGACCCGTGAAGCACCCAGCGCTCACCTGGAGCCCGCCCCGGCTTGCTCGTGTCGCGCGCCACCCACGACAGCGGCGAGTCCTCCACGAACGCGCCATCCAGCGCCACCGCCACCGGCGCGTCGAACCGGGCCATGACGGCCCAGCACGGCGACAGCCGCGCGGACCCCGCCTGCGCCGCCAGCTCGGGCGCACCCGCCAGCAGCGGCACCGCCTGTGGCGCGGGCACCGCGGCCACCACCACCTCCGCCAGCCCCAGGTCCTCGCCCGTCTCCGACGTCAGCCGCCACGCCCGGCCTTCGCGCTCCACCCGCTCCACCCGCACCCCGGTGCGCACGTCCAACCCATCCGCGAGCGCCTTCGCCACCGCGTTCATGCCCGGCACGCCCACGTACCGCACGGGCGCCTTCGCGGGACCCACCACGCCACGCGTCAGCGTCCCGATGCGTCCGTGCCACTCCGCCGCGATGCCCTCCGCCATCCACGCCTCCACGAGCGCCCGGAAGAGCGGATCCCTCGCCGTGAAGTACTGCGCGCCATGGTCGAACGTGCCCCCGTCCGCGCTCTTTCGCGTGGACAGTCGCCCCCCGGATCCGCGCCCCTTGTCCAGCACGCGCACGCCGAAGCCCGCGCCCGTCAGCACCCTCGCGAGCGCCAACCCCGACATGCCCGCGCCAATGACGGCCACGCGGGGCAGGGGCTGTCTCTTATACACATCTTCTCCGAGCCCACGAGACGCTCATGAATATCGTATGCCGTCTTCTTCTTGAAAAACAAAACGTATTATAAATTGGGATCCTAAAGCACGTACAGCTTTATCTGATATTGAAGTAATACATGAAGATGTTCAAGGCGCGTTTTAT
>NZ_RAWE01000028.1 GCF_003611695.1 Corallococcus carmarthensis | reverse complement strand
CGGCGGGGGCTTCCGTCGGCGTGGCCGGGGCGGCGGCGCGGGCCTCTGCTTCGGCGCGGGCGCGGGCCTGGTCGTCGCTGCGCTGGTCGCTGGCGGCGACCTCGTCCGGCGTCAGCTCCGTGCGCTCCGCGAGCATGCCCGTCTTCTTCTCCAGGTCCTTGATGGCCCGGCGAAGCAGGTCGCGCTCCAGGAGCGTGCGGTTGAGGCGCTTCTCCAGCGCCTTGTACTTGTCCTTGCCCAGGTCGGCCTCGGACTTCGTCACGGACAGGATGCGCGCCTGCGTGTCGGCGCGGCCCTTGAGCCGGCGCACTTCCTTCTCCAGCTCCACGGCGCGCGAGCGGTCCTTGTTCGCCGCCTGCTCCAGCCGGTCCATCTTCTCGCGGTCCGCGTCGTTCAGCTCGCGGTAGCGGCGCACGGGCTCCGCCGGGGCCACGGGCACGGGCGTCACGGTCACCGCCGCGCTCACCACGGGCTCGCTCGCGGGCGCGGCGATCTGCTCCGTCGTCGCGGGAGCGGCGGCTGCGGGCGCGGAAACAGGCGCGGGGACGGCGGCGGCCGGGGCCTCACGGCGGCGGGGGCTGCCGCGCCCTTCGGTCTCCGCGCGCAGCCGGGCGTTCTCCGTCAGGGCCTGCGCCAGCTCCGAGCGGGTCTGCTCCAACTGGATGCTGGCGTTGCGCTCCACCTCGGCGCGGGCCTTCGCCAGGTCGTTCGACCCCTTGTCGCCTTCCTTCTGCTCGAAGAGCTTGCGCTTGGTCTGCTTCAGCTGCTCCTTGACCTCCTGGAGCTGTGCGCGCTGCTCGTCCAGCTCCTTCTGCTTGCGCTGGACTTCCGATTCCGCCTTCGCGCGCGCCTTGCTCTCGGACTCCAGCTCGCCCCGGAACGACGGCGCGGAAGAGGAAGAAGAGAGCGAGGAACGACCCGCGTTGGCACCAGCGCCGCTCTTGTCTCCGAAGAGCAGCAGGCCGAGCGTCACGGCGAACCCGACCGATACGAGGATGAGTGCAACCAGCAAGGGAACGACCTCCACAGAAGGATGCAAAAAGCGGGGCAGCCTACCGCTGGGACATGGCGCGTCAAGGCTTCACTGGCAGGCAACCCGGCGGGCCCCACCCGCCGTGCCGGCCGGGCCGTGGCGTCCGCCTGCATTCCGGCTCCCCTATCAGCGCTCACCTGGGGCACGCTCGCGCCCCATGGCGCACCTGGAGCTGAAGCCGAAGCAGGACGTGTCGAGCTTCCGCAAGCTCGCCATCGGGAGCTGGGCGACCGCGTATGACCCCACGGTCTACGGCACGCTGACGGTGCGCATGGACGCGGCGCTCGCTTACCTGGACGCCTTCCACCAACGCACCGGTGTTCGGCTCACCGCGACGCACCTGGTCCTCAAGGCCGTGGGGGAAGCGCTGCGCCGCTGCCCGGACGCCAACGCGCTCCTGCGCTACCAGCGCATCTACCTGCGCCAGCGGATCACCGTGTGCGCGGTGCTGCCCGGCGCGGATCAGCGGGGCCTCACGCCCGTGCGCATCGAGGACGTGGACCAGAAGCCCCTGCGCGAGCTGGCGCTGGAGGTGGAAGCCACCGCGGCGCGCGTGCGCGAAGGCCGCGACGCACAGGTGGAGCAGGGCCGGCGTCTGCTGGAGCGCGTGCCCCCCTTGCTCCTGCACCGCTTCACCGGGCTGGTGTCGTTCCTCACGTACACGCTGAACGTGGATCCGAAGTGGATGGGATTGCCCAGGGACCCGTTCGGCTCGGTGGTGGTGGTGGACGTGGGCGCGCTGGGGCTGGACACGGCCTACCTGCCGCTGGCGCCCTTCACCCGCGTGCCCGTCTTCCTCGCGCCCGGCGCGGTGCGGGAGGTGGCGGTGGTGGAGGAGGGCAGGGTGGTGCCCGGCCACGTGATGAACATCAACGCGTCCTTCGACCACCGCTTCCTCGACGGCTACCACGCGGGCGTCATCGCCAACACGCTGCGCGAGATGCTGGAGCACCCGGTGGAGTCCTTCGGACCGCTCCCGGATCCATCGCCGGGATAGCCTCCGTCAGCGCGGCTCTCGCACCCGCCGGCGCCGCACCGTCTCCGCGCCGCCCAGCGACTCCAGCACCGCGGCGAGCACCCGGCGCGTCTCATCCACCACCTGCGCCCCCTGCGCGCGGCGGAAGCGGGTCTCGAACTCCGCCCGGATGGCCCGCGTCGTGTCGATGGCGGCATGCCCCCGCTCGGACAGACGGATCCGCCGGGTCCGCGCGTCCTCGGAAGGCGCCGCCTCCACGATGCCGAGTGTCCGCAGCTCCGCGACCGTCTTGGACGCCGCCTGCTGCGTCACGCCCAGGAGCTCCGCCAGCTCGCTGATGGTGCGAGGCGCCTCCAGCAGGTGCTGCACCACGTAGCCATGTCCCTGCCGCAGCCCCGGGAAGCCCGCCGCGTGCACCTTCTCCAGCACCAGCGCGTTCACCCGCATGCCCACGAAGAGGGCCAGGTGTCCCAGGTCCAACGCCTCCAGCTCCGGACTTCCCCCGCGCGCTCGACGTGCCATGTCCCCACATCTTGAATCCACAATCAGGGTTGTGCAATGAAGGTTGTGAAACCGGGGTTGTGGAAGTTCATTCCGAGGCCCGGTCCAGGAGCCCGCCATGTCCCAGTCCTCGCCGCACCTGGAGTTCACCCGCCGCTACCTGCAGGCCCTTGAAGCGGGGACGACGGGGGAGGCGCTCGCCGCCTTCTTCCACCCGGAGGTGCGCCAGCACGAGCACCCGAACCGCCTGACGCCCCAGGGGACGACGCGCGACCTGGCGGGGCTGCTGGCCTCCGCCGAGCGGGGCCTGAAGGCCGTGTCGGCCCAGCGCTACGAGGTGACGTCCGCGCTCTGCGTGGGGGACACCGTCGCCGTGGAGGCGGAGTGGAGCGCGACGCTGCGGGTGCCCGTGGGAAACCTGCCCGCGGGAGGGACGATGCGGGCGTCGCTCGGCATGTTCTTCACCTTCCGCGACGGCCGCATCGTCTCCCAGCGCAACTACGACTGCTTCCAGCCCTTCTGACCGGGTGACGGGTGACGCCGGGGCCCGTGTCCGCCCGCACGCGCGAAGCGCCCGGGAGGCTGGCCCACGCACTTGCTGAACGCCGCGGTGAAGGTGCTTGCCGAGCTGTAGCCAACGCGCTCGGCCACCTCGGTGATGGTGAGCTCCTGGCCGCGAAGCAGTCCCCTCGCGACGGCCATCCGCCAGTCCAGCAGGTACTCCATGGGGGGCAGGCCCACGGTGCGTGTGAAGCGCTCGAAGAACGCCGAGCGTGAGAGCGCCGAACTCTTCGCGAGCTGCGCCACGGTCCACGGACGCGTGAGGTGGCGGTGCATCTGCCGTATCGCGGGGGCGAGCCGCGCGTCCGCCAGTCCACGCAGGAGCCCCGGAGGCGTGTCGCCGCTCGACGTCGACCTCAGCGCCTCGATGAGCAGCAGCTCCACGAGCCGCGTCAGCACCAGGTCGCGGCCCGAGCGCTGTTCGCTCGTTTCGTCGCTGACGAGTTGGACCAGCGTGGAGAGCCGCGCCACGCCGGGGACGTGCACCACGGTTGGGAGCAACGACACCATCAGGGCCGCGTCCGGCGAGTCGAAGACGAAGTAACCCCCGAGCAGGCGCACGTCCGGGCGTCCGCCACGCCGGCCGTGACGTACCTCCCCCTTGGGGGCCGGAGCCACCTTGGGGTCGACACGTTCGGGAGTCACCGGTTCGAAACCGGAGATGGTGAAGCCCGGCGTGGCCGGCAGCAGCACGAAGTCGCCCCCCTCGAGCGTCAGGGCCGGCTGTCCGTCGACGGCCAGCCGGCAGCGCCCTTCGAGCACGGCACAGAAGCTGGGCTGACCGAAGTCAGAGTAACGAACACCCCATGCGCCAGCGCCGCTGATGCCCTTCGAGAAGACGGCTTTGGGCTGAAGCAGCGCGATGACTTCCGAGAGGGGATCGGTCATGGCTGGACTCTAGCGAAAGAAATACGGACTCCCCATGGTGGAGCGTCCTGAGTGCCGCCGGTACCTTCAGAACATCGACGCCGCGCGAATCGCGGCAAAAGGAGCCGGCATGAAGACGGTGCTCATCACGGGTTGCTCTTCCGGTTATGGACTTGAGACGGCACGCCACTTTCACGCGAAGGGCTGGAACGTGGTCGCCACCATGCGGACGCCGCGTGAGGACGTCCTCCCTCCCACGGACCGGCTGCGCGTGGTGCCGCTCGACGTGACGAGGCCCGAGAGCATCGCCGCGGCGCTGGAGGCGAGCGGGCCCATTGACGTGCTCGTCAACAACGCGGGCCTCGGGCTCATGGGGGCCTTCGAGGCCACGCCGATGGCCACGGTGCGCGAGGTGTTCGAGACCAACGTCTTTGGCGTCATGGCGATGACGCAGGCGGTGCTGCCGCGGTTTCGCGCACGCAAGTCGGGCGTGGTCGTGAACGTGACATCCAGCGCGACGCTGGCCCCGATGCCGCTGGTGGCCGTCTACACCGCGAGCAAGGTGGCCATCGAAGGGTTCACGGAGTCGCTCGCCTTCGAGCTCGAGGACTTCAACCTGCGCGTGAAGCTCGTCGAGCCGGGCTATTGCCCGGGCACCCGCTTCACGAGCAACGGCTCCTCCCGGATGGAGGGGCTGTTCCCCGAAGCGTACGCGCCCTTCGCCCAGCGCATCTTCGACTCGCTCGGACAGCCCTCCGCGGTGACGCGCGAGTCCGACGTGGCCGAGGCCATCTGGCGTGCCGCGAATGACACCTCGGGAACGCTCCGCTTCCCCGCGGGGCCTGACGCGGAGGCGCTGGCCCGGTCCGCCTGAGCAGGCCCAGGGGCCATAACCCCTGCCAGCGCACTGGCAGGGGTTATGGCTTCCAGCGGGTCAGTACGCGTACTCCCAGCCGCCACGGCTGCGCGTGCCCTGGCCCATCCGCGCGCTCATCTCGCGCAGCCGGCGCACGCGCTCCGGGATGGGCGGGTGCGTGGAGAACAGCGACATCACCCCGCCGTGGTGCAGCGGGTTGACGATGAACAGGTGCGACGTGGCCGGCGCCCTGTCGTACGGGATGGCCTCCGCGCCGCGCTCCATCTTCAGGAGCGCGCTCGCCAGCGCATCCGGGTCGCCGCACAGCTCCGCGCCCGTGGCGTCCGCGCCGTATTCGCGCGAGCGGCTCACCGCCAGCTGCAGCAGCGTGGCCGCGATGGGCGCCACCAGCAGCAGGCCCAGGTTGGACAGCGCACCGGCCAGACCACCGCCTTCTTCATCGTCGCCGCGGCTGAGCATGCTACCGCCGAACCAGAAGAGCATCTGCGCCGCGTAGCTGATGATGCCCGCGAGCGTCGCCGCCACCGTGCCGATGAGCGTGTCCCGGTTGCGCACGTGGCCAATCTCGTGCGCGAGCACACCCTCCAGTTCGCGCCGGTCCAGGATGTCCACGATGCCCGCCGTCACCGCGACGGCCGCGTGGCTCGGGTTGCGGCCCGTGGCGAACGCGTTGGGCTGCGCCGTGGGCAGCAGGTACACCTTCGGCTTCGGCATGCCCGCGCGCGCGGCCAGCCGCTCCACCATCTCGTGCAGCCACGGGGCCTGTTCGTACGGCAGCGGCCGCGCGCCGTGGATGGCCAGCGCGATGCGGTCGCTGAACCAGTACGAGCCGAAGTTCATCACCACCGCGAAGAGGCCTGCCATCGCCAGCCCCTGCGCGCCGCCCAGCCGCTGGCCGATGACGAGCACCAGTGCCGTCAAGCCCGCCAGCAGGACGGTCGTCTTCAATGCGTTGCCCAGCCGGTGCCACCCGCCGCCCTTGAGCGCCGGTGCGGCCGGTCCTCGGGATGTCATGTGGGGGTCACGCTGCGCCATGGTCCTCGTTCCGTGCCTTTCGCCCCGTCAAGGGAGGCCACACGAAACGTAAGCAGGCACAGGGGGGCGTCAACGTGACGGGTCCAGGCTGCCCCGGAGGCCCATGGCCCCAGCCACCGCCCGTCTCAAAGGTAGAAACGATCCGTTACGCCCGCCGTACGCTGGAGGATGGCGCTCCAACCGAGCCAGACGTCTATGCCACTGTCGCCCGCCTTCGACTCGCTCCCCAGGGCACCGAGCGAGCCCGTGCAGCCCGCCACCGTGCCCAGCCCGGACTCGCGCACGTGCTCCAGGAGCGCGCGCACCGTGGGCATGCCGCGCGCCTCGAAGCGGTCCGCCACGTCCTCGCGGCCGGCGAAGTCCGGCTCGTCCAACCTGTCCATCAGGAAGCGTTCCAGGGCCCACCAGAACAGGTACACCTCCACGCGCCGCCCGGCCGCTGTCGCCGCCGCCGCGATGGAGAGCCCCTGGTGCACCCGGTCGTATTCGCCACTGTGCAGGAAGACGACGACCCTGTTGTCCGGCGTGCTCACGCGGTGGCTCATACCGTCCAGAAGCCACCGCGTCCATTCACGCCCCGGGGGCGACCGCCAGGGCCCTTTGGCTTGCACCCCGGCCCTGGCGCTTGGTAGGAACCTAGTGACCTTCCAGTCTTACACGTTTTTTGCAGCGACAGCGCGGGCGGCATTCAGCGACATGGGCGACGAGACGACAGCCAGGCGGAAGGATGCCCACCTCGATCTGTGCGCGACCGGAGACGTGGAACCCGCGCAAAACTCCACGCTGCTGGAGCACGTGCACCTCATCCACTGCGCCATGCCGGAGATGGCGGTGGAGGACGTGGACCTGTCCACGCCGTTCCTGGGCAAGCGGCTCCAGGCGCCGCTGCTCCTCACCGGCATGACGGGTGGCACCGAGCGCGCGGGCGCCGTGAACCGGGACCTGGCGCTGCTCGCGGAGCGGCACGGCCTGGCCTTCGGCGTGGGCAGCCAGCGCGCCATGGCGGAGGACAGCGCGCGCGCGGCGTCCTACGCGGTGCGCGACGTGGCGCCCACGGTGGCGCTCCTGGGCAACATCGGCCTGTACCAGGCCATTGGCCTGGGCGTGGACGGCGTGCGGCGGCTGATGGACGCCATTGGCGCGGACGGCATGGCGCTGCACCTCAACGCCGGCCAGGAGCTGACGCAGCCGGAGGGCGACCGCGACTTCCGCGGCGGCTACCGCGTGGTGGAGGAGCTGGCGCGCGCGTTTGGCGACCGGCTGCTGGTGAAGGAGACCGGGTGCGGCATCGGTCCGGACGTGGCGCGGCGGCTGGTGGAGCTGGGCGTGCGCAACGTGGACGTCTCCGGGCTGGGCGGCACGTCGTGGGTGCGCGTGGAGCAGCTGCGCGCGGCGGGCCCGCAGGCGCAGGTGGGCGCGGAGTTCAGCGGCTGGGGCATCCCCACCGCGGCGGCCATCGCCAGCGTGCGCAAGGCGGTGGGGCCGGAGGTGCGGCTCGTGGCCAGCGGCGGGGTGCGGGGTGGGCTGGAGTCCGCGAAGGTGCTCGCGCTGGGCGCGGACCTGGCGGGCATGGCGCTGCCGCTGTTCCGGGCCCAGCAGCAGGGCGGACTGCCGGCCGCGGAGGAGGCGCTGAAGGTCATCCTCACGGGGCTGCGGCAGGCGCTGGTGCTGACGGGCAGCCGCGACGTCGCGCAATTGCGGCAGCGGCCCCGCGTGGTGTCCGGAGCGTTGAAGGATTGGTTGGCGGCGTTGTGATGCAGGGCGGCTCCCAGGTTGGGAAGGAAGAACATGTCTGACACCGTGACGTCCCGGCTCGCCGGATTCCACAAGCTGCCCATGGAGGAGCGTCTGGCGCGCATTGGCCAGATGTTCCGGCTGACCGAGGCGGAGCTGGAGCATCTGCGCGGCGAGTCCGCCCTGGACCTCACGGTCGCCAACCAGATGATCGAAAACGCGGTGGGCACGTTCTCCCTGCCGCTGGGCCTGGGCCTCAACCTCAACGTCAACGGGCGCGACTACCTGGTGCCCATGGCGGTGGAGGAGCCCTCCGTCGTCGCGGCGGTGTCGTTCGCGTCGAAGATCGTCCGCGAGGCGGGCGGCTTCACCGCGGAGGCCGACGAGTCGATGATGATCGGCCAGGTGCAGGTCTCCAACTACGGCGACCCCGGCCTCGCGTCCGAGAAGATCCTGGAGGCGAAGGAGCAGATCCTCGCCCTGGCCAACAGCTTCCACCCGGCCATGGTGGCCCGCGGCGGCGGCGCCCGGGACGTGGAGGTGCGCCTGCTGCCCGCGCCGGAAGGCCCGCGCGGCGAGCCGCTGCTCATCGTCCACCTCCTCATCGACGCGCAGGAGGCGATGGGGGCGAACCTCATCAACACCATGGCGGAGGGCGTGGCGCCGCTGATTGAACAGCTGACGGGCGGCAGGGTGTACCTGCGCATCCTGTCGAACCTGGCGGACAAGCGGCTCGCGCGCGCCACGTGCCGCATCCCGCTGCCGCTCCTGGCGGACTTTGGCCTGCCGGGCGAAGTGATCGCGGAAGGCATCGCCCAGGCGAGCCGCTTCGCGGAAGCGGACCCGTACCGCGCCGCCACGCACAACAAGGGCGTGATGAACGGCATCGACGCGGTGGCCATCGCCACGGGGCAGGACTGGCGCTCCATCGAGGCGGGCGCGCACGCGTTCGCGTGCCGCAAGGGGCAGTACCGCCCGCTGTCCACCTGGTACCTGGAGGAAGGGCACCTGGTGGGCCGCATCGAGCTGCCGCTGGCGCTGGGCCTGGTGGGCGGCCCCATCAAGATCCATCCGGGCGCGCAGGTGGCGCTCAAGCTGATGCGCGCCACCAGCGTGCGCGAGCTGTCCATGGTGTTCGCGGCGGTGGGCCTGGCGCAGAACTTCGCGGCGCTCCGGGCCCTGGGCTCGGTGGGCATCCAGAAGGGCCACATGGCCATGCACGCGCGCAGCGTCGCGGTGACGGCGGGCGCGCGCGGCGGGGACGTGGAGAAGGTGGCCAACCTGCTGGTGAAGGCGGGGCACGTGAAGGTGGAGAAGGCGCGGGAGATCCTCGCGAACCTGCCGCCGGAGACGCCCGCCATCGCCACCCTCACCAACGGCTGACGTTCCGCCCCGGAGCGCTTCCCACGCGGGAGCGCTTGACGGGGCCGGGCGGTGCGCGAAAGAACGCGCCCGCCCCTTTCGCGTGCCTGGTGCCATGACTCCCGCAACGAATCCCCTGGTCGCCTTCGGTGCTGGCAAGGTCATCCTGCTGGGCGAGCACAGCGTCGTGTACGGCTACCCGGCCATCGCGGGTCCCCTGAGCATCGGCGTGGTGGCGCGCGGCGTGCCCTCCCGCTCGTGCGTGCTGGACGTGCCGGTGACGGCGGACGCGGCGCAGAAGCGGATGATGCGCAAGGCCTTCGCGCGGGCGGCGAAGCTGGTGGGCGAGCCGAAGGTGAAGGTGACGCTGGAGCCGCAGCTGCCGCTGTCCGCGGGGCTGGGCAGCTCCGCGGCGCTGGCGGTGGCCACCTCCCGCGTGCTGCTGCGGGCGGCGGGGCAGGAGCCCACGGCGAAGGCGACGGCGCGGCTGGCGTGGGAGATGGAGCAGGAGTTCCACGGCACGCCGTCCGGCGTGGACCACACCACCAGCGCCGAGGAGAAGCTCATCCTCTACCGGCGGGTGCAGGCGCCGGCGGGCGTCACGGGACGGGCACGCGAGCTGAAGAGCCCGCGGCCGGTGTCGGTGGTGGTGGCGCTGGCGGGCGCGCGCAGTCCCACGAAGCTGACGGTGGGGGCGCTGCGCGAGCGGCAGGCGCGGTGGCCGGAGCGCTACAAGCGGCTCTTCGGTCAGGTGGGGAGGCTCGTCACCGACGCGGCGAAGGCGGTGGAGGCGGGCGACCTGGAGGGGCTGGGGGACGCGATGAACGTCAACCAGGGCCTCCTGAACGCGCTGGGGCTGTCGTCGCCAGCGTTGGAGGACATGGTGTTCCGGCTGCGCTCGCTGGGCGCGCTGGGGGCCAAATTCACCGGGGCGGGAGGTGACGGTGGCGCGGTCATCGGCCTCTTCCCCGAACCGGAGCCCGTGGTCGCGCAGTTGACGCGCGACGGCGTGCGCTGCTTCGCGAGCCAGCTCGCGGGACCGCGGGCCCAGGGAGACATTCCATGAAGGCAACGGTCCGGGCGCATCCCAACATCGCGCTCGTGAAGTACTGGGGGAAGCGGGACGAAGCGCTCATCCTCCCGCATCAGTCCAGCCTGTCGCTGACGCTGGCGCCCATCCACGTGACGACGACGGTGGAGTTCGGCGCCGCCGCGGACACGGTGGAGCTGCACGGCCACGCGGCCAAGGGCAGCGAGCGCGACCGCGTGCTGCGCCTGCTGGACGCGGTGCGCGTGCAGGCGGGGCGCGACCTGGGGCCCGCGAAGGTGGTGTCTCGCGGGGACTTCCCGATGGCGGCGGGCCTGGCCAGCAGCGCGGCGGGCTTCGCGGCGCTGGCGGTGGCGGGGTGCGCGGCGGCGGGGCTTCCGGAGGACACGCGGGCGTCCAGCATCCTGGCGCGGCGGGGCAGTGGCTCCGCGTGCCGCAGCGTGCAGGGCGGCTTCTGCGAGTGGCAGCGCGGTGAGCGCGCGGACGGCGAGGACAGCTACGCCATCCAGCGCTTCGACGCGGGCCACTGGGCGGACCTGCGCATGGTGGTGGCCATCCTCGACCGCGGCGAGAAAGAGGTGAAGTCGCGGGACGGGATGAAGAACACGGTGGAGACGAGCCCCTACTACCCGGCGTGGGTGAAGGACGCGGAGGCCGAAGTGCCCCGCGCCCGGGAGCTCATCGCGAAGAAGGACCTGGAGGCGCTGGGCGAGCTGTGCGAGCGCAACGCGTGGCGGATGCACTGCACCACGCTCTCCGCGGATCCGCCGCTCAGCTACCTGAGCCCGGCGACGCTGGGGCTCATCCAGCACCTGCGCGAGCAGCGCAAGAAGGGCGTGCCGGTGTGGTTCACGCTCGACGCGGGTCCGAACCCGGTGCTGCTGACGACCTCGGCCCACGAGGTCGCGGCGGAGGCCCTGGCCCGCGCCTGCGGCGCCGTGGACGTGGTGCGCTGCGTGCCCGGCGGTGATGCGACGCTGCTCACCGAGCACCTGTTCTGACAGCGCTTCGCTCGCTGCTCCTGGCGCAGTGATTCCAACGCATGCGCCGGGCCGGAGCACGGCCCGCAGCGCGTGCACGAGGTGACACACGGATGGACCGAGCGCTCTCCGCCCCAGGCAAGCTGTTCATCTCCGGCGAGTACGCCGTGCTGTGGGGCGGCGTGTCGCGCCTGGCCGCGGTGGCGCCGCGCACGGCCGCCTATGTGCGCAGGCGCCAGGACTCGCGCGTGCACATCTGCCTGGAGGAGGGGACGCTCCAGGGCCTCACCACGCCCCGGGGCGTGAAGTGGGAGCGCGACGTGCCCGCCGGCTTCTCCTTCGTCGCCCGCACACTGGATGAGGCCCTGCGCGCGCACGGCCGCGCGAGCGTGGGCTTCGACGTCGCGGTGTCACCGGGCGCACTGGGCCCGGGCGGCCACAAGCTGGGCATCGGCGGCAGTGCCTCCGCCACGGTGCTCGCCGCGGAGGCCGCGCGCTTCGTGCTGGAGGAGAAGTTCGACGTGCTGAAGCTGGCCCTCACCGCGCACACGCTGGGGCAGGGCGGCAAGGGCAGCGGCGGCGACGTGGCCACGAGCTTCGCGGGCGGAGCCGTGCGCTACCGGCGCTACGACATCACCGCGCTCGCGAACGCCGCCAACACCGGCCGCTTCAACGCCGCGCTCGCGGAGTCCCCTCCGGTGGACCTCTGGCGCATGCCCGTGCCCCGCGTGTCCATGCTCTACGCCTTCACCGGCGAGAGCGCGTCCACGAAGCTCCTCATCGACCAGGTGGAAGCCCGGCTCGCGGATGCCGGCCGCAAGGCGTTCGTGGAGCGCTCGGACGCGCTGGGGCACACGATTGAAGACGGCCTGGGCGGCGGCGACTTCCGCGCCTTCGCCGAAGCCGTGAAGGCCCAGCACGCGCTGCTCCTGGAGCTGGGCCCGCTGGAGACCGAAGGCATGCGCCGCGTGCTGGCCCTCGCCGCGTCCTACCACTGCGCGGGCAAGCTCTCCGGCGCGGGCGGTGGCGACGGCTGCATCCTCTTCGCCCCGGACGCTGCCGCGCGTGAAGCCCTGCGCCAGGGCCTGGAGTCGCGCGGCTTCCTCACGCTGACGCTGGACGTGGAGCAGGGCGTGCGCGGCGAGGCGCAGACGGATGCGCGGCTTCGCGGTTGGGTGGACGCGCTCACCTGAAAAGTCGCGGCGCGCGCCCGGGCCCGCCGTTAGAACATGTGACCGAACGTGATGTAGAAGCGCTGACGGCCCGTTTCGGTGGAGCGCGCGTAGTCCATGCGCACCACGGCCGCGCGGCGCGAGAAGCGCAGGCCGCCGCCGATGCCCGGGTGCCACTCATGCCACTTGCCGTCCGTCACGCCCGGATGCCACACGCGGCCCAGGTCCAGGAACACCACCGCGCCCAGCGCCAGCGGCTGCCCGAAGACGCTCATCCGCGCCGCCTGGAAGCGCAGCTCGGAGTTGCTGAAGGCCTTCACGTTGCCGGCGAAGCGGTTGCGCTCGATGCCGCGCACGCTGCTCATGCCGCCAATGCCCTCGGACACGTTGACGCCGCCCGTGGTCATCCACTCGAAGAACGGCACCTCGCCGAACAGCATGTCCAGCGTGAGCCGCTGCGCGAAGACCAGCCGCGGAGTAATCCGGATGTAGCGGCGCTCGCTCAGCGTCACGCCCGCGTACTGGTAGCGGCTGAAGGTGGCCAGGCCCGACACGCGCAGCGCCACCTCCTCCACGCCACCGGACGTCGGGTCGGATTCCTCGTCGCGCGTGTCCCAGAGCGCGCCCGCGAGGATCTGCCCGCTGGGCCCGCCCTCGATGCCGATGGGCTTCTCCTGCGCCAGGATGGACGTCTCGTAGGGTGACACGCGCGTGTAGCGCCAGCCGTAGCCCACGTACGACTGGAACGGGTGCTTCTCACCGAAGGGCCGCCCGCGCAGACGCACCCAGAGGCCCGGCGAGCCCTTGTCGTAGTTGTACTTCTGGTCGTCCACGTCCCCCCGGAAGTCCGGGGCGGACAGGTTGCCCGCGCCGAAGAAGGGGCTGCTCTTCTCCTGGCGGTACTCCAGCCGTCCCTCCAGCCGCAGGGGCCCCAGCAACTGCGGCCCGTCGTAGCGGAGGTAATGATTCATGGCGCCGCGAGCGGTGAAGAACACCTGCGCGGACAGGGCATGCGCATAGGGCGCCTTGCCCTCACCGTAGAGATACATGCCGCCCACGGCGCCGTAGCCGAAGCCCTGATCCGAGCTGAAGCTCAAGAGGGGCAGGGCGATGCCGTCCATCGTCGGCGTCTGCTTCACCGGCACGAGCCCGGGCGCGGCCGTTCGGCCGGCCGCCACGGCGCTCAGCGACAGCAGCATGAAGAACAGGAAGACGGCTGGAGCCAGCATCGAAACCCCGTGAAGCCCCGAGGGGGCGCATCGATTCCAGCCCGGGACAGGAACCTCTTCCGCCCGCCTGCTCTCCAAGAGAGCAGCGCGGCCCCGGAAGCTCCTGTCCCCCTGAATGCCCATTTTGCCTTGGGGGATGGGGGAGCCGTCAACGTGCGCGAAAGTCTCAACGAGCTCGTCAGCGAGAATTCACGAAATTGGGCGAATGGCCTCGTCCGGAGGATCGGGTCGAAAGTTCCGCCTGTGGCGGCGCGTCGGCCTCGGAACGCTCTGCTCGTCCATCTGGACGGGGTGCCAAAGGCCCTCCTGGACGAGGCCATTGTCACGGGGCGCATGCCCTTTGTCGCACAGCTCGTCCGCTCTGGCGCGTATCACCTGGAGAACGCGTTCTGGGGCGCGCCGACGTCCACGCCGTTCTTCCAGGCGGGGCTGCTCTACGGGCTGCAGCACCCGAACCTGCCGGGCTACAGCTGGTACGACCGCGCGCTCGGCCGCAAGGTGCAGATGAACACGCCGGGCGACGCGATGGCCATCGACGCGCGCCTGCGCGGCCACGGCCGCACGAGCCTGCTGGACCACGGCGGCCACACGTACTTCTCGCTCTTCCACGCGGGCGCCATGAACCGCATGTGCATGAGCACGCTGTCCAGCTTCAAGCTGATGGCGCGCTCGTTCGCGTACGAGATGCAGGGCCTGGGGTCGGCGCGCACGAAGGGCGCATGGGACTTCCTGCGTTCCTTCGGCATGGAGTCCTGGCAGGCCGTGCGCGAGGTGCGGCAGTGGGCGCGCGCCGTCAAGGACTGGCGTCACGAGCAGGGTTTCCTGCTCAGCCGCATCCTCCTCCAGCGGTTGGGCTGGAGCTTCGCGTACACCAAGTCCCTGGTGGACATGGTGCGCGGCGTGCCGCTCATCTACCTGGTGTACGGCAACTACGACGAAGTGGCCCACCGCCGGGGTCCGCGCTCGGAGCTGGCGATGCAGGAGCTGCACCGCGTGGACGCGTCGCTGGCGGAGCTGTTCGCCGTGGCCCGCGCCGCGCCGGAGCCCTACGACGTCATCCTCCTGTCCGACCACGGCCACGTGGACAGCCTGCCCCTGGAGCAGCGCCAGGGCCGGCGCCTGGAGGCCGTCCTCGTCGAGGGCGACGTGCCTCCGCTGCGCGAGGACGTGCGCCGGGGCCTGCTGGATGGCCGCGAGCCCCCGGCACCGGACACCGCCGCGCGCGAGCCCTTCATCCCCGTGGTGGTGGAGGCCGGCAACTTCGCCCACATCTACCTGAGCGGGCGTCCCGCGCCGCTGGAGGCGCGCGAGCTGCTGGCGCGGCACCCGGAGGTGCTGGCGCGGGCCACGAACAACCCGGACATCGGCATGGTGGCGATGCGCAGGGGTTCGGAAGCGGTGGTGGTGATGGGCGGGGGCGTCTACGGCCTGGCGGATCTGGACCGCGCGCCGCTCACCACCGAGTACAGCCGGCGCGCCGTGGCGGACTTCCTCCACGGGCTGCCGCGCATGGACACCGCGGGGGACCTGGTCCTCTTCGGTGAAGCCGTCCAGAAGGGCGGCACGGTGGGCTTCGCGTGGGAGTTCGGCTCGCACGGCGGCCTCACGCGCGTGGAGTCCGACAGCCTGGTGATGTGGCCCGCCAACGGCCCGGTGGACCTGTCCGGCCTGAGCCACTGCGCCCGGCTGCACGAGCGGCTGGCCGAGGCCTACCTGGACACCGGCTCACCCCGGATCATCCATTGAACATGACGAAGGGGAGGACCATGCGGCTTCCCAACGCCGGTGGACGCACGTGGCTCAAGGTGCTGGGCGCGGTGGTGGGGCTGGTGCTGTCCGTGCTGCTGCTCTCCACCGCGTTCTTCAAGTGGAACCTGCACGGGCCGGGGGACCTGCTCATTCCGCGCTTCCCGCTGGGGAAGTTCGTGCGCGATCTGCCGGGGCACCTGGTGTGGCTGGTGCCCTTCATGCTGCTGCAGGCGGCGCTCGTGCCGCTGCGGGCGGTGCAGTGGCAGGCCACGCTGCGCAAGCCCATCCCGTTCCGCGACCGCTTCCAGATGGTGGGCATTGGCGTCTTCGTGCACAACGCGCTGCCGGGGAAGCTGGGCGAGGTGACGCGCTCCTTCCTCCTGTCGCGCACGCACAACATCCCCTTCATCCGGAGCCTGGGCTCCGTGGGTGTGTGCAAGCTGATGGAGTTCGCCTGCCTGATGCTGCTGGTGGCCCTGTCCTTCCTGGGCCCCTTCGGCGCGACCATGGCCCACTTCCGGACGGAGATGGAGGTGGCGGTGTCGCTGTGCATCGGCCTGGTGGCCCTGGTGGTGCTGCTGGCCCACTGGGCGGCGCCCCTGGGCCGCTGGCTGCACAAGCGCCACAGCCTGCCCCGCGTGGACAGCTTCCTCAGCCACGTGGGCGAGGGCCTGGGCACCGCGCGCTCCTTCAAGGGCATGGCGAAGGTGTTCTTCTTCTCCATCTTCCCGGTGTTCGCCTCCGCGCTGGCGTACGGCCTGGCGCTGCGCGGCGTGCGCATCCCCGGAGGACTCTTCGCGGGCGCCGTCGTGCTGGGCGCCATCTCCCTGGGTCAGGCGCTGCCGGGCGTCCCGGCGGGCATGGGCATCTACTACTTCGTCACGAGCTGGGCGGCGCGCTCGCTGGGCTCCAGCGCGGAGGACGCGGCGGCCTTCGCCACGCTCACCCACCTGGGCACCGTCATCAGCCAGGTGGCCGTGGGCGCGTGGTGCGTGCACCGCTCCAAGCTGCGGATCCGCGACCTGCGCAAGGGCGGCCGGCTGGCCAACGCCGCCGCGCACCACGTGGCGCATGAAGCAGTGGAACCCGCGCCGCCATAGGGCGTGGGAAGGGCAGGGCGGGAAAACAAAAAGGGCCCCGACTTGTGGTCGGGGCCCTTCTTTTACTTCATGCCCAGGAGAGGACTCGAACCTCCATGCCCTTGCAGGCGCTAGACCCTGAATCTAGTGTGTCTACCAATTCCACCACCTGGGCAGGTGGCTCGCGGCGCTTGTGGCGCCGCGATGGGCGAGACGTATAAAGAACCTCCCCCGCCCGGTCAAGCACCCTTTTTCGGCCTACTTCTTCAGGGGCCAGCGGCCCTCGGACTCGAGCTGCCGGCGGATGACCGGGTTCTCGTCCATGAAGGCGACCAGGGACTCCTCGGTGATCTCCACCGTGATGTCCTCACCGCCCACTTCCGTCTGGCAGGACAGGCGGGAGTACGGCCGGACGTCGAACCCCATGTCCAGGCGGTCCATCTCGTCGTCCCGCTGCTCGCTCAGCGAGTCCAGGCCCTTGCGGACCCAGACATGGCAGGTGGAGCACCCGCAGACGCCGCCGCAGCTGTGGCCCACCTGGGCCTCGCCCTTCTCCGCGGCGTCCAGCAGGGTGGTGCCCGGGGGCACGTCCACGGCGACCTCCGCCAGGGGGCTCTTGAAGGTGACCTTGGGCACGGCTCAGTACTCCTCCACGGAATGGCCGGACACCACCTGGGTGATGGCGCGGTTCATGACCCGTTCGATGAAACCCCGGGACGCCTCGTCCAGCGCGTGCAGGGCCTCCTTCACGGCCAGGTAGTCCTTGCCCTGCGCGGTTTCGCGCACGCGGGCCATGGCGGCCTGGATGGCCTCCGGCTCGCCGGCCTCCAGCAGGGCCGCGTTCTCGCGCAGCTGCCGGTCGGCCTCGGAGAGGACGCGCTCGGCCTCCACCTGCTGCTCGCGCAACTGGCGGGCCTGGATGTCGTCCTCCGCGAAGTCGATGGAGTCGAGGAGCATCTTCTCGATCTCCTCGTCCGTCAGGCCGTGGCTGGGCTTCACGGTGATGGCCTGCGCCACGCCGGTGCTCTGCTCCTTGGCGGTGACGGACAGGATGCCGTCCGCGTCCACCTGGAAGCGCACCTCCACGCGGGCCATGCCGGCCGCCATGGTCGGGATGCCGGAGAGCGTGAAGCGCGCGAGGCTGCGGTTGTCCTGCACCAGCTCGCGCTCGCCCTGCACCACGTGCACGTCCAGGCCTGTCTGGCCGTCCTTGAACGTGGTGAACACCTGCGCCGCCGCGGTGGGGATGGTGGAGTTGCGCGGGATCAGCTTCTCCGTGATGCCGCCCATCGTCTCCAGGCCCAGCGACAGGGGGATGACGTCCAGCAGCAGCACCTCGTCCTGGCGGTCGCCGTCGGTGAGCAGGCTGGCCTGCACCGCCGCGCCCAGCGCCACGACCTGATCCGGATCGATGTCGCCCAGGGGCTCGCGGCCGAACAGCTCCGCCACGAAGCGGCGCACCGCGGGCACGCGCGTGGAGCCGCCCACCAGGATGACGCCGTCCAGCTCCCCGGCCGCGACGCCCGCGTCCTTCAGCGCCCGCCGGCACACCGCGCCCGTCTTCGCCACGAGCGGCTGGATCCACGCCTCGAAGTCCGCGCGGCCCACCTGCTGCGTATGCCCCTCCACGCTCAGCGTCACCTCCGCCGCGTCGGTGAGCGCCTCCTTCGCCTTGCGAGCGGCGGCCATCAGCTCCGCCACCTGCGCGGGGGAGGGCGCCTGCACGCCGCGCTTCTGGAGCACGTGCTGCGCGATGGCGCGGTCGAAGTCGTCGCCGCCCAGGGCCGAATCGCCGCCGGTGGACTTCACCTCGAAGACGCCGTCCTCCAGCTTGAGGATGGAGATGTCGAACGTGCCGCCGCCCAGGTCGTAGACGGCGAACATCCCCTGGCTGCCCTTGTCCAGGCCGTATGCCAGCGCGGCGGCGGTGGGCTCGTTGAGCAGCCGCAGGACTTCCAGGCCCGCGAGCTTCCCCGCGTCGCGGGTGGCCTGGCGCTGGGCGTCGTCGAAGTAGGCGGGCACGGTGATGACGGCCTGCTCCACCTTGCCGGAGAAGTGCGCCTCCGCGCGGCGCTTCAGCGCGCGCAGGATTTCGCCGGAGACCTCGATGGGCGTCACCGGCTGGCCGCCGGCCACGTCGAAGCGCACCACGTTGGCGCCGGGTGCGAAGGCGTAGTGGCCCAGCTTGCGCGTCTCCGGATCATCCGGGCTGCGGCCCATGAAGCGCTTCACCGACACGATGGTGTCCGTGGGGGCCTCGGCCGCCAGCTTGCGCGCGCGGGCACCCACCACCACGCCGCCGTCCTTGCCGTAGTGCACGACGGAGGGCAGCAGCAGCGAATCGCCCTCGTCCACCGGGACGCAGCGGGGCTTGCCCTGCGTCACGGACGCCACCAGCGAGTGGGTGGTGCCCAGGTCGATGCCCACCACGTGGCCCTTCGGCTTGAGCGGGTCGTGGATCTGCAGATAGCCGTTGTTGCTCACGCGAGCACCTCCTCCTCGAACGCGTCCACCTGCTCGAGGAAGCGCGTGAAGTAGCGCACCCGCCCCAGCGCGTGCGATGCCTTTCTCACCCCGTCCGGCGAATCCCCCGAGCCCTCCAGCGCTCCGAGCGCCGCGACGGCCTCCTGGAGCGCCGCCGACTTGCGGCCCGCCACGTCCTTCGCCATCCCCTGCGCCCGGGGCAGGTCCTTCGCCGCGATGGCTTCGTCCAGCGCCTCACGCAGCTCCATGACCTCCTCCAGGAACTCCAGGGGCATGTCCTTCTGGGCGCCCGCGTCCTCGCGGTCCAGGTCCACGCCGTGGAGCTTGAGCAGGTAGAAGGCGCGGCGCACCGGGTCCTTCAGCGTCTTGAAGGCCTCGTTGAGGGCGGTGGTGCCCTCCACGGCCTGCAGGCGCGCCTTCGCGTTGCCGGGGGCGACGCGGTCCGGGTGCAGCTGCAGCGACAGCTCCCGGTACTGCTTCTCCAGGGCCGGCACGTCCACGGCGTGGGAGCGGGGCAGCCCGAACACGTCGAAGTGGGTCCTCACGGTGGGGGAAGTCCTCGTGGCGAATCAGGGGGAAAACGAAAAAGGGGCCCGGCGCCGGGCCGGACCCCTGGTGCCCGCTCCCTGACCGACAGGGCGGGCGGGAAGGCCGCTGGGGCTTCAGACGGAGAAGCTCTCTCCGCAGCCGCACGCGGCCTTGACGTTGGGGTTGTTCAGCTTGAAGCCGGACGCCATCAGCGTCTGCTCGAACACCAGCTCCGTGCCGATGAGGTACAGGTAGCTCTTCGGGTCCACGAAGACGCGCACGCCGTCACGCTCGAACACCTTGTCGCGCTCGCGGGACTTCTCCGACCACTCCATGGAGTACTGGAGGCCGGAGCACCCGCCGCCCTTCACCGCGATGCGCAGGCCGGCGTCCGGCGTCTGGCGCTCCACCAACAGCTGCTGGAGGCGCGCCACCGCGCTGTCCGCCAGGCCAATGCCCTTGGGGGCCGGCTTGGGGGGCGTCTGAGGGGCCTGGGTCGTCTGGGCCTGCTCGTTCATGGGGTCGTCCTCGGTTCCTGGAAGAAGTGCCGCGAGCTCTGGACGCTACGCCTGCCGCGACGCGCGCTTCTTCTTGAAGTCTTCGATGGCCGCCTTGATGGCGTCCTCGGCCAGCACGGAGCAGTGGATCTTCACCGGGGGCAGCGCCAGCTCCCGGGCCACGTCCTTGTTGGAGATGGTCATGGCCTGATCCACCGTCTTGCCCTTCACCCACTCGGTGACGAGCGAGCTGGACGCGATGGCGGAGCCACAGCCGAAGGTCTTGAAGCGCGCGTCCTCGATGACGCCCGAATCGCTGATCTTCAGCTGGAGGCGCATCACGTCGCCGCAGGCGGGGGCGCCCACCAGGCCGGTGCCGACGTTCGGGTCGTTCTTGTCGAGCGTCCCCACGTTGCGGGGGTTCTCGTAGTGCTCGATGACCTTCTCGCTGTAAGCCATGCGTCTCACGCTCCTTCTGCACAACGCTTGAACTGATGCGCTCCGGGAACAACCGATGCGCGGCCGGGCGGGCGGGGGCTCCCGTGCCCGGTGGGAAGTCTTGAGGGGAGGGGAGCGCCTAGTGGGCGGTCCACTCGATGCTCTTGAGGTCGATGCCTTCCTTGGCCATCTCGTACAGGGGGCTCATGTCTCGCAACTTGCGGACTTTGTCCACCACGAGGCGGATGACGAAGTCCACCTCCTCCTCCGTGTTGAAGCGGCCCAGGCCGAAGCGGATGGAGCTGTGCGCCATGTCCTCCTCGACCCCCAGGGCGCGCAGCACGTAGGACGGCTCCAGCGACGCGGACGTGCACGCCGAGCCGGACGACACCGCGACGTCCTTGATGGACATCATCAGGGCCTCGCCCTCCACGTAGGAGAAGGAGATGTTGAGGCTGCCCGGCATGCGGTGCTCCAGGCTCCCGTTCACCACCACCATGTCCAGCTGCTCCATGATCCCGGTGCGCAGCCGCTCGCGCAGGCGGAACAGGCGCGCGGACTCTTCCGGCAGGTCCTTCTTCGCCACCTCCGCCGCCGCGCCGAAGCCGACGATGGACGCCACGTTCAGGGTGCCGCTGCGCATGCCGCGCTCGTGGCCGCCACCGTCCACCATGGGCGCGATGCGCACGCGCGGCTTGCGGCGGACGTAGAGGGCGCCCACGCCCTTGGGGCCGTACATCTTGTGCGCGCTGATGGAGGCCAGGTCCACGTGCATGGCCTCCACGTCGAAGGGCACCTTGCCCACGCCCTGCACCGCGTCGCAGTGGAAGAGGACGCCCTTCTCACGGCACAGCTTGCCAATCTCCGCCACCGGCTGGACCACGCCGATCTCGTTGTTGGCGAACATGATGGAGACGAGCACCGTCTTGGGCGTCATCGCCGCGGCCAGCTTCTCCAGGCTCACGCGGCCGTCGCGCTCCACGTCCAGGTAGGTGACGCGCGCGCCGCCGGTGGGCATCTCCGCCCACTTCTTGTACGTGTCGTCCGCCTCCAGGTTGAACTTCGCGGCCAGCTCCGGGACCTCTTCCGGGGACACGTCGCGCTCGGCCAGCTGGCCCAGGCGCAGGAGCTTGAGCTCGTCCAGCCGCTCCTGGCGCACGCGCTCCAGGCGCTTGCAGGTGTCCAGGATGGCCTTGTGCTCGGTCTTCAGGGTGATGATGTGGTCGCCCTTGGACTTGTAGAACTCGATGACGCCCTTGATGGCCAGGTTGTCGGATTCCGTGGCGCCGGAGGTGAAGACGATCTCCTTCTCCGAAGCGCCAATGAGGTCCGCCACCTGCCGGCGCGCCTTCTCCACCGCGGCCTCGGCCTTCCAGCCGAACGCGTGGTTGCGGCTGGCCGCGTTGCCGAAGTCCTCGCGCAGGTAGGGCAACATGACTTCCAGCACCCGCGGGTCGAGCGGGGTGGTCGCGTGGTTGTCCATGTAGATGGGCAGGTTCAGCATGGCTTCCTTCTGAAAGAAGTGACGCGGGAGGATGGGACATCCCTCCGCTCCCCGGCGACGCGGTGGGTCCGCGCGCAGCGGCAGGGTCTACATGCGCCCACACGAATGTGGACCGGACTGGTCAATTATAAAATCGACCCCCCTCGGGTCAAGGGAACATAAGGCGCGAGGCCCCTATGTCCGACGCACCGGGTCGTGGGGTGGGCCGGGCGGGCTCAACGCTCCTCCAGAGTGGCGCACTCCGGGTGCACCGGGTTGGGGCGGGGTGATCCGAAACGGTGCTTCGCGCGCCCATAAGTGCCCGTTTCGTGGCCCTGGGGGACGTGGCCGGGTGCCTGCACTGAGGACGCCGCGGAGGGTGCCAACACATGAGCGCCAACGCGAAGTCGCAGGCCCGGAGCAACGCCCAGGACATGCAGCAGGAGGGAACGGGGCGGCCGTCGCTGATCCGCTTGGAGGGGGGCCTGGAGCGTTCCCGCTACGCGGACGGATGGCGGGCGGGCAAGCCCGCGGAGGATCCGGACAAGGTGAAGAAGTGGGGCCTGATCACGGCGCGGCCCAGCGAGTTCCTCATCCACATGCGCCGGGGGCGCGTGCGCGAAGTGAGCGGGCAGGGCGCCAGCTGCTTCAAGCTGCCGGGGGACTCGGTGGCCATCGTGCCCACCAGCATCCAGCGGCTCCAGTTCACCGCGGATCAGGTGACGAGCGAGAAGGTGGGCGTCGCGGTGACGGGCCTGGCGGTGTACCGCATCGCGGATCCGCTGGTGGCCTTCCGGATGCTCAATTTCAGCTACCCGGAGCGCGCGCAGGAGAAGCTGGCGGAGCTGCTCGGGGAGATGTTCGTGGGCGCGGCGCGCCGGCTGGTGGCGAACCTCTCCGTGGAGGAGTGCCTCACCCGGCGCAAGGAGGGCATCGCGGAGGAGCTGATGCGCGAGATCGCGCCGGTGCTCTCCGGACGGGGCCGGGTGGAGGACCGCACCGACACGGGCTGGGGCGTGCTGCTGGACACCATCGAGATCCAGGACGTGCGCGTCCTGTCCTCGGCCGTCTTCGAGCACATGCAGGCGCGCTTCCGCCGCGAACAGGAGCGGCAGGCGCGCGAGGCGGAGCTGGCCAAGGAGCGCTTCGTGCGGCGCGAGGAGACGGAGGCCGAGCGCGTGCTCAACCTCCAGAAGCTCGCCGCGCGCGAGGAGGTCCGTCAGCGCACGCAGGCCACGGACGAACAGGCGCGGCTGGAGCAGCTCGCGGTGGAGGCGCGGCTCGCGCAGGCGAAGATGGAGCAGGTGCGCCAGCAGCAGCAGGAGCGCACGTCCGTGGAGCGCGAGGTGGCGCTCGCGAAGCTGTCCGCACAGGAGGAGGTCCGCACGCGCACGCAGGCGTTGAAGGAGCAGGCCCGCCTGGAGGCGCTGGGCACGGACGCGCGGCTGGAGGAGGCGCGGCTCACGAGCGAACGGCAGCTCGCGTACAACCGCGCCCAGGGTGAACTGGAGCAACTGCGCTGGGCGCAGGAGGCGGAGGCCGCCAAGGCGCAGGTGGAGCTGGAGCGGCTGCGCCGCCAGCAGGAATCGGAGGCCGCGCGTCACGAGGTGCAACTGGCCGAGGCCCGGCAGGAGGCCGAGCAGCTGTCCGCCCGGCTCCAGGTGATGCTGGCGAAGCAGTCCATCGCGGAGGCGGAAGCCGGCATCGCGGAGCTGGAGCTGCGGCGCACCCGGGCGCAGCAGGGGCTGGAGATGGAGCGCGCGAAGGCGCTGCGCGACATCGAGAACTCGGTGAGCGCGGAGGTCATCCAGTTGACGTTGGCGCAGCAGCTGCCGCAGGTGGCGGCGGCCTTCCAGCAGCAGATGGGCGAGGTGCACGTGACGGCGGTGGATGGAGCGAACCCCTTTGGCTACATCGCCGCCGCCGTGGAGGGCGTGATGGGGCTGGCGCGCTCGGCGGGCCTGAAGGTGCCTGTCTCCCCCGCGCAGATGCCCGTGGGGTAGCCGCGTCCCCGGCCTCCGCATATAGAAGGGAGCCTCTTTCCGGAGCCTTTCCGGTCCGGGAGGCGCGGGAGCCGAGGCACGCATGGACACGAAGAAGCTGACGCTGGCGGCGGTGGTGGCGGGAGTGGCGGTGGCCGTGGTGCCGTGGCTGTTGCCCACCGGCCCGAGCGCCGGGCTGGACGCGGCCCGGTTCCTGGAGTCCGGCAACCTGGCGTGGGGCGCGCTGGTGGTGTTCGCCGGCGGCCTGCTCACCGCGATGACGCCGTGCGTGTACCCGCTCATCCCCATCACCGTGTCGGTGTTCGGCGCGAGGAAGGCGGAAGGAAGGGGCCGCTCGCTGGCGCTGACGACGTCGTACATCGTGGGCATGGGCGTGGTGTTCAGCGCGCTGGGCATCCTGGCGGCGAAGACGGGCCAGGCCTTCGGTTCCATGCTGGGCAGCCCCGCGGTGGTGATGGGGCTGGCGCTGTTCCTGCTGCTGCTGGCCTCGTCGATGTTCGGCGCCTTCGAACTGGCGCTGCCGTCGTCCATGCAGACGAAGCTCAGCAACGTGGGCGGCGCGGGCATCGCGGGCGCGTTCGTGATGGGCAGCGTGTCCGGGTTCCTGGCGGCGCCGTGCACGGGGCCGGTGCTCACGGGCCTCCTGGCCTTCGTGGCCAAGTCCGCCAACACGACGCTGGGCGCGACGCTGCTGTTCATCTACGCGCTGGGCATCGGCGTGCCGTTCTTCCTCATCGGCGTGTTCACGGTGCGCCTGCCGCGCGGCGGCGTGTGGATGGAGTGGGTGAAGAGCGTGCTGGGCATCATGCTGGTGGCGCTCGCGTTCTCGTACCTGAAGGACGCCTTCCCCTGGGCGCGCGACACCGTGAAGGCGCTGGGCGCGCAGGTGGGGCAGGTGCCCGGCGCGGTGATGGCCGCGGCGCTGGTGGTGGTGGGTGTCCTCGTGGGCGCGGTGCACCGCTCGTTCAAGGAGGGCCCGCGCGAGTTCGGCTTCAAGGCGCTGGGCGTGGCGCTGGTGGTGGGCGCGCTGGTGGTTCGCGGCGGCGCGCTGGACGCACGGCCCACGGGTGAGCTGTGGGTGCGCATGGGGCTGCAGCAGCACCCCGTCGCGCCGTCCTGGCAGTGGCATCACGTGATGCCGGCGAAGACGGCGACGTTCGACGCGAGCCAGTTCGAGCAGGTGCTCGCGGCGGCGAGGAAGGAGGGCCGCCCGGTGCTCATCGACTTCTTCGCGGACTGGTGCGCGGCCTGCAAGGAGCTGGACCGGCTGACGTACCCGTCCACGGAGGTCATCTCCCAGGCGCAGGACAGCCGCTTCCTCACCATCAAGATCGACGCGACGAACAGCGAGGACCACCTGGACGCGCTGATGGAGAAGCTGGGCGTGGAGGGCCTGCCCACGGTGGCCTTCGTGAACCCGGACGGCACGGTGCTGACGAAGCCGCGCGTGACGGGCTTCCTGGAGCCCGTGCCCTTCGCGACGGAGATGCAGAAGGTCCTCCAGTAGGAGGCCCGTCGCCGCATCAGGGCGTCAGAGGTAGTTCTCCCAGCCCAGCCGCCCCCGGCTCGCGAGCACGCGTTCAATCATCAGCTCGTGCAGCGTGAGCAGCGGCTTCGCGAGGTCCTCGCCCTCCAGCCGCGCGAGCGCGCCGGCCATGGCCTCCAGCGTGGACATCCCGTCCGGATGCGGTGGCTTGCGCAGCCGTCGCGTGTCCGGCGCCGGCGGCGGAAGCCTCAGGCCCGGCAGCCGGCGCAGGGCGGGGACGCGCTGCACCATGCGCCGCGCCTGCGCCCAGCTCCCGTCGATGACGACGAGCCGCTTCGGCGGAGGGCCCTCCGCCTCCGGCGCGTCGGGGAACAGCAGCCACGTGTCCGGCGTGTCCAGCACCGACGGGTCGAAGGGCGCCCCGGGCGCGCCATAGGAGACGATGTGGCAGCGGGGCAGGGCCAGCGCCGCGATGCGCGCCGTGTTGGTGCTCTTCTGCGACTCCTTGTTGTGCCGGATGATCAACAGCTCCGTGCGCGTGGGGATGACGGGCACCTCCGCGCACAGGCACAGGGCCGTGGGCAGGTAGCACCGCTCACAGCGGCCGGACAGGTCCTCCGGGGTGCTCGACCTCATTTCGCCGCGGTGCGGTAGCGCTCCATCAGGGCCCGCGCCTCGCGCAGCTTCTCCTCGACGAAACGGTCGTCCGCGTCCGGCTCGTATTCGGCGTCCGGCGGATCCAACTGGAAGAGGGCGGACAGGCTCGCGGGGGCGACCTCCAGCCACTCGGACGTGCGGGTGAGCGCGGCCTGCCGGCGCCCGGCGAAGGTCTCCGGCCCGTCCTCCGGACCGCACCGGCAGATGCGCGCGGAGTCCCCGGACACGTCCACGTAGAGCCCCAGCACCTCCGCGTCCACCTCCGCGGCCAGCGCGCAGGTGGCCTCGCTGACGTAGGCGGCCATGGCCTGCGCCGCGGAGCGCTCCGTCAACGAACGCACCAGGTAGACCTGCCACCCGGCCTCCGTGAGGGCCCCCGCTTCACTCAGTGGGGCCAGCTCCGCGGGGGGGGCCTGGATGCGCGACAACAGCCGGCGCACGGGGACCTCCAGCCGCTCGAGCCGGGCGTTGGACGCGGGGCAGAAGAAGACCACGCGGTACTCTCGGCTGTCGGCGGCGGTTTCCATGGGCATACGGCGGTGCCCAAGAGGACCAAAGGACTCCCCAGGCACGCAAGGGGGGAGTTTCGCTCCGGGACGCTTCCCCGGGCCTCCGGGAGGCTTCCTGGGGTCCCGGAACGCGCCCCGGCGGGACGGGCCCACCCGTTTGACGCACCAGGAGGGCTGCTTCGCGGAGCCTCCGCGGCGGATCCGCGCGTTCACGAAAAGGCTCCGGCCGCCAGAAATCCGTTGGGGCATGCGGGGCGCCTTTTTCCGCGCCATTTTTCACGCCGGGCGGGGCATGCGCCACCCGGAGGCAAGACACACCCACGGAGAGGAATTGAACCGGGGAGTACCTGGATGTCTGTCTATTCCATGCAAGGAATTGGCGTCTGGATGAAGTGTTCCAGCCGCACTGGCAGCCATGATGCGGGAAGAAGCGCGACAGCATTTGTCGCATCATTGAGAAGAAAAGAATCCGACCCTCGGCGTTCTCTGGAGGGAAGGGAGGCGGTCGCATGGTGCCAGGGAGGGAGGAGCCGCCAGTCCGGGAGGGCTCTGGAGGGGAATTCGCCGCGTTCGCGATCCGCCATCAGCCGGTGCTGGTCGCCATCGCGCGCAATGTCTGTGGCAAGAGTGCCAGTGATTGCGACGACCTGGTGCAGGACGTGCTTCTGCGCGCGCTCCTGCAATGGGAGCGGCTCAAGCGGTGGCCGGAGCCCGCGCGCCGCGCGTGGCTGGTTCGCGTGCTGCACAACCGGTTCCTGGATCAGTGCCGCCGCCAGGGCGCGGAGACGGATCGCCGGGTGGACCTGCACAACGTCCACATGCTCTTCGAGGACCCGGAGGACTCGCCGGAGCCCGAGCAGTGGGAATGCGTCACGGAGGACGAGCTGCGCCAGGCCGTGGCCCGGCTCAACGAGAAGCTGCGCCAGGCGTTCGAACTGCATGCGCGGGGCCTCCGCCATGCGGAGATCGCCCGGCGGATGAACACCCCCAGTGCGGGAACGGTGGGCACGTGGCTCTTCCACGCCCGCCGCCGCCTCAAGGCCATGCTCCACGACACCGCGGAACGCCGCCGCCAGGAGAGGGAACGATGAGCACCGCGTGTGAGGACCTCCAGCCCTTCCTGGACGGCAACCTGTCCGCCGAGGACCAGCGCCGCGTCCGCGGCCACCTGGCCCACTGCGACGTCTGCTCGCGGCGCTTCCACGACCTCTTGCAGATGGAGATGCTCGCGCGGCTCGCGCTGGAGGACGCGGCGGAGAGCGAGCGCTGGGTGTCCGCCCGTCAGGCCCGCGACACGGTCCCCGGCTCCTGGGACGACGACGTGCCTGAGAACTGGCCGGGCGACGTGGCCGCCGCGGAGGTGCCTCCTCCCCCCGAGCGCGAGGGCCGGGCATGGCACCAGGGGGCTCGCCGCTTCCGCCGGCGCTGCCCGGGGTGCGCCAACTGCTGCCCCTGGTTCGCGCGGACGGAATCCGTGGAGGCCGTCAGCGCGCCGCGCCTCCCGTGCCCGCGCTCCAGCCGCTCCGGTGGAACGCTGCTGCGCCCACGCTCGCGCCGCTGATGATGGGGCCCCGTCCGCCTGCGCCTCCCCGGGGGGCAGGCGGATGAGCGGGCAGCGAACGCTGGGAGCGGAATCCACCAAGGATTGCTTCCGCTCGCGTTTCCCAAGGGACGGGAGGCGGCCGCGCGACTCCGGGCCCTGACGCTTGATGGATCTCTGGTGCAAGAAGCTCTACCGGTTCCTCGATGGGGAGCTGGAGTCGGGGGACGAGGAGCACTTCCGGCTCCATCTGGCCCTCTGCCGTGCGTGCGCCAGCGGGCTGCATGATGCCATGCAGCTGGAGATGCTCAGCGTCCAGGCCCTGTGCGGCGCGGTGGCCCACAACGACGCGCCACCCCCGCCTGCTTCCCTCCGGCAGCCGTTCCGTCTCCGCCTTCCGCGCGGCCGGTGGCGGCAGGCGCTGGGGGCGGTGCTGGCCATGGGACTGGGCGCGCTCACCGCGTTCATGACCGGGAACGGCTTCCGGCCGGGAGACGCGTGGCGGGCGGATGCGTCCGCGCGGGAGCTGGAGGCGCGCATCGCGTACCCGGCGGCGGACCGTTACCTCCCCTACGTTCCCGTCCGGACAGGGACGGGAGACGGGGCGGCCCTCGCGGCCGAGCCTCCCGTGCCCCTGCGGACCCTGGCGGCGCTGGAGGACCGGGGGGATCTGCACGGCATCGCGGCGGCCTACCTCGTGCGCGGCGAGTTGCGTCAGGCGGCGGACTTCCTGTCGCGCAGCGCGCCTTCCCTGGACCGGGACAGCGACCGGGCCGTGGTGGCGATGGCGGCGGGGGACTTCCGGGGCGCCCTGGACCTGATTGAAGGCGTGCTGCGTCAGGCACCGGACCATCCCCAGGCCCTGTGGAACCGGGCGCTGGCGCTCCGGGCCATGGGGCTCCCGCTCCAGGCGGCGGAGGCCTTCGAGGCCGTGGCCCGCCGGGGGGAACCCGGCTGGAGCGAGGAGGCCGGAATCCGGGCTCGCGCGCTCAGGCAGGGAGGACACTTCCTGAAATAAATGAGGCGGGCGCGACCCAAGGTTTTTTTCGGTCGGCGTCTAATTATCGAGGCGCGGCGTGGCGGCGGCGTGGGTGGACGGAAGACACCGCACCCGGGGGGACGCGATGTACCGCATCGATGCGTGGAGCCAGGGGGACGGCGCGATGTGGGCGCCCGGTTCCAATGGGGGCGCGGGAGTGCGGCCGGAGGACGAGGCCCGGGAGCCGAGGGGATTCCGGGTCGAAGAGGAGGAGGGGGACGGGGAAGAGGCCTCCCGGGACGAAGGGGAGGACTCGCTCGTTGATTTCGATGAAAGCGACCTGGACTGGGTCGCCAGCTACTGAAGTTACGGCGCGCGCGGTTGGATGTCCGCGCTCCACGCGGCCTTCGGGGGAGGGCCGCCGCTTCCAGAGGATTCGCCGGCCGAAAGGTCTGGCTGAATCCCGGTGTCCCGGACCGGGGGGGACGGGATCCGGAAGCGCGAGGGAGCGAGGACGTCCGAGCGGGTGAGCAGGTGGGATGCGCCCCAGGCCCTCCGTTCCCGGACCCCAAGGGTTCCGGGAGCGGGGGGCTTCGGTTTTTCGGGCGCGCTAGGCTGCTCCGCCTTCTTCCCGACCCGGAGTTCCCGACATGAACCGTTGGCGTGGAGTCCTTCTGCCGGCCCTGAGCCTGGGCTGTCTGGTGGCGTGTGCCACCGCGCCCGTGCGCGACACCGCCGTCCCCACGTCCACGGCCGTGCCGTCGCCGTCCCAGGCCCTGGCCCTGCGCGAGGCCTGGCTGAAGGAGCGGCACGGGCTGCTGCTGGACATGATGCGCCGCCACGGCGTGGGCATGTGGGTGGTGGTGAATGAGGAGTTCCACGATGATCCGCTGACGGCCTGGGTCGCGCCGCCGCTGCCCTACGCGGGCAACCGCGACGTGTTTGTCTTCGTGGACGCGGGCGACGCGGGGCTCCAGAAGGTCGCGCTGACGGGCTACGCCACGGAGGCGGTGACGCGCTTCTTCACCTCGCCCCCGGTGGAGCGCAAGCAGGCGGAGGCGCTCGCGGAGTTGGACGCGCGCTACCACCCGCGCACCATCGCGCTGGGCATGGATGGCCGGCGCGGCGTGACGCGCAGCCTGACGCATGACACCTACAAGTGGCTGGTGGAGGCGCTGGGGCCGACCGCGGAGACGCGCTTCGTGAGCGCCGCGCCGCTCATCGAGGAGTACCTGGACACGCGCCTGCCCGGCGAGTTCGTGCCGTACCGCGACCTGGTGGTGCTGACGGAGTCGCTGGTGAAGCGGGCGCTCTCCAACGAGGTGGTGGTGCCCGGCAAGACGACGGTGGGGGAGGTGCGCCGCTGGCTCTACGACGCGCTGTTCGAGGCGCGCGTGGGCACGTGGTTCCAGCCGGACCTTCGTCTGCAACGGCAGGGCATGAAGGACGGTTTCTCCCGGGGCTTCCTGGCGGTGGCGGACGAGGCGGTGGTCATCCAGCGCGGAGACCTGCTGCACGTGGACTTCGGCGTCACGGCGCTGGGCCTGAACACGGACTGGCAGAAGATGGCGTACGTGCTGAAGGACGGGGAGCAGGATGTTCCGGAAGGGCTGAAGCGCGCGCTGATGAACACGCAGGCGCTGCAGGACGCGCTGATGCTGCGGGCGTCGCGGCCGGGGCGCTCGTCGGCGGACGTCTACGACGCGACGATGGCGGAGATGAAGGAGCGCGGCATCGAAGCCAAGGTCTACAGCCATCCGCTGGGCGCGCAGGGGCATGCGCTGGGCGCCTCCATCGACTTCCGCGCGGCGTCACGCCAGGAGGCGCCCCGGGTGCTGCGCAAGGGCTCGTACCTCGCGGTCGAGCTGAGCACCCTCACCGCCGTGCCAGAGTGGGGCGGGCAGCAGGTGGCGGTGATGCAGGAAGATCCGGCGTACCTGACGGACGAAGGCTGGCGGTTCTTCGTGCCGCGCCAGGACGCCTTCTATCTCATCCACTGAAGGCACGAAGGGAGCGGACGTGATGCGCGTGGGCAGGCCATGGACGACGTTCAGGATGGAGGGCCGCGCGCGGGTCGCGCTGCTGCTCCTGGGACTCACGGGGTGTAGCGCCGCCAGTGGGGACGAAGCCCCCACGCGACAGGAAGGTCCCCTCGTCGCGGAAGCGTCGCTCCGGCCGCCGCGCGCGGTGGACAGCCTGCTCAGCCTGTTCGACCAGACGGCCTCCGTGGTGGAGGGCGACGTGGTGGACGTGCGCTCCGAGTTCTCGCCGCGCACGGGCCCGTGGACGGTGGTGACGCTGGGCGACGTGCGGGCGCACCTGGGCGCGGCTCCCCGCGAGCTGCGCCTCAAGCAGGCCGGAGGGTTGCTGCCGGATGGCCGCCAGTTCGTGGTGAGCCACGTGCCCCGCTTCGTCCGGGGCGCGCGCTACGTGGTGTTCCTGCGCAACACCGGCTGGAGCCTGTCGCCGGTGCTGGACGAGCACGCGTTCCGAGTGGAGTCGGTGGGCGGCCGCGAGGTGCTCGTGGGCGCCGAGGGCGGGCTCGTGTCCGGCCTGGGTTCGGCGGGCGTGCGGCAGACGGCGCCCGTGTTCGAGACGGTGGACCTGATGGGCGCGCGTCCGGCCATGCGCGCGGAGGCCCAGGCCCGGAGCGCTCCGGAGGCACTGGAGCGGGAGGCGTTCCTCTCGCTGCTCCAGAACCACCTGCGCGCGCGGGGCATCAGCGTGGCGGGGGCGTTCCGCGAGGAGCCTGTCACCACCGCGTCGTCCCTGTCCGTGCCGGTGACGCCCGCGGTGGCGCCGTCCGCGGTGCCGGGTGTCGTTCCCCTCCAGCCCGAGCGGGACATCCCGCCCGGCCAGCCGTGATGAGGTCCGCCATGAAGACAACGACATTCGTGGGCATCGTCGCGGCGCTGGTGCTGGGCAGCGTGGAGGCGGGAGCCGCCGCCTGGGACACGTGCAACGGGACGCCGGTGAAGTGGTACACGGGCCCGGTCGTGTACCGGAACCGGTGCAGCATCCCGGACTCCGGCAACGTCAACACGGCGTACTGGAACGGCTTGCGGCAGTGGGACGACCTGTCTCACATCGTCGCGGGCTTCAACGTGAACGCGGCGACGGACTGCGCGTTGGACCACAGCGACGGGCAGAACGAGATCGGCCTGTGTGACCGGGCGGCCATCGACGGGAACAACGGCGTGACGTACTCCACGGTGGGGCTGTGCTTCATCGGGAGCAACGGTATCGACGAGGCGGATGTCTGCATCGCCAGCGACCTGGACTTCACGCCTCGCACCGGCAATGCGTTCGGCACGTCGGGCCGGAGCACGTTCGTGCACGAAGCCGGGCACTTCTTCGGCTTCAAGCACGAGGGCGGGCACAGCATCCTGCGCACCTCGCCGCCGCACCTGGTGACGGGTGGCTACGAGTCCTCCACGCTGTGGCCCACGAACGCGCAGGGCATGAACACGCTGTACGGCTACACGGTCACGAAGCCCAACCTGCTGCCGTCCGCCATGGGCGTGGTGGGGGACGTGGCGCAGACGCTGGACCCCGCGGGCACCAAGTCGGTGTGCCGTGGCACGGCGCAGACCGTGAAGTTCTACGTGGGCAACCTGGGCAACGCGGCGGTGTCGTCCTACGCGTTCCGGGTGCGTCTGAGCCCCACGGCGCCTCCGAATGGCTACAGCGAATCCACCAACGTGGTGGCCACGTTCAACCATGCGCTGGGGGCGTTCTCGGAGGGCATCTACTCCCTGGGCTTCACGGTGCCGGCGTCGCTGCCCTACAGCACGTACTACGTCTACCTGGACATGGATCCGGCGGGGACGGTGGACGAGCTGCGGGAGAATGACAACACCACCGTCAGCGCCATGCTCCTGCGAGTGGGGTGCTGAGCATGCGCCACGCGGTCCTGATGGCGGCGCTGCTCCTGGGCGCCTGCGCGAAGCCAAGGGAGGAGCGGGTGTTGTCGCGTGAAGCGCTCGCGTCCTCCTCCGCGGTGAAGCCTTCTTCGTCAGCGGCCGCGGAGCTTCCCCAGCCGCGAGGCGCGGCCACGGTGCGCACGGATATGGGCACCTACTCGGCCCCGTCCGTGCGGTTCAGCGCCGACTTCCTGGGTGACCCGCCCGTGACCTTGATGCTGGTCGCGCTGAGTGCGCAGTCGGAGGACGGAGGCTACTGGCGCTTCCGCATGTCGGTGGACGAGAAGTTCCTGAAGTCGAAACGCGCCACCGCGCGGCTCATCCCCCAGACGGCGTTGGGCCCGGGGCTGGCGATCGTGGACTACCAGCTGCCAAAGGAGCCTCCGGTGACGATGGACGAAGGCACCCTGGAGCTGACCGTCACCGGGAACCAGGTGCGGGGGGAGGTGCGGCTGAAGGACGGTCGCGTGCGAGCGAATTTCGAGGGGCCGCTCACCGTCGAATGCTGGGTGCCGCCCGCATGGCTGAGCGGAGCGAACGCGCCAGCGGCACCCCCCGTGCCCGCCCCTTCCTCTCCCGAGGACGGTCCGGTCCGGGTGCTCGACGAGGCGCAGGCCACGTCGCAATGCCAATCCGTGGCCGCAGTCTTCCGCTGATGCGATGCCTCCTCGTGGGCCCGCCGCACGGCCCACGGGGAGGACCCGTCACTCCGCGTCGCGACCGCTCACGTCGGTCCACGCCAGCCCGAAGCGCGCCAGGTATTTCCGGAGCCGGTCCGCGTCGTTGACGCTCTTCTTCTGCGCACGCGACTGAGAGAACAACGTCCGGCCCGCATCCGACAGCGAGCGCGCGGAGCGGCACACCGTCACCACGTCCGCGAGCTGCACCCGGTCGAACCGGTCCAGCTCCGCCGCGCGCGCCGCGCCCATCACCTCCGCCAGCACGTCCTCGCTCGCTGACGCTGCCGCGGCGCCCGCCGGCCGCCACTGCGACCGCAGCCGGTCCAGCTCCTCGTCCACCACCTCGCGGGTCATCCGCCCACCCGCCGCCAGCGTGGACATGCGCAGCACGGCCGCGTTGAGGTCGCGGAAGTTGCCGCTCCACCGGGCTTCAGGGGACGTGGCGAAACGCAGGAAGTACTCCTGCGCCTCCTTGCTCATCGTCACCCTCGTCCCCAGCGCCTGGGACGCTTGATCCAGTTCGTATTGCAGGTTGGGCGCGATGTCCTCCGGACGCTCGCGCAGCGCGGGCAGCCGGAAGGTCCACAGGTTGATGCGCGCGAGCAGGTCCTCGCGGAACCGTCCCCGCTCCACGTCCAACTGGAGGTCGCGGTTCGTCCCCGCGATGAGCTGGAAGTCGCTCTCCGCCTCCTTGTCCGCGCCCACCGGCAGGAACCGCTTGTCCTCCAGCGCGCGCAGCAACATGGCCTGCTCGTCCGGGCCCAGCTCGCCAATCTCGTCCAGGAACAACACGCCGCCGTTCGCCTGCCGCATCAGCCCGGGCCGGTCGCCCACCGCACCCGTGAACGCGCCCTTCACGTGGCCGAAGAGCGTGGACATGGCGCCGTCGCCGCGCAGCGTGGCGCAGTTCAGGTCCACGAACGGGCCCGCCACCTGGTTGCGCGCCTTCTTCAGCGCGTAGATGCGCTTCGCGAGCTGCGACTTGCCCGCCCCCGTGGGCCCCGTCAGCAGCAGCGGCGCGCGGGACTGCACCGCCACCTGTTCAATCCGCTCGATGAGCCGGTTGAACGCGGCGTTGTGCGTGTCGATGCCGGACTTGAGGAACGACAGGCCCTCGCGCTGCCGCCGCCGGAAGCGCGCCGCCAGCGTGTCGTAGTTGGACAGGTCCAGGTCGATGATGGCGTGCGTGCCCACCGCCCCGTGTTCCTTCCCCTTGCCCGGGGAGGTCTGCACCAACCGGCCCGGAATCAGCCGGCTCTCCACCAGGAGGAACATGCAGATCTGCGCGATGTGCGTGCCCGTGGTGATGTGCACCAGGTAGTCCTCTTCCTCCGGATGGAAGGACTGCGCGAGCACGTGGTCCAGCAGCGCGCCATACGTCTCCTCCAGGTTCCACGGGTCCCGGATGGGCAGCGACGTGAGCCGCACCTGCGTCTCCGGGGACACCTGCGCGATGTCGTCCCGGATGACCGCCGCCAGGGATGTCGCCTGGGGCGGATGCAGCAGCTCCAGCCGGTGCACCAGCAGGTCCTCCTGCTGACACAGCGACACCGTGGGCCGCCACCGCGTCCAGCGCTGTGACCCCATCCCCGTGTCCAACGTCGTCCCCAGCATCCCGATGACGACCGTGCGCCGTGTCTTCGCCTTTTGAGCCATCAGGATAGGTATTTATCCCATGGGATATGGATTTCCAGCCCGGCCCAGGGGTCTCCCTCGGGAACGGCGTTGGCACGCCGGGTGCTCTAGCTCCCCCACGTGACCGGGACACAGCGCCCGGTCGAACGACCGAAAGGTGCAGAGCCATGGACCGGATGAACGCGAACTACGAAGTGCTGTCGGACGAGTCGGGCCGCCCCATCAAGGCGTGGACGGTGGGAGTCCCCTTCGAGGATGAGGCGAAGAAGCAGCTTCGCAACCTCCGCGGCCTGCCCTTCATCCACAAGTGGGTCGCCGTGATGCCGGACGTGCACCGCGGTTACGGCGCGACGGTCGGGAGCGTGGTGCCCACGGTGGGCGCGGTGGTGCCGGCGGCGGTGGGCGTGGACATCGGTTGCGGAATGATCGCCGTGCGCACGACGCTGCGCGCGGATCAGCTGCCGGACTCGCTGCGCGGGGTGCGCTCGGCCATTGAAGCGGCGGTGCCGCACGGCCGTACGGACAACGGCGGCCGGAATGACCGTGGCGCGTGGAAGGACTCGCCCGTGACGCATACCTCCGCGTGGGCCCGCCTGGCGGAGGGGTACGCGCAGATTGTCGCGAAGCATCCGCGCATTGGCCGTGGGCCGGAGCTGGCGCACCTGGGAACGCTGGGAACCGGTAACCACTTCATCGAGCTGTGCGTCGATGAGTCGGATGGCGTGTGGCTGATGCTGCACTCGGGTTCGCGCGGGGTGGGTAACCGCATCGGAAGCCACTTCATCGAACTGGCGAAGGAGGACATGCAGCGCTTCTTCATCCACCTGCCGGACGCGGACCTGGCGTACCTGCCGGAGGGGACGGAGCACTTCCATGACTACGTGTTCGCGGTGAGCTGGGCGCAGGACTTCGCGGCGATGAACCGCGAGCTCATGCTGCACTCGGCGGTGGAGGCCCTGAAGGCGAGCGGTGAGCTGCCTCCGTTCGAGCTGTCCGAGTCCGCGGTGAACTGCCACCACAACTACATCTCGCGCGAGCACCACTTCGGAAAGAACTGCTTCGTGACCCGCAAGGGCGCGGTGCGGGCGCGCGAGGGCGACATGGGAATCATCCCCGGCAGCATGGGGGCCCGTTCCTACATCGTCCGCGGGAAGGGAAACGCGGATGCCTTCCATTCGTGCAGCCACGGCGCGGGTCGCGTGATGTCGCGGGAAGCGGCGAAGAAGCGCTTCACGCTGGAAGACCACGCCAAGGCGACCGAGGGCGTGGAGTGCCGCAAGGACGTGGACGTGATTGACGAGACGCCGGCCGCGTACAAGCCCATCGACGCCGTGATGGCCGCGCAGGCGGACCTGGTGGAGGTCGTCCACACGCTCAAGCAGGTGGTGTGCGTGAAGGGATAGCCGAAGGGAAACCCCACCCGCCGTCCTGCGGAGGTGCACATGCCGGGATGAATCCACCGAGGCGCCCGTTCCCCCGAAGAGGTCCGCGCAAGCGGCCGTTAAGGTGGGGGAGCGGGCGCCGCTATTTTTTGAAATCAGGGATGGGATGCTGCATCCGTCCGCGAGCGCGCAAAGGAGCACCACGCACATGGTTCGCATCGATGGTTCACAGGGGGAGGGGGGCGGACAGGTGCTGCGCACCGCGCTGGCGCTGTCGCTGGTGACCGGCACTCCGTTCGAGATGGTCAACGTGCGCGCGGGCCGCGCCAAGCCGGGCCTCTTGCGTCAGCACCTCACCGCGCTCAAGGCCGCGGAGACCGTGGGCGCCGCGGAGGTGACGGGCGCGGAGCTGGGCTCCAAGCAGCTGTCCTTCCATCCGCGCGCGCTGTCGGCGGGCAACTACCACTTCGCGGTGGGCACCGCGGGCAGCGCGACGCTGGTGCTCCAGACGGTGCTGCCCGCGCTGCTGCACGCGGAAGGGGCCTCCACGCTGATGCTGGAGGGCGGGACGCACAACCCGGCGGCGCCGCCGTTCGAGTTCCTGGAGCAGGCCTACCTGCCGCTCTTGCGCCGCATGGGCCCGCGCGTGGACGTGACGCTGGAGCGGCCCGGCTTCTATCCGGCCGGCGGTGGACGGTTCCGCGTGGACATCCATCCGGCGAAGCTCCAGCCGCTCCAGTTGCTGGAGCGCGGCCGGGTGCTGCGCACGGAGGCCGTGGCCCAGGTGGCGTCCATCCCCTTCGACGTGGCGAAGCGCGAGCTGGAGACCGTGGCCGCCGTGCTGAAGCTGCGGCCGGATCAGCAGCGGCCGGAAGAACTCAAGCGCGCCTTCGGTCCGGGCAACGTGCTGCGCGTCGAAGTGGAGAGCGAGCACGTGACGGAGGTCTTCACCGGCTTCGGCGAGCGCGGCAAGCGCGCGGAAGTCGTGGCGGAGGAGGTCGCCGCGAAGGTGAAGCGCTACCTGGACGCGGGGGTGCCCGTGGGCGAACACCTGTGTGATCAGCTCCTGCTGCTGTGCGCCCTGGCGAAGGGTGGCAACTTCCGCACGGTGGCGCTGGACAGCCATTCGCTCACGCAGCGCGAGACGATGGTGCACTTCCTCGACGTGAAGGTGGACGTGCGGGAACTGGAGCGCGACGTGCACGAGGTGACGGTGAGCGCCTGACTTGGGGGAGGGCAGGGGGATGACCCCTGTCCGGCCGGATGCCGGGCGGACGGACGAGGCGCCTCCTCCAGCAGGACTCAACCCGTGGCGTTACATCGCAGCCTTCCTACCTTGTGACCCGTAGGGGAGGCTGCCGTGGCGGAAGTCCCTGAAGTCGAAATCATTGTCCGTGACCTGAAGCAGGCCGTGGTGGGCCGGCGCTTCGTGGACGCGGAGGTGCGGGTCCCCGCGGCGGTGCGCTTCGCTTCGCCGCCGGACTTCACCCAGAACCTCCAGGGCCGCAAGGTGCTCGCTGCGGAGCGGCGCGCGAAGTTCATGCTGCTTACGCTGGATGACGGGCAGACGCTCGCGCTGCACTTCATGCTGTGGGGCGAATTGCAGCTGCGGCCCGCCGGGAGCGAACGGCCTCCCGCGACGCTCGTGGTCCTCACGCTGGAGGGCAACGAGGAACTCCAGCTCACCGACACGCTGGGCTACGCGCGCGTGGCGCTGGGGCCCACGTCCATGCTGGCCTCGCAGTTGAAGCTGGAGGAACTGGGACCGGAGGCGCTCGACGAGTCCTTCACTCCGGAGGTGCTGGCGAAGCTGCTCCGGAGCAGGCGCAGCGCGCTCAAGACGGTGCTCCTGAATCAGCGCGTGCTCGCGGGACTGGGCAACCGCGACGCGGACGAGAGCATGTGGGCCGCGGGCATCGACCCGCGGCGGCTGGCGTCGTCGCTGTCCCCGGCGGAAATCATCCGGCTGCACCAGGGCATCCGTGACGTGCTGGAAGAGGGCCTGCGGCTGCGCGGCACGCAGCGGGACCTGTTCGGTGTCCAGGGGCAGGCGAAGCACCGGCGCAACATCTTCGGCAAGACGGGAGCGCCCTGTCCCCGCTGCGCCACGCCCGTGTCGCACCTGCGCATCGGAGGGCGCAACACGCATTGGTGCGCGCACTGCCAGCCCTCGGATGGCGCCTCACCCGAGGCCCCGGCGCAGACCTCTCTGCTCTGACAAGGCCCCCGGGTGGCTGGTATGAACGGGAGCGTGTCCGACGTTCCCGCCCCCTCGCCCCTGGCCCTCGAAGACGCGCTCGCGCGTGCGAGCGAAGAACACCAGCTCCCCAGCTACTACCAGTCCAGCGTGCGCCCGCTGTTGCGCGACCCGGAAGGACGCTGGCCCCACTGCTGCGGCGGCGGTTGCGAGCCGTGCGCCCAGACGCTCATCCGCGTCGCGCTGCGCACGCTCGAACTGATGGGCACGCCGCGCCAGAGCCCTCCGCCGGAGTTCTAGAACAGCCGCGTGCCCAGGCCCACGCGCCCCGTGAGCGCCAGCCGCGTCTGGCCCGCGCCCGCGCGCTCCTGGAACGTCTCCACGCCCACCTGTCCCGCCGCGAGCAGCGACACATTGCCGCCCAGGTACACCTCCACGCCCAGGCCCCCCAGCGCCTGGAAGCGGCGCTGCTTGTCGCCCGTGAGCCCCAGGTCGATGGGCAGGTCCACCAGCCCCAGCAGCGTCACGGTGTCCGCCACCCGGTAGCCCGCCACCAACCCCGGCAGGATGCGCACCAGCACGCCGGAGAAGTTGTCGTTGTCCATGTACGTGGCGCCAGAGTTGAGCACCAGGCCCACGCCCAGCGTTGGCGCCAGCCCGAACGCCCCACTCCGCACCACCTCCTTGCGGCCCAGGACCTCCAACGACGCGCCCAGCTTGAACCAGTCGAAGCGCGCCCGCGCCTCCACCTCCAGCGCGCCCAGCCCCTGCCGGAACCCCAGGCCCACCTCCGGCGCGCCCGTGTAGCCATAGAGCGCCGTCGCCCCCGCGGGCAGCTCCACCGGCGCCACCACGGAGCCCAGCGGGTCCTCCTGCGAAAAGGAGACTTCGGCCTCCTGCGCGGAGGCGAGGACGGGCACGACGAGGAGGGCAAGCAACGGTCCGAGGCGCGTCATAGGCGCGCACCCTAGCTTGGGATGCAGCCTGGCCAAAACCCAACGAATCCAGGGACTTGGGGGCAGGTTGTGCAATCGCTCGGGTTCCCTGGAAGAATGGGGAATCCATGGTTGCCTACCTGCACTCCGCGCCACCCCCTGAATCCCCCACGCGCCCAGAAGGTCGTGATGCACTCGCCCTGCAGGGTGAGGTCGCGGGCTCGGTGCTGTTGGTGGGCGAGACGCCCCGGCCCGCGGTGGCGGAGGCGCTCGTCCGCGAAGGCTTCGAGTCCGTGCACGTGAGCGGCGCGCTCGCGGCGCTGGCGCGGCTGGGGCTGGAGGCGGGGGTCTCGCGGCCGGACGCGGAGCCGGCGCTGCCGGGTTCGCGACCGGCGCTGCCCCGGCTGGTCATCATCGACGCGGACCTGCCGGACGGCGACGGCTTCAGCCTCTGCGGCGCGCTCCGGGCGGACCCGAAGACCGCGCACCTGCCGGTGCTGCTGGTGGCGCGGCATCCGGAGGAGTTCCACCGGGACCTCGCCGCGGGCGTGGGCGCGGACGAGTACCTGGTGGAGCCGGTGGACGCGCGCGACGTGGCGGTGCTCGCGCGGCTCAAGGCGGGACGGCGCGGCGAGGAGGACGTCTACGACGCGCACACCGGCACGCTGCCCTTGGTGGAGCTGGTGCGCGCGCTCCTGTCCGGCGTGCGCTCCGGTCGGGTGGTGCTGTCCGAGGACACCGGCGCGTTCGTCTTCCGCCACGGCCAGGTGGTGGACGCGACCTTCCACGGCGAGCGCGGCAGCCTCGCGTTCCGGCGCCTGCTGTGCTTCGGCTCGGGCGAGTACACGGTGACGTTCGGCCCGGAGCTGCACCGGGGCACCTTCACCATGGACCGCCCGTTCCTGTGCGACCAGATGGTGCCCGGGCTGGAGCGCTTCGAACAGCTGCGCGTCAAGGGCCTGCCCCTGGCGGCGCGGCTCACGGTGGACTTCAACCGGCTGGCGCGGGAGCTGCCCTCGCTGCCCGAAGACGTGGAGCAGGTGGTGCGCCTCTTCGACGGGCGGCGCACCGTGCGCGCGATGCTGCTGGAGTGCCGCTTCCCGGAGGCGCTGGCCTACGAGGCGGCGACCCGGCTGTTCATGCTGGGCGTGCTGGTGCCCGCCATCCTGGTGGAGGAGCGCGAGCGCGCCCGGGAGTCCGAAGGGCCACCCCGCCTCTTCGAGCCCGTCCTCACGCCTGAGGCCGAGCCGGACGCGTCGTGAGGGTTTGACTCGGGCAGCCTGCTCGGGGCACAAGGCCGGGAGCGCCACGGGCTGAACGCCCGTCCACCCCACGCCGAAGCCGCCCGCCATGTCCGGTCACAACCGATGGTCGAAACTCAAACGCGCCAACGCCATCATGGGCGTGGCCAAGGGCAAGCTCTACTCCAAGGTCATCAAGGAGCTGACCGTCGCCGCGCGTCTGGGGGGCGGTGACCCTTCCGGCAACGCCCGGCTGCGCGTGGCCATGAGCCTGGCGCGCGAGTCGAACGTCCCGCGCGACACCATCGAGCGAGCCATCAAGAAGGGCACGGGCGAGCTCGCCGGCGAGTCCTACGAAGAGGTGACGTACGAGGGCTACGGCCCCGGCGGCGTCGCGCTCATCATCGAGTGCCTCACGGACAACCGGAACCGCTCCGCCAGCGACGTGCGCAACCTGCTGAGCAACCACGGCGGGAACCTGGGCGCCGAGGGCGCCGTGGGCTGGATGTTCCACAAGAAGGGCGTCATCACCGTGAAGCCCGGCCCCACCGAGGACCAGGTGATGGAGCACGCGCTGGAGGCGGGCGCGGAGGACATCGTGGACCAGGGGCCGGACGGCTTCGAGGTGCGCACCGCCCCGGCGGACCTGCACGCGGTGGGCGCGAAGCTGGAGGCCGCGGGCCTGCCCCTGGGCGAGCAGAAGTGGACCTTCGTGCCGCAGAACACCGTGCGGGTGGAAGGCGACAACGCGAAGCGCATGTTGAAGCTGATGGACGCGCTCGACGACAACGACGACGTGCAGCACGTGCACGCCAACTTCGAAATCGACGAGTCCCTGATGGAGTCGCTGTCCACGTGAGCCCCTGACGGGCGCGTGGGAAAGGAACGGGCCGGTGCGCGTACTCGGCGTGGACCCTGGCAGCCGCTTCATGGGCTTCGGGGTGGTGGAGGAGAAGAAGGGCCGGCTGGTGCACCTGGGCCATGGCGTCATCAAGGTGGTGGAGTCCGCGCCCCTCGCTGAGCGCCTGAAGGACCTGCACGCCGCGTTGAGCGCCGCGCTCCAGCGCTACAAGCCGGAGGCCGTGGCCGTGGAGGGCCTCTTCACCTTCCGCAATGCCCGAAGCGCCCTGGTGCTGGGCCATGCGCGCGGCGTGGCGCTGCTCGCCGCGGCGCAGGCGGGCCTGCCCGTGCATGAATACGCCCCCGCGAGCGTGAAGAAGTCCGTGGGCGCCAGCGGCGCGGGCAACAAGGACGCCGTGGCGCGCATGGTGCGCACGCTGCTCGGCGTGGATGAAGCGACCCTGGAGCGCGCGGATGCCAGCGACGCGCTCGCCGTCGCGCTGTGCCACTTGAACCAGTTCCGCGTGGGCATGCCCCGCGCCAGCGCTCCTAGCAACGGCAAGCGCAAGGGGGCCGCGTCGGTGCTCGCGGACCGCCTGTCGTCCGCCTACCAGCGCCCGGAGGCCCGTCGATGATCGCCCGGCTGCGTGGCAACGTGTTGGAGAAGGGCCCCGAGGATGCCGTCATCGACGTGCACGGCGTGGGCTACCGCGTGAACCTGTCCACCGTCTCCCTGGGGAAGCTGCCCGCGGACGGCCAGCCGGTGGACCTCCGCATCCGCACCGTGGTGCGTGAGGACGCCTTCGAGCTCTTCGGCTTCCTCTCCCCGGCGGAGGAGGAGCTCTTCCAGTTGCTCAACACCGTGTCCCGAGTCGGTCCGCGCATGGCCCTGGGCGTGATGTCCGGCATGGAGGTGGGTGAGCTCATCGCGGCGCTGTCGCGCGGTGAGGTGAGCCGGCTCGCGAAGATCCACGGCGTGGGCAAGAAGACCGCCGAGCGCCTCGTCCTGGAGCTCAAGGAGAAGGTGCGCAACCTCCACTCGGAGGGCATCGCGCGCGGCACCACGCCCCGCGCGCCCGTCACCTCCGGCAACAAGGCGGACCTCGTCTCCGCGCTGCTCAACCTGGGCTACAAGCAGCCCCAGGCGGAGAAGGCCGCGGACGTCGTCATCGAACGGCTGGGCCCGGACGCCACCTTCCAGGCCCTCTTCCGCGAAGCCCTCAAGTCCCTGCGCTCCAGCCCGTGACTTCCGGACACCGCGCTGCCCTCCAGGGCAAGACGCGGTGCTTCCAGGGGCGGGAAATCCTCGGAAAATACGCGCAAGGCCTATTCCCGTAGGAATCCGCCGTCGTCACCCGGCGAACGGTTCCTCCGTTGGTCCGAAATCATCTGACGATCCACGCCGCTCACGGTCCGACAACCCTGAGCAATCCTGGCCGGCCATGAGCTGGCCCATTCCGCTGAAAATATCAATTTCCAGCACAGGTGCGGGGGTCCTGACCGGACGGCGCCGCCCCGAGGAGGCGTGTGTGATGGCGGCGTGGCGTGGTGTTCCGGTCCTCGTGCTGCTGCTCTCCGGCGTCGTCGGGGTGGGGTGTGGCGCGGCGGACGGCGAAGAGGTGTCGGAGTGGGGCGTGGCGTCGGCGGCGGTGGAGGACGAAGCGGCGGCTGCCGGAGGACCGCAGCCGTGCGGCCAGTCCGCGCGGCCCGTGGGTGACCTCCGTCCCGGCACGGAGGGCTCGGCGCCGGAGGCGCTGGTGGAGGTGGGCGGGCGCGTCTTCTTCGCCGCGGATGACGGCGTGTCCGGCCGCGAGTTGTGGAGCACCGACGGCGGCGACACGGAATCGCGCCGGGTGAAGGACGTCCGTCCCGGGGCGTATGGCAGCACGCCGCGCTTCCTCACGCGGATGGGCGGGCGGCTGTTCTTCGTCGCGGACGACGGGGTGCACGGGCCGGAGCTGTGGCTGTCGGACGGCACCGAGAAGGGCACGGTGCTGGTGGCGGACATCCGGCGCGGGACGCAGGGCAGCGCGCCGGACGGCCTGACGGTGGTGGGCGGGCGGCTGTACTTCACCGCGGATGACGGCGTGCGCGGCCGCGAGCTGTGGAGCACGGACGGCACGGCGAAGGGCACGCAGCTCACGCACGAGTTCGCGCCCGGGCCCGCCGCGCTGTACCTGGACGACCTGACGGAGTGGAACGGGAAGCTGGCGCTGGTGGCGTACGGCGACTCGGTGACGCTCTGGGTGGTGGAGGGGCGCTCCGGCTCTTCGCGGGTGCTCTTCCGGGGCCCGGAGCAGTCGGTCATCTTCTCGCTGACGCCAGCGGGGAAGGACCGCCTCTTCTTCCTCGTGGACATGGGCTGGGGCGAAGCGGCCCTGTGGGTGACGCGGGGACTGCCCGTCTTCACCTTCCCGCTGATGCACTTCGCGGGGGACTACCCGTCAGAGCTCAAGCCGCTGGGCAACGCCGTGTACTTCATGGCCGGCGCGGAGGGCTTCTTCGGCGAACCCGGAGATCTGCTCCACGGCGGCGAGCTGTGGAAGAGCGACGGCACGCTCCCGGGCACCCGCCTGGTGAAGGACGTGAGGCCGGGGCCCCAGGGCTCGCTGCCCACCGGGCTGACGGCGATGGACGGGCGGCTGTACTTCGCGGCGGATGACGGCGTGCACGGCCGCGAGTTGTGGCGCTCCGACGGCACCACTCAGGGCACGGTGCTCGTGCAGGACCTGGAGCCGGGCCCCGCGGGCAGCACCCCCACGGCCTTCGCCACGGTGGACGGGTGGCTCTTCTTCTCCGCGACGACGGCCTGCCGGGGCCGCGAGGGCTGGTACTCCAACGGCGACCCGGACCGCGTGGATCCGATGCGCGACATCGCGCCGGCGGGGCTCGACGCGAATCCGCGCGGGTTCGTGCGCGCGGGCGGCTCCGTCTTCTTCCTCGCCACCGACCCGGTCCAGGGCGAGGAGCCCTGGTCGCTGCCGTTCCTGCCCGCGGCGCGCTGCGGCCGGCCGTAACGCTCAGGCCGCGCGCAGCACCGCGGGCGTGGGGTGCAGCCCGCCCGTGTTCGGCGCGGGCAGCACCACGGTGGGGCCCAGGCCGGGGGCCAGCAGGTGCGAGGTGAGCAGCGAGGACGGGTGGAAGTTCACGAACGACGGGTCGTGCGCGGAGGGGCCCGCGAAGAGCTTCTCCACCACCATGGACGCGTACTGCTCCAGCGAGTCCTCGCGCGTGTTGCCGTTGAGCACCACCTCCCAGCCCATCTGCTCCGCGAAGCGGCGCACGCCGGGGATGCGCGACAACAGCGGCGTGAAGCTCTCCGTGCTCACGCCGTTCTCGCTCACCACGAACACTTCATTCGCGGTGGACACGGCCAGGGACATGTTGCCTTGAGTGTGGCCGGGAGTGCTGAGCAGCGCCGCGCCCTGACCCAGCCACGTGTCCCCGTCCAGCAGCACCACGCGCTCCTCGGGGATGTCCGAGCCCCCGGGCACGAACCACACGTGCTGCATGGGGTGCAGGTGCTTCACCATGGTCCACTCCGCGCGCTGCACCAGCAGCTTCGCCCGGGGGAACACGGGCGGGCCGCCGTCACCGCCCAGCCAGCCGCGCAGGTCCTGGATGTGCAGGTGGTCGAAGGCCAGGTAGTCCACGTCCGACGGCGTCAGCCCCAGCTGCTCCAGGTAGCCCTGCACCGTGCCGTGGCGGGTGGACATCACCTTGTCGGAGAGGAACGCGCCGTAGCGCTCACGCAGGGCCCGGTAGAAGGGCGCCGCGTGGCCCCGCTCGTAGTCGGTGGGGTTGAAGAGCAGCGTGCGCCGCTGGCCGGTGCCGGCCTCCGCGAACTGCACCACCTGCATGCGGTTGGTCATCATCACGTACGGCGCCGGTGACAGCGCCGCCCCGCTGAAGGCGAACAGCGTGGGGTAGGGGAACGTGATGAGGTCGCAGGTGGCCACCGCCGCCACCGGGCCTTCCCGGACGAAGGCCTCCCGGGCCTCCAGCGCGGCGCGGCGCAGCTTCTGCAACCGGGGACCGGGCGAACGCTCGGCGCGGGCCTCTGGCAACAGGGGCAGGGGACGGAATGGAGCGGAAGCGGAAATCATGACGCGACTCCCTTCGGGCAGGGGAACAGGCCCCCTGGCTGGCCGGTCGGCATGCCGCTCCGAGTCTAGCGCCGCCAGAAGGGCAGCGACACGCGCCCCCTTCGCTGTATAGGGTCGGAATGGCGATGGCGAGGAAGTCCGACGACACCCTCTCGGGAGATGTTCAGCCGGAAGACATCCGGCTGGAGGTCTCCCTGCGCCCGCGCTCCTTCGACGAGTACGTGGGGCAGGGGGCGGTCGTTGAAAAGCTCAAGGTGTACGTGGCCGCGGCCAAGAGCCGGGGTGACGCGCTGGACCACTGCCTGTTCTCCGGTCCCCCCGGCCTGGGCAAGACGTCGCTCGCGCACCTCATCGCGAACGAGCTGGGCGTGGGCATCCACGTCACCAGCGGCCCCGCGCTGGAGCGCAAGGGCGACCTGGCGGGCCTGCTCACCAACCTCAACGAGCGGGACATCCTCTTCATCGACGAAATCCACCGCCTCAACGCCGCCGTGGAGGAGTACCTCTACCCGGCGATGGAGGACTTCCGGCTGGACATCACCATCGACACCGGGCCCGCCGCCCGCGCGATGAAGATTGATCTACCGCCCTTCACGCTGGTGGGCGCCACCACGCGCACGGGCCTGCTCACGTCCCCCTTGCGCGACCGCTTCCAGATTCAAGAGCGCCTGGAGTACTACGAGCCGAAGTTCCTGGAGCAGATCCTGGACCGCTCCGCGCGCATCCTCGGCGTGCCCCTGGACCGCGCCGCCAGCCGCGAAATCTCCACCCGCTCGCGCGGCACGCCCCGCATCGCGAACCGGCTCTTGCGCCGGCTGCGCGACTTCGCCCAGGTGGAGGGCAACGGCCGCATCACGTACGACCTGGCGCACGACTCGCTGAGCCGCCTGGGCGTGGACGCCAGCGGCCTGGACGCGATGGACCGCAAGATCCTCCTGACCATCCTGGAGAAGTTCGGCGGCGGCCCGGTGGGCGTGGAGACCATCGCCGCGAGCGTGGGCGAACAGCGCGACACCATCGAGGACGTCTACGAGCCCTTCCTCATGCAGGAGGGCTTCCTCATGCGCACGCCCCGGGGCCGCACCGCCACGCTGCGCACCTACCAGTACTTCAAGAAGACGCCGCCCCCCACCCCACAGGGGACGCTCTTCTAGCCCTCCCTTTCCGCCATGAGCCAAGCCTCCGCGCCCGCCGTGCCCACGGTCCTCTCCAGTCCCCGCGACTACTACGGCGACCTGATGCGTGCCTCACAGGCCACGCGCGCGGGCTTCCTCGCCGAACGCGAGCGCTGGCTCCGGGGCGTCCCGGTGGAGGGCCGCGAGGAGCTGCTCTTCGAGTTCGAGATGTGGCTGCGCGCCGTGGAGCGCTACCTGAACCTCCACAACTCCGTGGTGGATGCCCGCGCCCGGCCGCTCGTCACGCGCGACTTCCACGAGGAACTGGTGGACGTGCGCGACGCCATGGAGCGCGCCGTGCGCGTCGCCCGGCACCTGCAGGACCCGGACAGCGACCCGAAGATGGTCTTCCGCAAGTACGTGGAGACCCAGCTCGCGGACGACCGCGTCCGCCGGCTCCTGATTGAAGAAGAGCTGGACCAGGAGACCCCGCCGGAGAGCCTCTTCGTCGTGCGCGAGGCGTTCGACGCGCTGAAGAACCTGCTCGACAACCTGCTCCAACTGCCGCTCATCGGCCTGTCGCTGTTCCAGGACGTGGGCAAGCTGACGCTGCGGGAGATCGTCCTCAACCGCTACTTCCGCCCCTTCCGCCCGCTGGAGTTCCGCGTCGAGTACGACCGGCTGCGCTCCGTGCGCCTGCTGGACATCCTGGGCACGCTCCCCGCGGACACGCGGCCCCTCTTCACCACCGCGTTCCTGGGCCTCTTCCGCGTGCTGCACTACCTGACGCACGTGGATCCGGAATCGCAGCCGCCCGTGCCGCGCCGCGTGCGCGTGCTCCTGTCCCTGGTGCGCGGTGAGGTCTCCGCCGTCGCCAGCTACCTGCACACGGAGCTGTCCCCCAAGGCGGGCCCCAAGCACCTGCAGGCCGCCACGCTGCGCGCCGCGCGCGACCTGGCCCGTGAGACGGACCGCATCTCCCGCGAGGTGCTGGTGGACCTGGACCGCGACCCCGCGGCCCCCCTGCGCGCCGCGGAGGCGTTCACCGCGATCCTGCGCCAGCAGATCGTCGTGCTGGTGGACGCGCTGTCCCCCAACGGCTCGCTGGGGGACGAGGCCTTCGCCCACCTCACCAGCGCCCAGGACGCCGCGCTGCGCCTGCGCAAGGACCTGTGGGTCTACGCCCAGCTGTGCCGCGCCGCTGAAAGCCACCTGCGCTCCGAGGACGTGGCCTCCGCCGAGCGCGTGCTGGAGGCCCTCAAGTCGTTCCTCGAGTACTTCCACGACGGCGGCTACCAGCTGCTGCGCTACGCGGACTACGACGCCTTCGACCGCTTCAGCTCGCTGCTGGTGGAGCTGCCCTGGCCACCCGAAGGCCCGGGCATCCGCAGCCGGCTGGCGGAAGACCTCCGGCGGTTCTCACAGACGCTGGAGACCACCTTCCACGCCGTCAGCCGCCGCTCCCTCCTCCAGGGCCGCGGCTTCGACCGGCCGGACGCGGAAGCCCTGCGGGATCGCTTCCTGCCGCCTGCTCGCTGACCCACCCTCCCCGTCATGATTCCCGTCAAGCCCCGGACTCCCGGTGAGTCCCGGATGTGCGTTTGCTTCCGGGCACTCGCCTGCGATAGAGACGCGCCTCTGTTGCGTGGGTGACACGCACTCCCGGTTGGCGCGAAACCAGCCGGGGGCGCCGGGGTTCGAAGGATGGATTCCGGACATCGCTGTCACGGTGGGAGGAGCAGTGGTGGGTTTCCCAAGAGGGGTGTCCGGGCCCCGGCCCATCGCGCAACCCGTCCCGGCCCCTGTCGCGCCAGCAGTTCCAGGGGGTTGGGAAGGGCAGGGCCACCCCCCAAGGCAATTCTTGTGTCACGGCCGCGTGGCATGTTGATTGCTCCTGTGTGCAGCGCGTCAGACCGCCGTGGAACGGCCTGACGGGGCCATACCCCGCGTATGTCAGTACGAAGCAGTCCCTCGAGGCGACACCGACATGCTCCAGTTCACCGACTTCCAGCGCACCCTTTCCCAGCCGGCCACCTGCCGCGGCGTGGGGCTCCACTCCGGGTTGCCCGTGACGCTGACCCTGAAGCCCGCGCCCGCGGGGCATGGAATCGTCTTCGTCCGCACGGACCTGGCGCGCCCGGTGAGCATCCCCGCGCTGGCGGAGTACGTGGTGGACACGTCGCTGGCCACCACCCTGGGCCGCGACGGCGTGAAGGTGGGCACGGTGGAGCACCTGATGTCCGCGCTGGCGGCGCTGGGCATCGACAACGTGCGCGCGGAGCTGGACGGGCCGGAAGTGCCCATCATGGACGGCAGCGCGGCCCCCTTCACCCACGCCATCATGGAAGCCGGCTCGCATGAGCTGGACGCGCCGCGCGAGTACCTGGTCATCAAGAAGAACGTGGCGGTGACGGACGGCGACAAGCAGGCCTCGCTCACCCCGGCCCGGCGCTTCCGCATCAGCTGCACCATCGACTTCGAGCACCCCGTCATCCAGGGCCAGTCCTTCGACGTGGACGTGAACGACCGGGGCTTCTCGCGCGAAATCTCCCGCGCCCGCACGTTTGGCTTCCTGCGCGACGTGGAGAAGCTCAAGACGCTGGGCCTGGCGCGCGGCGGCTCGCTGGAGAACGCCGTCGTCGTGGACGAGGCGGCCATCCTCAACCCGGACGGCCTGCGCTTCCCGGACGAGTTCGTGCGCCACAAGATTTTGGATGCCATTGGCGACGTGTCGCTGTTCGGCCGTCCCGTCATTGGCCACATGACGGCGTTCAAGACGGGCCACGCGCTCAATCACAAGCTGGTGCGCAAGGTGCTGGCGGACCCCTCCAGCTTCGACATCGTCACCGCGCGCCGCCGGGACGTGGAGGGCCGTGAGCCGGGCCGCGGAAGCCTCGCGGGTGCGTTGGAGCTGGAGCCCCTGGTCGCCTGAACGACAGACTGGCAATTCCTTGCCAGTCCCGGGGACCTCTATTAAGTCGGCGGGCTATGTCCATGCGCTCTACTCGCATCGCCCTGGCCGCCCTCCTCGCGGCATCCCTCACCGCCGGCTGCAACAAGGAGAAGGCGCCGGCCAATGCCCAGGCGCCCGCCGCGCAGGCCCAGGCCGCCAATGCCACGGAGCCGTCGCCGGACACCGTGGTGGCCACCTTCGGCACCAACGAGAAGGTCACCTTCGGTGAGCTCAACGAGCGCATCAAGGAGCCGCTGGCGAACCTGGACAAGCAGAAGTTCCAGCTGCGCAAGCGCGGCCTGGAAGGGCTCGTCACCGAGCGTCTGGTGAAGGCCGAGGCGACCAAGCGCGGCATCACCGAGGACCAGCTGCTCAAGGCGGAGATCGACGACAAGATCCCCGCGCCGCCGGAAGAGAAGATCAAGGAGGTCTTCGAGGGCGCCAAGGGCCAGCTGCCCCCGGGCGCGACCTACGAGCAGATGAAGCCGCAGATCGTGGACTTCCTGTCCGGCCAGCAGAAGCAGGAAGTGGCCCAGAAGTTCTTCGACTCCCTGCGCCAGGGCGCCAACGTGAAGTACGAGCTGCCCGAGCCCCCGCGCCCGCCCGCGGAGCGCAAGCAGGTGGCCGCCACCGGCCCGGCGAAGGGCCCCGAGGGCGCGCCGGTCACCATCGTGGAGTTCAGCGACTTCCAGTGCCCGTTCTGCAGCCGTGCCATCGGCACGGTGGACCAGGTGACGAAGACCTACGGCGACAAGGTGCGCCTGGTGTTCCGCCAGTTCCCGCTGGACTTCCACAAGCAGGCGCAGAAGGCCGCGGAGGCCTCGCTGTGCGCCAACGACCAGGGCAAGTTCTGGGAGATGCACGACAAGCTCTTCGCCAGCCAGCAGGCGCTGGGCGTGGATGACCTGAAGAAGTACGCGGGCGAGCTGAAGCTGGACACCGCCAAGTTCAACACCTGCCTCGACTCCGGCGAGAAGGCCGCGACGGTGAAGGCGGACCAGGCGGACGGCTCCAAGGTGGGCGTCAGCGGCACGCCGGCGTTCTTCATCAACGGCATCATGCTGTCCGGCGCGCAGCCCTTCGACGAGTTCAAGAGCGTCATCGACGCGGAGCTGAAGGGCGCGAAGTAGTCCTTGCAGCGCGTTGAGGGAGGGATGCGGTGGCGTCCAAACCCAGGGCCACGCCCCGCGTGAGCGGTGAGGCGGCTTCGCTCGAACTGGAGCGGCCGCTCGCCGCCGTCGTCTCTCCCACCCGGCCCCTTTCGGCGCACTTCCTGGCGCCGGAGGGGCTGGTGCTCCTCCCGGAATCCCACGGCGCGTCCGGCTTCTTCGCCGGCAGCCTGGGGACGCTCTCGGTCGAGGAGGTGTTCGCCCAGATTCTTTCGGGCATCCGCACCGGCCAGCTCGTCGTGCAGCACGGAAGCGTGCGCCGCACGGTGGCCTTCCGCGACGGGCAGGTGGTGTTCGCCACCTCCAGCGAGCGCTGGGAGCGGCTGGGCGCGGTGATGGTGCGGCTGGGCCTCCTGACGGAAGCGCGGCTCACCCAGGCGCTCGCGCAGGTGACGCCCGCGCGCCGCATTGGCCAGGTGCTCACGTCGCAGGGGCTCGTCTCCGAGGCCAGCCTCTACAGCGCCATGACGTTCGTGGTGCGCGAGGTGGTGCTCAACCTCTTCGAGATGGTGGAGGGCAGCTTCCTCTTCCTGGAGGCGAAGGCCCCGGCGGTGGACGCGGTGAAGCTGCCGGAGCGCACGCGCGACCTGGTGCTCACCGGCATCAAGCGCGCGGAGGAGACGGGCCGGCTGCGGCGCCGCTTCCCGGACGACATGCGCGTCACGCCCGGCCCCCAGGGCGCGCTGCCCGGCGAGGAGGCCCTGTTCGCGAAGCTGGGCGGGGGCACGACGCTGGGCGCGCTCAGGGCCGTCTACGCGGGCAGCCAGTACGCCTTCTACAGCGGCGTGGAGGAGGCGGTGCGCGGCGGGCACCTGGCCGTGCGGGCCGCGGAGGCGCCCGTGGCCCCGGAGCCCGCGGTGGAGGGCATGGCCTGGGAGCTGTTGTCCGCGGAGGAGCGCTACAACCTCCTCCTGTCGCTGGTGCACCGCGCGCTGCGCGAGGCGGGCCGGGACGTGGACCTCCTGCGCGGCTTCGTGGAGGCGCCGCCCCCGGGCCTGGAGAACGCGTACCAGGGCGTCACGCTGGGTCCGGACGGGCGGGTGGACGTGGCCCGGCTGCGCGCCAACGTATCCACCAGCGGCGGCGAGGCGGTGGGCCGGGCCATGGCGCTGGAGGCGCTGGACGCGTTCGTGTCCTACGCGCTGTTCTCCGCGCGCAACGTGCTGCCGGCGGACGTGGCCGAGCGGCTGGCCAACACCTACCGGACCCTCCAGGGCGGCCTGCTGTAGCGCAGGGCCCAGGGGGAAGTTTCCTCCGTCGGACAGCGCACACCGCCCCCATGTGCCCCTGGCGGGCCTGGAGGTGGGTGTCCACGTTCCTCCCCACGGCTGGTGGCTGGCGGGGGACGAGCGACATGGGCGCGATGCGGATGTTGGGGTGGGGAGTGCTTCTGCTGAGCACGGCGTGTGGCGCGTCCCGGACAGCGGTGACGAAGGCGGAGCCCGGCACGGGTGGCTCCGGCCGCGCTTCGGACGAGTCCGCCGTCGCGTCCACCACGCGGCGCTACGTGGATGAGGACCTGGGCTTCGAAATCGTCCGGCCCACGGCGGAGTGGCAGCTGGATGAGACGAACGAGCGCACCCCGGAGGGGCTGGCGATTCCGGTCATCCTGCGCCACCGCGTGACGGGGGCCCAGGTGGTGCTGCAGGTGGCGCCTGGCGTGGCCACGCCCGTGCAGTTCGCGGAGCGGCTGACGCAGGGGCTGCGCCAGCAGCCGGGCTTCACCACCACGGATCCACAGCCCATCGCGCTGTCGGACAACGCCGTGGGGTTCGACTTCCAGGTGGGGGAGGGCGTGCGCGGCAAGGTGGCCGTGCGCGAGGGCAACTCCGGCCGCGTGCTGATGATGCTGGCCACGTGGCCCACGGAGGCCTCCGCCGACATCACGGAGAGCGTGGACGCCCTGATGGCGGGCGTCCGTCCGCTCCCGGAGCCGAGCGTGGCCGTGCGTTCCACGCCCCGGGTGTCCGAGAAGGAGCCCGGCGACCCGCGCTGACCGGCGCGAGGAACCTGGACGTCAGGACTCCACGCTGAACGCGCAGAGTCCATGACCGGGCGCCTGAGGGTCCACGCGGCTTTCGCGTGGAGCCCAAGGCCGGGCGCCTGAGGGGCCCACGCGGCTTTCGCGTGGAGCCCAAGGCCGGGCGCTGGAAGGCCCACGCGGCTGACGCGTGGGCCCCAAGGCCCGGAGGCCCTGCCGTGACTACGCGCGGGCCGGCTTGCCCTTGGCGGCCTTCGGGGCCTTGGGGGCCTTCGCGGGGGCCGCGGCCTTGGTGGGCTCCGGCTGCGAGGCGACCTCGGTGGCCCGGCGGCGCACCAGCTCCACCAGCGTGCGCGCGCCGACGCCCGTGGCGCCCTTGTTGAGGTAGCCGCGCTCCTTGGGGCTGTTGGACGGCCCGGCGATATCCAGGTGCACCCAGGGCGTGTCGCCCACGAACTCCTTGAGGAAGAGGGCCGCGTTGATGGCGCCGCCCCAGCGCTCGCCGGAGTTCTTCATGTCCGCCACGTCGGAGCGCAGCGCGTCCTTCTGCAGGTCGCTGACCGGCAGGCGCCACATCTCCTCGCCCGCGGTGCGCGCGGCCGTGAGCACGCTGTTCACCGTGTCGTCGTCGTCGCCGAAGGCGCCCACGATGTAGTTGCCCAGCGCCACCATGCACGCGCCCGTGAGCGTCGCCAGGTCGATGATGGCGGACGGCTCGTGCTCGCCGGCCCAGGTGAGCATGTCACCCAGCACCAGGCGGCCTTCCGCGTCCGTGTTGGTGATCTCCACTGTCTTGCCGGAGCGCGCCGTGAGGATGTCGCCCGGCTTGTACGCCGTGCCGGACGGCATGTTCTCGCACGCGCCGATGAAGGCGTGCACGGGGAAGGGCGGCTTCACCACGGAGCCGATGACCTTCATCGCGGCCAGCACCGCGGCGGAGCCCGCCATGTCCGTCTTCATCTCCACCATGCCCTCGGTGGGCTTGAGCGACAGGCCTCCCGAGTCGAACGTGATGGCCTTGCCCACCAGCGCCAGCGGGGCGCGCTTCGCGTCCTTCGCGTTCTTCGGCGTGTAGACCAGGTGGATGAGCCGGGGCTCCTGCACGCTGCCGGCGGTGACGCCCAGGAACATGCCCATGTTCAGGCGCTCGATCTCCTTGCGCCCGCCAATCTCCGCCGTCAGCCCGCCCTCCTTGGCGGCCTGCTGCGCGGCCTGCGCCAGCTTGATGGGCGTCACCACGTTGGGGGGCTCGTTGACCAGGTCGCGCGCCCAGTTGACGGCCTCCGCCAGCTTCAGGCCCAGGGTCAGCGCGTCGTCCAGCGCACGCGACTTCTCCGTGCCCTCCGGCAGCGACAGCGTGGCGCGGGTGAGCTTGGGGCTGCCCTTGTCCTCGCGCGCGGAGGACTTGTACTTGTCGAAGCGGTAGACGCCCAGCTCCAGGCCCTCCACCGCCGCGCGCACGGCAGCCGCCGCGTCGTCCGTGGCGGGCACGCGGAAGCCGATGGCGGTGGCCTTCAGCCGCTGCGCCGTCTTCGCCGCGCGGCCCGCGGCCAGCCGCAGCACCTCCGGCTGGAAGCGCGCGCGGTTGCCCAGGCCCAGCAGCAGGATGCGGTCGGAGCCCAGCTTCCCCAGGGTGTGCAGCAGGAAGGACTGGTCCCCCTTGCCCTTGAAGCCCTCCTGGGTGGCGGCGGCGCGAAGCTTGCCCTCCAGGGCCGAGTCCGCGGCAGCCAGCGCCGCGGGGGCGGAATCACCCAGCTCGCCCTCGAAGAGGGGGATGACGAGCAGCTCACCGCTCACCGGCGCGGCTTCACCGGAGACGAGACTGAATTGCATGGCGACTTGGACTCCTGGAGAGGAAGGGGGTGATCCGAGGGGCGCGACTGTAGACGCGCGCCGTGTTGCTCGCAAAGCGCTGGTTGCCACTCGGCCATTGCAATGCCCCGGCGCGCTGGATAGCTGTGCACTCCCAATGCCCACCCTGCTGCTGCATTTGACGGCCATCGAACGGTTGGCCGCCCACCCGGACGGGCTCCCCGCCGACTGGGTGCGGGCGCTGACCGAGGACCTGCCGTACGCGCGCTTCGGCGCGGCGCTGCCGGACCTGCCCCTGTGCGCCGGCGTGCGCGGGGGCCTGGGCGTGCTGATGCAGCCAGAGACCGGCTGGCCTCCCTTCGCGCGGCTGTACCACGAGCGCGCCCCGGTGGGCCTGGGCCTGAAGATGGCGGAGCTGGTTGCGTCCGGGGCCCTCGTGGGCACGGAAGCGGGCTTGGCCATCCTCGCGGGCTATTTCATGCACCTGAGCCTGGACCGGCGCCTCCACCCGCTGGTGGACGGGCTGGTGCTGCGCCACCGCCGCAAGGGCGAGCGCGGCTGGGACGCACGGCGTCAGGTGGAGTGGGCCCAGACGCTCTTCTTCCTGCGCGAACAGGACGGCACGGATGGCGTGGGCACCGCGCGGATCCGCGAGAAGTTCCAGGTGGTGAAGAGCTCCGGCATCCCGCTGCGCGGCATTGGCCGGGGCATCTATGAACTGGTGCGGCTGGCGTCGCAGGACCGCGTGGGGCAGGCCCCCACGAAGGCGGAGCTGGATGGCTGGGTGCGCGGCCTCTACGTCTCCGGCGTCTTCCTCGCCAGCCCGCTGGGCCGCATGCGCGCGCTCCCGGCGTACTCGCAGCTCTCCTTCCAGGAGCTGTACCGCAATGATCACTTCGACTTCGCGGTGGAATTGGACGCCGCGCTGGAAGTGACGCGCGGGCTGATCAAGAAACTGCACGGCTACATGGCGCGCGGCACCTACACGCCGCGCACGCGTGCACGGTTCATGGAGGAGTTTCCGGAAGGCACGCTGGGCGCCACCGCCGCTTAGTGAACGGACCTCCACGGCCCGCGTCTGAAGGCCGTGTTCGCGTGCAGGGCATCCAGCCAATCGAGCAGGTTGCCCTCGGGGGTGAAGCGCTATCCGAAGCGGGGAGTGCCTCCTATCCTCGTTAGGGAATGACGGTCTTCCTCCTCATGGCGGCGGGTGTGTTGGCGGGTGGTCTGGGAGCGCTCCTGGGCATCGGGGGTGGCATCGTCCTGGTGCCGGTGCTCGTGTTGGGATTCCGAATCCCGCTGGAGCAGGCCGTCCCCGCGAGCCTGATGTGCGTGGTGGCCAACTCCTGCGCCGCCGCCGCCAGCTACGTGGAGAACAAACTGAGTGACCTGCGGCTGGGGCTCACGCTGGAGCTGGCCACGGTGATGGGGGCCATCGTCGGCGGGCTCGTCGCGGCCTTTGTCGCGGAGGCGATGGTGGCCGTGGTGTTCGGCCTCTTCACGCTCTTCGTGGCGCTGCAGATGCTGCTGTTGCGCAACCCCGTCCAGGAACCGGCGACGGCGGCCAACTACGTGCCCGGCAACTATCCGCTGGGCATCTCCGGCTCCTTCGTGGCGGGCGGCCTGTCCGCGCTCCTGGGCGTGGGCGGCGGCCCGCTGAAGGTGCCGCTGATGACCTACGGCATGCGCGTGCCCTTCAAGGTCGCCAGCGCCACCAGCAACCTGATGGTGGGCGTCACCGGCGCGGCGAGCGTCGCGGCCTACGCGTGGCGCGGCCAATTGAATCTGGGGCTCGTGGCGCCGTTGGTCGTAGGAGTCCTTGCCGGCGCGTCCGTGGGCAGCCGGCTGATGCTGAAGACGCCGACCGCGGTGCTCAAGAAGCTCTTCGCGGCCGTCTTGTTGATCGTGGCCGGACAGATGTTGTGGAAGGGAGGGGAGGGGTTGTGGCCGAGCGTATGGAAATGAGTGAAGCGGAGCCGGAGATAGGGAGTTTCCACCCGTCGGTGATGGGGCCGGATGCAGGACCTCCACCGCGCAACGTGCAGGCGACGTCGGTGGTGTTGCAAGCAGGGCTTCCCGCGGAGCTCCCGCGGGAACCCATCACCCAGCCGGAGGCGCTCCCACGCGAGCGCCGGGGGGCGAGGCGGCTCGCCGCCGGTGAGCGGTGGATCGCCCGGGTGCTGCGCACCGGGGCGGTGACGAGCGGGACCCTGTTCGTCGCGTCGCTCGCGCTGGAGCTGCTGCCGCGCGACGAGTCCGTGCACGTGGCCATCGACCTGTTGCGCAAGGGCGCGGCGTCCATGTTGCTGGTGACGCCGGTGGCGCGGCTGGCGATGGCGGGAACCGTCCTGGGCCTGCGCGGCGAGTGGCGTTACGCCGCCATCGCCGCGGGGGTCATCGGGTTGCTCGCGCTGGCGGTGGGCGCGGGCTTCCAGGCCTGACGCGAAGTCAGGCGCAGTGGGCCGCGCGCGGGGCTACACGCCGCGCGCGGCGAAGTGCGCGAGGACGTTCTTCACCTTCGCCACTTCGTCCTGCTGCTGCAGGTCCTCGTACATGGGCAGCACGGCCTCGAACTGCTCACGGGCCGCGGCGTAGTCCTGGAGGTAGTAGCAGGACAGCCCCAGGTCCCAGCGCGCGCGGGCCTCGTAGACGTGGTCGTGCTGCTCGCCGTACACGTCCACCGCGCGCAGCAGGTGCGGCCGCGCGTTGTCGTGGTGGCCCAGCAGCCCTTCCGCCTCGCCCAGCAGCAGGTGCCCCAGCGCGAGCGCCTCCGGGTCCTCGCCCTGCTCCAAGAGCGGCACGGCCTCCAGGAAGCGCTTGCGGGCGGGCTCGTACTCGCCCTTCGCCATGCGCAGGTCGCCAATGTCCAGCAGCAGCCGCGCCATGCGCTCCGTGTTGCGCGTCTGGCGGAAGAGGATGAGCGCCTCCTGGTACTTCTCCTCGGCGGCGTCGGCCTCGCCCATGGCGCGCAGGGACTCGCCGATGCACGCGCGGGTGAGCGCCTCGCCCTCGCGGTCGCGGGCCTCGTTGAAGAGCAGGGCGGCGGTGGCCATGTGCTCGATGGCGCCCTTGTGATCCTCGAAGTGGGCCTTCACCACGCCCAGGCCGAAGAGGGCCTGTGCCTGGCCGGGCTTGTTGCCCGCGGTCTTGAAGAAGCCGAAGGCCTCTTCGTAGTGCTCGCGGCTCTGCGCGTGGTCTTCCAGCATCCCGTACAGCTCCGCCAGCGCCACCAGCCCCTGGCCTACTTCCGAGGGCGAACCGGTGATGCGCAGCGGGGCGAGCGCGTTCTTCTGCTTCTGGATGGCGTCGGTGATGTGGGCGCGTTCGTTGTCGGACGGGTGCATGTCAGTTCTCGTGAACCTTGCGGCGCCGGGCGCCCCTGTCCAGCGAATCGTGCTTCTCGCCGCCTTCAGTGCCGTTGCCATCGGGCTCTGCGTTTCCGTTGCGCTCGGCCTTCTCCTTCTCGTGGACCAGCAGCGGGGAGAAGAAGCAGTCCTTCTTCGTGTACTCGTCGAAGGCGAAGGCGAAGCGGTAGCTGGCCGCCGCGCGCTGGTTGCAGTCCGTGCGCTCGCAGAAGCGGCAGGAGATGCCGCTGGGGATGGCGTCCTTGCGCAGGTCGTTCGTGGGCAGGCCGTACGCCAGGTACTTCGCGTTCTCCGCGTGCGTGCCCAGGCCGATGGAGTACGCCGTGCCCTTCACGATGGAGCCTTCAATGGGCTGCAGCTGCACCTTCGCGAAGCAGAAGTACGTCGTGCCGTCCGGCATGATGGAGTACTGCCGGGTGATCTGGGACGGGTTGAGGAACGCCAGGTGCACCGCCCACTTCGCGCAGGAACCGCCGCCGGACGCGAAGCGGATGCCGGTGCCGCTGTAGCGCTTGGAGATGTTCCCGGCGATGTCCGCGCGCAGGAAGTGGAAGGGCAGGCCCTGCCGCTTGGGGTCGGACAGGTTGCAGATGCGGTGGGCCACCGTCTCGTAGGTGGTGCCGAAGATGTTGGAGAGCAGCTCCACGTCGTAGCGCGTGCGCTGCACCTCCTTGAAGAACTCGCCGTAGGGCAGCATCAGCGCGCCGGCGAAGTAGTTCGCCAGGTTCACCTTGATGAGGCGCTCCGTCTCCCCGTGCCGCATGCGCCCGGCGCCCAGGATGCGCTCCACCAGCTTCTCGCGGTCCATCACCATCAGGCCAATGGACGCGGCCACCTGGAACTTCAGCGGCTGTTCGGTGAGGTCCGGCGACAGCGTGAGCGTGCGCGCGTCCAGGTCCAGCCTTCGCACCACGGACGAACCGCTGGCCGCGCGCTCAATCTGCACCCGGAAGTCGAAGCGCTCCTCCAGCATGCGGATGAGGTGGCTGCTGGTGAGCTGCTGCTCCAGGCGGAAGTCGCGGCGCAGCCCTTCCGCCTGCTCCTCCAGCTCCGGGAAGTAGTTGCGGTGCTTCTCCAGGAAGTCGCTGACCTCGTCGAAGGGCGAGTAGTCGAAGCGCACGCCCGGCGTGTTGCCCATGCCGGAGGTGGAGCCCTGCGTGCGCGTGCGCTCCTCCACGTTGAGCTGCGCGAGCACGTTCTCCAGCTGCGTGCGCGTGTTCTTGTAGAGGTTGAACAGCGCGGCCACGGTGCCGGCCAGCTTCGGTTCCGCGGACAACGACTGGAGCGACTCCGAGTCGATGTCCAGGCTCTTGAGCAACGGTTCGTCGAGCAGCTTCGCGAGGGCCTCGTCCACGCGGCCCTCGCCCAGCGTGGACATGAACTGCTCGGGGTCCTGTTCGAAGTAGCGCAGCGCCTTCCACAGCAGGGGGAAGGGCATCACGCGCTTGCCCTTCTCGATGAGGTTCAGGTACGCGGGCGAAACGCCCAGGTCCTTGGCGGCGTCCGCCTGCTTGATGTTGCGCTGCAAGCGCAGGCCTCGAAGCTTCAGCCCCACGTTCGCGTTCAGAGCGTTGTCGTTGTTCATGGCTCCAACCCCCGGCGGGCCGCGTCACAAGGCGCGATCCAACACCGGGTCTCTGGATCCACTTTGCAAATCGATTTACCGATTTGCAATGAAACGTTTCAGTTCGCCGCGGGGCTGTCCCGCAGGCGACGCGCGAAGGGTTGACTGCCCCCATCCTGGGCACCGGGGGACGTAATCCCATGTAATCACGGCGCTTTCAGCGCCACCCGGTGTGCGGTGGCCCCTCCGGCGCACCGCGTTGTCAACCGTTCACTGACGCAGCGCGACAGGGCTGGGGAAAAGTCAGTAAACGGGCGCCAGATTATTTACAAAGGATTAACGCGCCTCCGGGGCCCGCTGGAAGATGAGGGCGACGTTGGTGCCGCCGAAGCCGAAGGAGTTGCTCATGACGGCGTCCACCCGCGTCTCACGGGCGGTGTTGGGCACGCAGTCGAGCGGGATGCGCGGGTCCTGGTTCTCCAGGTTGATGGTGGGGGGCAGCACGCCGCGGGTGAGGGCGAGGATGCTGATGACGGCCTCGGCGGCGCCGGCCGCGCCGTTCATGTGGCCCGTCATCGACTTGGTGGAGGAGATGGCGAGCGTCTTCGCCGCGTCGCCGAACACGTGGCCGATGCCCTCCATCTCCAACAGGTCGCCGATGTCCGTCGAGGTCCCATGGGCGTTGAGGTAGCCGATGTCCGCGGGGGCCAGGCGCGCGTCCTTGAGCGCGGCACGCATCGCGCGCTGGGCTCCCTCGTGGCCGGGCGCGGGCGAGGTGACGTGGTACGCGTCGGAGCTGGCGCCGTAGCCCGTCAGCTCCGCGAGGATGCGGGCCCCCCGGGCGCGGGCGTGTTCGTACTCCTCCAGGATCAGGATGCCGGAGCCCTCCGCGAGCACGAAGCCGTCGCGGTCCCGGTCGAACGGGCGGCTGGCCGCCTGGGGCGCGTCGTTGCGGTTGGACAGGGCCTTCATCGAGGCGAAGCCGCCCACGCCCAGCATGGAGATGGGGGCCTCCGCGCCGCCCGCCAGCGCCACGTCGAACTCGCCGCGCTGGATGCCGCGCAGCGCTTCACCGATGGCGTGGGCGCTGGTGGAGCACGCGGAGTTGGTGGACCAGGACGGGCCCTTGATGCCGTGGCGCATGGAGATGTAGCCGGGCGCCATGTTGATGATCATCTGGAGGATGAAGAAGGAGCTGATGCGATCCGGTCCCTTCTCCAGCGCCTTCCTGTGGGTCTCCTCCAGGCTGCTGATGCCGCCAATGCCGGAGCCGACGATGACCGCCACGCGCTCCGCGTTCTCCGGCGTGATGACCAGCCCCGCGTCCGCGATGGCCATGTCGGACGCGGCCACCGCGAACTGCGCGAAGCGGTCCATGCGGCGCACCTCGCGCCGTTCGATGTAGGCCTCCGGGTTGAAGCCCTTCACCTCGCCGGCGAAGCGGCAGTCCAGCTGGCTGGCGTCGAAGAGGGTGATGGGCCCCACGCCGCTCCTGCCGTTCACCAGCGCGTCCCAGCTCTGCTCCACGCCGATGCCACACGGGCTGATGAGCCCCATTCCCGTCACGACGACGCGCCGCTGTTCCATCGCGAGCTCCTTGACCCCAATCAATGAACGGGATGGTATTATGACCATCCTTCCATGAGTTCAAGCCTTAGGGAGCCCTGATGAGCGAGCAGGCAGAGAATCCACGCACGCGGACGGTGACCTGGAGGGACCCCCTCGAGGGCGCCTCCGCGGCGAAGAAGCTGTCGGGGCTGGAGTACCTGCGTGCCATCCAGCGCGGCGAACTGCCGGCGCCGCCCATCGCGGAGCTGATGGGCTTCACGCCGGTGGAGGTGGAGGAGGGCCGGGTGGTGTTCGCGGTGAAGCCGGGCGAACACCACTACAACCCCATTGGCATGGTGCACGGCGGCCTGGCCGCGACGCTGATGGATTCCGCGATGGGGTGCGCCATCCACACGATGCTGCCGGTGGGCTCGGGCTACACCACGCTGGAGCTGCACGTGAACTACGTGAAGGGCATCGCGCACGACACGGGACCGCTGTTCTGCAAGGGCGAGGTCATCCACCTGGGGGGCCGCGTGGCGACGGCGCAGGGGCGGCTGGTGGATGAGAAGGGGAACCTCTACGCGCACGGCACCACGACGTGCATGGTGTTCCGGCCGCCGGGCGCGGGCGGCAAGGAGTAGGAAGCCATGCGCTACACCGCTGAACACAAGCAGGCCACGCACGCGCGCATCCTCGCGGCGGCGGAGAAGCTGTTCCGCGCGGAGGGCTTCAGCGGTGCGAGCGTGGAGCGGGTGATGCGTGCCGCGGGCCTGACGGTGGGCGGCTTCTACGCCCACTTCGCCTCCAAGGAGGCGCTGCTCGCGGAGTCGCTGCGCGCCTTCATGGCGGTGCGCAAGGCGCGCTGGCTCTCGGGGTTGCAGGAGTCTCGGGGCACGGAGTTCCTGGAGCGCTTCGCGCGGCGCTACCTGAGCCAGTTCGACCGGACCACGGGAGATACGGCCTGCATGATGCCGTCGCTCCTGTCGGACCTGACGCGCGCGAAGCCGGAGGTGCAGGCCGCGTTCGGGCAGGGACTGGAGGAGCTGGTGGGCGGGGCCCAGGCCCAGCTCCCCGCGCGCGAGGGCGCGACGCCCCGGCAGCAGATGCTGGCGACGGTGGCGCTGTGCTTTGGCGCGATGACGCTCGCGCGGGCCACCGCGTCCCAGCCGCTCGCGGGGGAGATCCTCGACGCGGCACGCGCGCTGCTCATCGCGGGGGCTCCCGTGGCGGCGGTGGAGAAGAAGGCCTCGCCCCGGAACCGGCGGGCCGGTGCCTTCGTGAAGACAGGGGACGCGCCCGCGCGCCGTGCCCGCACCGTGCGCAAGAAGCCGAATTGAGCGGCCGCGCGTCCTTGTGCGTCGTCACTCCGGACTGGACGGCGGGGGGCCGCCGTGGAGTCCTTCCTCGCGGACGACGGACCGGGTGAGCAGGGTGGACGCAATGAAGACGTGGGTGGCTCGCGCGGGGCTTCTCTGCCTGGCGCTCATGCTGGGCGCATGTGCCTCCGTGCCGCTCCCGGCTCCGTGGGAGGACTCCGCGCCCCTCCGCTACAACATCGCGTACACGCACGACCCCTCGCCGGGCCTGAACGTGGAGGTCTTCCTGCCTCGGAAGTTTCCGCGCGAGTTCCTCTTCCGGCAGCCAGGGCGCGTGGAGTCCCTGACCGCCGTGGATGAGGTCGGCACCCGGTTCGAGTTCTTCCCCAGGAACGGAGTGATGCAGGTGCCGGAGGGGACGCGCGTCGTCCGCTACCACTACCCGCTGGCCTCGGCTTCTAGAGAGGGTGGCCGGCACATGTTCGGAGGCATGGGGGAAGGGGATGCGTGGCACGTGGCCGGCAAGGCCTACCTGCTGACCCCCAGCCGCGTGACGCCCGGCTTGCGCGTGGACCTCACCGTGTCCGGCACGGACGCGCTCCTGCCATGGACGCCCGGCGACGGCGGCGTCTACCACCTGCACGGCGAGGACCTCATCGACGCGGGCTTCCATTCCTTCGGCGGCAGGCGGTGCGAGGCGCACGTCGGTGCCTCCGTGTTGGAGGTCGCGCTGCTGGGGCGCTTCACGCACCTGACGGACGCGGAGGTCTGCGCGTGGCTCGAACAGGCCGCGCGTGAAGTGATGACCGTGCGCAAGGCCTTCCCGTACCCGCGCGTCACCGTGCGCATCGTGCCCGTTCCTGGCGAGAGCACTCCCGGCGTCTTCGGCATGGTCCAGTGGAGCTCCCCGCCCAGCATCTCCATCCTCGTGGGCCAGGACGCCACCGCCGCGTCCTTCGCGAAGGACTGGGTCGCCATCCACGAACTGCTGCACCTGACGCACCCGACGGTGTTGCCCCGGGTGGCCTGGCTCACCGAGGGCCTGGCCACCTACTACACGGAGCTCGCCCGCGCCCGCTCCGGACGGCAGACGGCCCAACACGCCTGGCAGGAGCTGACGAAAGGCTTCGCGCGCGGCAGGGCCGCCGCGGGCTCACGCACCATGGAAGAGGTCGTCGCACAGGAGGGGAACTGGCAGGGCATCTACTGGTCCGGCGCGCTCTTCGCGCTCCACCTGGACGTGGAGCTGCGCCGCGTGACGGATGGACGCGCACGCCTGGAGGACGTGTTGGAGCTGCTCGCCACGCGCGGTTCCACGTCGTCGTTCGCCCACTTCGGCAACGCCGTGGACACCGTCGCGGGCCAGCCGCTCTTCGACGCGCTGCTCGCCCGCCACCTTCCGGTCCCCGCCTTCTCCGAATTGGATGCCTTGCTGGAGAATCTGGGCGTCCGAATTGACCCAGGCGGCGTCACGCTCCATGCTGCGCCGGGCAGCGGGTTGCGGGAGGCGATGGACGGTGAACGGGCCTCGGATGACGCGGGGAGAGCACCCGGAAAAGAGAAAGGGCTGTAACCGCTTCCCGGTTGTCGCGTATCGCATGCATCCGCGAGGTCCGCGGCATCCGTAGATGAGGTCCGCCATGTTCCGCAGCGTCCTGATGCTCGCCGCCGTCCTGTCGCTGTCCGCGTCCGCCGCCGAGCCCGCGCCCGCTCCTTCCGACAAGCGCTTCGTCTTCAATGATCCGAACAGCCGCGACACGGTGATGTTCGTGCTGGACGCGCCGCTGGAGGTCATCAACGGCCTGTCCAACAAGGTGACGGGCCGCGTGGAGGTGAAGGGGCAGAAGGCCAGCGGCCGCTTCCAGGTGCCGGTCAGCTCCATCAAGACGGGCAACGAGACGCGTGACGGCCACCTGCAGAATGACCGCTGGCTGGACGCGGCGAAGTTCCCGGACATCGTCTTCGAGTTCAAGGACGTGGCGCTGCCCGCGCCGCTCGCCAACGCGAAGCCCGTGGTGCTGAAGACGAAGGGCACCTTCACCATCCACGGCGTCACGCGCGAGGAGCCCGTGGAGGTGACGGCCACGTACCTCCAGGAGACGGCCGAGACGAAGAACCGCGCCGCGGGCGAGCTCCTGCGCGTGCGCGCGAAGTTCCAGATTCCCCTGGAGGCCTACGGCATCAAGCGCACGGAAGCGCTGCTGCTGAAGGTAGGCGAGCGGGCCGATGTCACCGTCGACGCCTGGGGCTCCACGCAGTTCAAGCCGTAGTTGTCTGTCCCCCCGTAGTCACACCCCATGCGGTACGAAAGGAAGCAACACATGAACGTCAAGGCTCTTGCGGCGGTTGTCGGCACCCTGTCCCTCAGCGCGCTGGCCACCGGCTGCGCGTCCAACAAGGCGGCGGAAGGCACCACGCACGCCGCTTCGTCCGAGAAGGCCGCCGAGGCCAACTGCAGCAGCGCGAAGCCGGCCGACGGTGCCGCTCCCGCCGCCGCCCCCGCCGCGGCCCCTGCGAAGGGCGCCGAGGGCAGCTGTGGCGCCGGCTCCTGCGGCTCCGGTTCCTGCAGCGGCAAGAAGTAGTCATCCCCCGGGAGGGCCTGCGTGACAGGTCTCCTCCCAGGCTCGCGGGCGGCGGGAAGAGTCCTTCCTGCCGCCCGTGTTGTTTCCACCCTTCGCAGCCGCAGTCCTGTCTCCAGGCTCCAGGAGGAGCTCCGCATGCCGTCCCCCCGCTATGCAGACCGCCATGGGTTGAAGCCGCTGGGGGCGGGCATCGGACTGCGCCGCGACTTCTACGAGGCGCTGCCTCGCACGCCGCGCACGCTGGACTGGCTGGAGATCATCCCGGAGAACTTCCTCACGTTGGGCGGCCGCTCTCAACGCGCCCTGGACGCGTGCCGCGAGCGCTGGACGCTGCTGCCGCACGGCGTGGGCCTCAACATCGGCGGGCCGGACGCGCTGGATGACGACTACGTCACCCGCCTGGCCGCGCTGGTGAAGCGGCTGGACGCGCCGTTCTTCTCCGACCACCTCTGCTATTCGCGGCTGGGTGGCGTGCACCTGCACGACCTGTTGCCGCTGCCCTTCACGGAGGCCGCGGTGGAGCACGTGGTGCCGCGCGTGCGCGAGGTGATGGCGCGCGTGGAGCGCCCCTTCCTCCTGGAGAACCCCAGCTACTACGCGGCCATGCCGGGCGGCACGCTGAAGGAGGCGGACTTCCTGCGCCAGGTGGTGGAGGCCTCGGACTGCGGCCTGCTCCTGGACGTGAACAACGTCTGGGTCAACGCGAAGAACCATGGCTACGACCCGCGCGCCTTCGTGGACGCGCTGCCCCTGGAGCGCGTGGTGCAGGTGCACCTGGCCGGTCACGACGTGGGCGAGTCGGTGCTCATCGACACGCACGGCGACCGCGTCTGCGACGACGTGTGGGCGCTGTACCGCTACACCCTGGAGCGCACCGGGCCCGTGTCCACGCTGATTGAGTGGGACCAGGCCATCCCGTCCCTGGACGCCGTGCTGGACGAGGCGGACAAGGCCCGCGCCATGCTCGCGGAGGGTGCGCGATGAAGCCGTCGCTGAAGCACTTCTTCGACAGCATGGACGCGTACCTCGGGGGGGCACCTGGCGCGGAAGGACTGCTGAAGCTGTCCGCGTCGCATCCGGGCTGGGACGTGGATCCGCAGCGCATGGCGCTCTATGGCCAGTTCGTGCGCGGCCACGTGCGCTCCACGCTGGAGAAGCTCTTCCCGCTGACGCGCAAGGCGGTGACGCCGGAGGCGTGGGACGCGCTGGTGGAGGGCTACACCCGCACGCGGCCCGCGCGGCACTACGAGCTCAACCGCCTGGGCGAAGGCTTCGCGCCCTTCGTCGCGGACGCTGCCTCCGCGAAGGGACTGCCGCCGTTCCTGCCCGCGCTCGCGCGCTTCGAGTGGACGGACTTCGCGGTGTTCGCTTCCGAGGAAGTCCTCCCGGACGCGGTGGAGCGGCTGACGCCCAACCCCACGCTGGCGGTGCTGGAGCAGCCCTACCGGCTCTGCGCGTTCGTGCGGGGCCAGGGCGCGGACGCGGCGCCGGCGGAAGGGGAGGAGCTGGCGCTGCTCTGGCGCCACCCGGAGCGGCTGATGACCTTCTTCATGGAGGCCACGCCGCCCGCGTTGCTGGTGCTGAAGATGGCCGTGGAGGGACTGTCCGAGCAGGCTGTCGCCCAGGCCACGGGAATGCCCGCCGCGGACGTCCACGCGGAGGTGGTGCGCTTCGCGAAGGACGGGCTGGTGCTGCTGCCGTCCGTTCAGTGATGAACGGCGTCTTCCCGGGAGTACGCCGCAGGACGTCAAGACCCGGATGGCCTTCGTGGATCATTTGGTGAAGACGCACGGGCAGGTTTGCGTCCAACATCACGCGGAAACCCACCCGGAGGTTTTTCCATGAAGAAGACGCTGACTGCCGTGCTGCTGTCGCTGACCCTCGCCGCGCCCGTCATGGCCAAGGAGATCGCGGGTGTGAAGTACCCCGACACCGCCACCGTGGCCGGCAAGGAGCTGAAGCTCAACGGGGTGGGCCTGCGCAAGAAGGCCATCTTCAAGGTCTACACCCTGGGCCTCTACGTGGAGAACCCCACGCAGGACGCCACCGCGCTGCTCAACGCGGACGAGGTCAAGCGCGTGCGCATGTTCATGAAGCGCGACCTCAAGAAGGAGCAGATCACCGAGGCCATCGAGAACGGCTTCAAGAAGAGCGCGGGCGCGAACATGCCCAAGCTCCAGGCGCGCCTGGACACCTTCAAGAACGCCATCCCCGCCGAGGTGAAGGAGGGCCAGGAGCTGAACCTGACCTACGTCCCCGGCAAGGGCACCACCGTGCAGGTGACGGGCGGCCAGTCCATCGACGTGGAGGGCAAGGACTTCGCGGACGCGCTCTTCTCCGTGTGGCTGGGCAAGGACCCCGTGGACAGCGGCCTCAAGGACGGCATCCTCGGCAAGGAGGACTGACGCACCGGCTGTTTCACCCGCGGTCCTTCGCGCCCCGGGAGCGCCCCTTCTTCACGGAAGGGGCGTTCCGTGGGGCGCTGCCGTTTCACGCGGTCCGTCATTGCTTCAATGGTGGACAGCCCGCGGGGGGCCTGTCACACGCGCGTGAGTTGACACTGGAATGCCCCCGGGCATCGGGGGTTGATGCGCGCCGAATCCCACCCCTTGTCCGTGTTGGAGAACGCTGTGAAGCGATTGGCCCTGTTCGCCGCCTCTTGTGTCCTTGGCGCCGCCTGCAAGACGGCGGAGCCCGCCCCCGAGCCGCCCGTGGCCACCGCC
>NZ_RAWE01000289.1 GCF_003611695.1 Corallococcus carmarthensis | reverse complement strand
GGGGTAGGGTCCGCGCCTTCCTGCCCTGGAGGCCGTCCCGTATGCACCGTCTTCTCGGTATCACCGTGGCGCTGGCCGCCGTCGTGGCGTTGGCCGCCGAGCCCGCCGTGGGCCCCTGGACGAAGAAGGTCCGGGCCGGCAAGGACGTCTACGCGACCCTGAAGACGAGCCAGGGCGTCATCACGCTGAAGCTCTTCTCCAAGGACGCGCCCCAGACGGTGGAGAACTTCGTGGGCCTGGCCACCGGCGAGAAGGCCTGGACGGACCCGGCGACGGGCGAGCAGGTGAAGGGCAAGCCACTCTACGCGGGCACCGTGTTCCACCGCGTCATCCCGGGCTTCATGATTCAGGGCGGCGACCCCACCGGTACCGGCCGGGGCGACCCGGGCTACCGCTTCGCGGACGAGTTCCAGAGCGGCCGCAGCTTCGACAAGCAGGGCCTGCTGGCCATGGCCAACGCGGGCCCCAACACCAACGGCAGCCAGTTCTTCATCACCACCTCCACGCCCGCGCAGCTCACCGGCCGCCACACCATCTTCGGCGAGGTCGTCACGGGCTACGACGTGGTGGAGAAGATCGGCAACGTGCCGCGCAGCGCGCAGGACCGCCCGCAGACGCCCGTGGTCCTGGAAGGCATCACCCTGAGTGACAAGGCTCCCAAGGGTGCTCCTGCCGCGGCGGCCAAGAAGCCGGCCGCGTCCAAGCCCGCCGCCCCCAAGGCCACCCCGCAATGAGCTTCATGGAGCAGGCCCGCGCGGGCACGGAGCTGTTCGGCACCTTCACCACGACGGAGGGGCGCATCGTCGTGCGCCTGTTCTCCAAGGAGTCGCCGCGGACGGTGGAGAACTTCGTGGGCCTGGCCACGGGGGAGAAGCCCTGGACGGACCCGGTGACGTTCCAGGCCCAGCACGGCCGCCCGCTCTACGACGGGACGCTCTTCTTCCGCTGCATCAAGGACTTCATGATTCAGGGCGGGGACCCGACCAGCCGGGGCAACAATGGGCCGGGCTTCCGTTTCGAGGATGAGTTCCAGAGTGGCCGGCGTTTCGACAGGAAGGGTGTGCTGGCCATGGGCAACACGGGCCCCAACACCAACGGCAGTCAGTTCTTCATCACCGCGGCGCCGCAGCCCCACCTGGACAACCGCTACACCATCTTCGGCGAGGTGGTGGAGGGGCAGGATGTGGTGGACCGCATCGCCAATGAGCTTCCCAAGGATTCAAATGACCGTCCCCGCCGGGACGTGCGCATCCAGACGTTGACCATCTCCACGGCGCGGCCGTCGTAAGGCCGTCCGCCGTCTATAGCCGTTCCCCCGGGGCCTTCCCGTCGTCGCAGTTGGAAGGCCCACTGATCATCTCCGGAAGTATGGCCTCTCAGTCCCAGAAGAAGACCCCTCGCGCTGGCTTCGCCGCGCTCATCGGCCGGCCCAACGTGGGCAAGAGCACGCTGCTCAACGCGCTCACCGGCGAGAAGATCGCCATCGTCTCGCCCAAGCCGCAGACCACCCGCAACCGCATCCTGGGCGTGGTGACGCGTCCGGAAGGGCAGGTGGCGTTCCTCGACACTCCCGGCATCCACCAGGCCAAGGGAGAGCTCAACCGCTACATGGTGGAGGCCGCCCTCTCCGCGGCCGAGGAGGTGGACCTGGTCCTCTTCCTCATCGAGCCGCCCCAGGGCGAGACGCTGGACGTGACGCCGGGCAACCGCGCCATCCTCGAGCGGCTGCAGAAGGTGGGCAAGCCCACGTTCCTGGTCATCAACAAGATCGACTCCATCCCCAAGTCGAAGCTGCTGCCGCTCATCGCGCTCTACGGCCAGGAGTTCCCCTTCGCGGAGGTGGTGCCCATCTCCGCGCGGGAGAAGGACGGCGTGGATCACCTGTTCCAGGTCGTGCTGGGCCACCTGCCGGAAGGCGAGCCCCTCTTCGCGGAGGACATGCTCACGGATCAGCAGGAGCGCGTGCTGGTGGGGGAGTACATCCGCGAGCAGGTGCTGAGGCACTGCCGCCAGGAGATCCCGTACTCCACCGCGGTGCTGGTGGACGTGTTCGACGAGTCCGAGCGCGAGCCCCGCCCCGGGACGCCCCCCGGCCAGTTGGGCGGCCTCATCCGCATCGCGGCGTCCATCTACGTGGAGCGCGACAGCCAGAAGGCCATCCTGATTGGCAAGCAGGGGCAGATGTTGAAGCTCATTGGCACGGACGCGCGCAAGTCCGTGCAGCGTCTGCTGGGCGCGCACGTGTACCTGGACCTGCGCGTCCGCGTGGAGGCCCGCTGGAGCGAGCGTGCCGCGGGCCTGAGGAAGCTGGGGTACGAGTGATGTCGCCGCTGAAGCCGTTGCCGCTGACGTCGTTGCCGCCGAAGAAGTCGTCGTCGCTGTCGAAAGAGAATCCATGAAGCCGCTGGTCGCCATTGTCGGTCGCCCCAACGTGGGCAAGAGCACGCTGTTCAACCGCCTGGTGGGCCGCCGCATCGCGCTCGTGCAGGACGAGCCGGGCGTCACCCGCGACCGGCACTACTCCGACGCGGAGTGGGAGGGCCGCGCCTTCACCCTCATCGACACGGGCGGCTTCGTCCCCGGTGAGAAGGACTCGCTGCTCAAGCAGGTGCGCGAGCAGGCGCAGTTCGCGGTGGAGGAGTGCGACGTCATCATCTTCGTGGTGGATGCCCGCGCGGGCATGACCACGGCGGACGAGGCCGTCGCCAACTACCTGCGCAAGGCGGGCAAGCCCGTCGTCGTCGCGGCCAACAAGCTGGACAACGAGTCCGGGCAGATGCAGTCGCTGGCCGGCGAGTTCTTCCGCCTGGGCCTGGGCGACGTGAACGCCATGTCCGCCGAGCACAACCTGGGCATGGGCAGCCTGATGGACTCCGTGGTGTCCAAGCTCCCGGAGAAGAAGGAGGGCGAGGACTCCGAGGCGCCGCCGGACGACGGGAAGATCCGCGTGGCCATCATCGGCCGGCCCAACGTGGGCAAGAGCACGCTGGTCAACGCCATCCTCAAGGAGAAGCGCGTCGTCACCAGCGAGGTCGCCGGCACCACGCGCGACCCCATCGACTCCGAGGTGACGTACAAGGGCAATCAGCTCATCCTCACGGACACCGCGGGCATCCGGCGCAAGAAGACCATCGCGCACCAGGTGGAGCAGTACTCCGTCATCGCGGCGCTGAAGGTGCTGGAGCGCAGCGACGTGGCGGTGCTGCTGATGGACGCCACGGAGCCCGCGGTGGATCAGGACGCGAAGCTCGCGGGCCTGTCCATGGACCGGGGCCGCGCGCTGGTCATCGTGGTGAACAAGTGGGACCTCATCGCGGAGGACAAGCGCCGCCAGGAGTCCTTCCGCGAGGACCTGAAAATCGCGCTCAAGTTCGTGGGCTACGCGCCGGTCATCTTCACGTCCGCCCTCCACGGCTCCAAGGTGGAGAAGGTGGTGGACGTGGCGGTGGAGCTGGCCAAGCAGTTCCGCTTCCGGGCGCCCACCCCCCAGCTCAACAAGCTGCTGGACTACATGGTGGACAACAACCCGGCCCCCATCGTGAAGAACAAGCCGCTGCGCCTGTACTACATCGCCCAGGTCGCGGCGGCGCCGCCGACGTTCACCCTCACGTGCAACGCCCCAGAGGGCGTGCCGGACATGTACAAGCGGTACATCACCAACCAGATCCGCAAGACGTTCGATTTGCGGGTCCCCATCCGGTTGCTCTTCCGTGATCGTCCAGGCAAGGCCAAGCGCGAGGCGCGCAAGAAGCCGCACCTGGTGGGCAAGGGTGGCAAGGGTGGCAAGCGCGCGGGGCGCGACTGACCGCGCTCACGCGTTGACACTCCCAGCGGGCGCTCTTTACAGTGCGCCGCTTTCCCAGAGCGAAGAGCACCGTCGAGCCGGAGAGAGGTCCCTTCATCGTGGCCCAGCAGAAGACCGAGAAGATTCGCCAGCAGGAGCTTCGTCAGCCGGACGCCTTCCAGAAGGTGGGAGCGGATGCGCGTGACTGGCTGATGCAGCGCCAGAAGTTCCTCGCCATTGGCGCCGGCGTGCTGGTGCTGGGCGCGGTGGGTGTGGCCATCGCCAGCGAGGTGTCCAAGCGCGGCGAGGAGACCGCCTCCATGGCCCTGGGCCAGGCCCTCACCGTCCTGGACCGCCCCGTGACGGGCGTGGACCCGGCGGACCCCACGGCCACGGAGCCCCCGTTCCCCACGGTGCAGGCCCGTGACGAGGAGGTCGTGAAGCAGCTGGCGGCCTTCCGCAAGGAGCACGAGGGCACGCGTTCGGCGACGACCGCCGCCCTGCCGCAGGCGAAGGCCGAGTTCCGGCTGGGCAAGAACGACGAGGCCCTGGCCTCCCTGGACGTCTTCCTCAAGGGCGCTCCGGAGAACGACGCCCTGCGCGCGGGCGCCCTGGAAGGTCAGGGCTACGCCTACGAGGCCAAGGGCGACTACGCCAAGGCCATCACCTCCTTCGAGGCGATGGAGAAGGCGGACACCGGCGAGTACCTGGTCGGCATGGGCGCGTACCACAAGGCCCGCATGCTCATCCTGCAGGGCAAGAAGGACGAGGCCGCGCAGGTGCTGTCGAAGATCCCGACGGACCACCCGAACAGCGCCGCGGCCCGTCAGGCCACCGAGCGCATGGCGGTGCTGGCCGCGGAGGGCGTGAAGGTGCCCACGCCGGCGCCGCCCGCCGCGACGGCCACGGACGCGGGTCAGCCGTAGCGCGCTCATGACCATGCGGCTCGCTCGGTGGAAGCGGTGGGTGGGAATGGTGGCCGGGGCGGGGCTCCTGGCCGGGTGTGCTGGGGCGCCGCTGCACGGCAACCCGGAGCTGCCCGCGGCGCCCCGTCAGCCGCCCGTGGATTACTTCCAGGTGCATTGGTGGAAGGGGCTGGTCGACAAGACCCCGCTGCTGGAGTACTCGCCGCGCGAGCCCGCCTCCCCGGTGTTCGACCCGGAGAGCCGGAACGTCATCGCCCAGACGCGTGATGGCTACATCCGCGCGGTGGGGCCGGACGGGCAGGTGGCCTGGTCCTTCCGCACGGGCGCGCGGGCGCTCGCGGGGGGCATCGCCAGCGAAGGCGTCCTGTACATGCCGGGCGGTGACGGCGTGCTGTACGCGCTGGATGGCCGCACGGGCGCGGTGAAGTGGAAGTACGCGACCAACGAGTCCCTGGCCACGGTGCCGGTGCTCGCGGATGGTCTGGTGCTGGTGGCCTCGGACACCGACACGGTGTTCGCGGTGAAGGCGACCGACGGCACGTGGGTGTGGCAGTACCGGCGCGACCCGCCGTCCGGCTTCACCATCCGGGGTGCCTCGGCGCCGAAGGTGGACCAGGGCACCGCGTACATCGGCTTCTCCGACGGCTTCCTCGTCGCCCTCAAGGTGGAGGACGGCGGCGTCGTCTGGGAGAAGTCCCTGTCGGGCGCGGGCACGGAGTTCCTGGACGTGGACACCACGCCGGCCATCGACTCGGCCGGGCGGCTCTATGTCGCTTCGTACAAGAACGGCCTGTACGCCCTGGAGGCGGACACCGGCGCCGTCATCTGGAACACCAGCGTGGGCGGCCTGACGTCGCTCTTGTCGCGGGGCGAGGTGGTGTTCGCTTCCGGCGACGGCCGCCTGGACGCCTACCTGGGGGAGACGGGGAAGCTCATCTGGTCGCTCCCCCTCAAGGACAGGACGGCGCTCGCTCCCGTGTTGGCGCGGGGAATGCTGCTGGTGCCCAACGAGCGTGCGCTGCTGTTCGTGGACCCGACGACGGGCAAGACGCGCCTGTCGTGGAACCCGGGCGTGGGCATCTCCGCGCCGCCGTTCGTCGTGGGCTCGCGGGTGTACGTGCTGTCCAACAACGCGTACCTGTACTCGCTGGACATGAACAACGTGAAGAAGGGGCCGCGCGGGTGACGCGCGCCGTGCCCCGGACGGTGCGGGTGGTGGCTGCGCTGATTCCCCGGCCCGGCCCGGAAGACGGCGGGCCGCGGTACCTGGTCCAGCAGCGCCTTCCCGGTGGGAGCCGCGCGCTCCTCTGGGAGTTCCCCGGCGGCAAGGTGGAGGCGGGCGAAACGGACGAGGCCGCCCTCGCGCGCGAGTGCCGCGAGGAGCTGGACGTGGAGCTGGCCGTCGGCCGCCGCCTGTGGGAGGGCCGGCACACGTACCCGGACCTCACGGTGGAGCTGGTGCTGTTCGCGGCCACGCTGGTGTCCGGCGACCCGAAGCCGCTGGGCGCGCACCAGCTGGCGTTCCACACGCCCACGGAGATGCAGGCGCTGCCGTTCTGCGAGGCGGACGTGCCGCTGCTGGACGACCTGCTGGCGGGAAGGCTGGGTGCGCTCGATTGATGCTGCTGCACACGTTCCAGCACATCCCCGGCGTGGGGCCGTGGCGGGAGAAGGACCTGTGGTCCAAGGGCATCCGGACCTGGGATGACTTCCCGGACGGCGGCATCGTCATCAGCCGCAAGGCGGACACGGTGGCCCGTCAGCGCATCGCGGAGGCGCGCGAGGCCCTGGCCCGGAAGGACCTGAAGGAACTGGCCCGCATGGTGCCGCCGCGCGAGCACTGGCGCCTGTTCCCGGAGTTCCAGGACGACGCCGTCTACTTCGACATCGAGACGGACGGCAGCCAGACGCAGGTGCCCACGGTGGTGAGCCTGTTCGACGCCGCGGGGCTGCACGTCTTCATCCAGGGCCGGAACATGGACGCGCTGCCGGACGCGATGGCGAAGCGGCGGCTGTGGGTGACGTTCAACGGCTCGTGCTTCGACGTGCCGGTGCTGAAGGAGTACTTCGGCGAGAAGCACTTCCCGGTGCCGGAAGCGCACATCGACCTGCGCTTCGTCACGCGGCGGCTGGGGATGGGCGGCGGGCTGAAGGAGATTGAAGACAAGCTGGGCGTGGGGCGGCCGCCGCACCTGAAGGGCGTCAACGGCTACGACGCGGTGCTGCTGTGGCGCGCGTACCTGCGGCGCGGCGACGTGGAGGCCCTGCGCTACCTGGTGGAGTACAACCTCTACGACTCGTTCCAGCTCCGGTCGCTGATGGACCTCTCGTACAACAAGGGCGCGGACGACCTGAACCTGGATGTCCCCAGGCTGAAGGTGTTCGAGCGGGGAGACCTGCTGTACGACGTGAGCCGGCTGCTCCTGGAACTGGGGCCCACCGAGCGCGACGTGGACACGCTCGCGCGCGTGAGGGCCATGGAGCAGGATTCCTGAGCGGCCAGGTGGTCCCCTGGGTCGGCCGGCCGCGGCCCGGCACCCTTTGGGGCATTCCCAGCCGCCGCGTGGAGCTCACCCGGCTCACGGCCCTGCCGCTCACGGACGCGGAGTGGGCGGGGGACGGCTTCGTGCTGACGCCCTCGGCGGAGGCGGTGGGGCTGGCCGTGGGTTCGCGGCGGCTCGTGGTGCTGGGGGCGCTGGAAGCCTGGCCGCCCGCGCGTGCGCTGGAGCTGCCCCGGACGGCGCAGCTCGTGGCGCTGCATCCGTCGCTGCGGAGCGTGGCGGTGTTGGGTCCGGGGCGGATTGAGATGGTGGGCCGGGCGGCGGATGGGAGTCCGGTGGAGACGACCGCTCGGGCCTGGACGCGGCACACGCAGGCGCTGGGGTTCGACGTCACCGGCGAGGGCTTGTGGACGAGCGGCGTCCAGGACGGGCGGGCGTTCGTGCGCGTCCTGGATTCCCAAACGTTATCAGACGTCGCGGGGACGGACGCCGGGCTGGCGCTGGACACGCCACCGCAGGGCGAGGACGACCTGGACGGGCTGCACGAATGGATGCCGCATCCGCGCCTGCCGGTGATGGGCGTGGCGGTGAGCCAGGGCCAGGAAGGCACGTGGCTCACGTTCGTGGAGCATGGCGCGGCGGGGCTCGTGCGCGGCGCGACGGTGGCTTCGGTGGATGCGCCGTTCTATCCGGCGGGCTTCTTCCCGGACGGCTCGGGCTTCATCGGCGTGGGGGGCACCTGGGTGCGGCGTTGGACGTACCCGGAAGCCACGATGGCGGCGGAGTTCCTGCTGCCGGAACAGGGCACGCTCGCCACGGGGTACACGGCGCTGGTGACAGAGCGGGCGGTGCTGGTGGCGGTGGAGGACCTGTTGGAGGCGGGGGAGTGGTACCTGCTTCAACTGGACCCCGTTTCACTGCGGCCCGTGTGCGCGTGGGAGCTGCCGCTGTCCACGGAGGCCGTCACGTCGGTGCACCTGCTGCCCGGCGGCCTCCTCCTGTCGCCCGAGGACGGCCAGCTCTGGCGGCTGCCGGACGAGGTTCTCCTGGCGCGGTGAACACCGGGCGCGTGGATTGTGCACGCCCGCGTGGAATGGCTCGGAGGCCTGTCTGTAAGGTCCGGGACCATGAGTGATCCGAACTTCGTGAATCCGGGTTCTGCTGGAGGAATCCCACCGCCGCCGCAGGCCGAGCCGCCCAAGGCTCCGTCGCGGGGCAAGGTCCTGGGCATCCTGATCGCGTTGATGGTCCTGGGGGTGGTGGGTTCGTACTTCGGCCTGCGGCGCCAGTCCGAGCCGCCGCCCGTGGTGACGGCGCCCCCGGTGGTGGACGCGGGCGTGGCGGCGGCGCCCCCGGAGGTGTCGCTGCCGGAGAGTGACGGCCGCATCCGCGAGTTGGTGGGCAAGCTGTCGGTGGACCCGGAGCTGGCGCGGTGGCTCCAGGAGCGCGACCTGGCGCGCCGGTTCACCGCGTCCGTGAGCAACATCGCCGACGGCGAGAGCCCCCGGGCCTCGCTGTTGTTCATGGCGCCGGTGGGGGCGTTCCAGGTGGGCGCGGCCGGGGCGAACGGGCGCTCGGAGATCGCGCCGCTGAGCTACGCGCGCTACGACCTGGTGGCCCGGGTGCTGGGGTCGTTGGACGCGTCCGGCGCGGCGATGGTGTACCGGGAGCTGAAGCCGCTCATCGACCAGGCCTACCGGGAGATCGCGCCGCCGGATCAGGGCTTCGAGACGGCGTTCGGCCGGGCCATCCAGCATCTGCTGGCGGTCCCGGTGCCGAAGGGCCCGGTGGAGGTGGAGTCCAAGGGCGCGCTGTATGTCTATGCGTCGCCGGAGCTGGAGGGGCTGAGCAAGGCCCAGAAGCACCTGCTGCGGATGGGCCCGGGGAACATGCGGCTCATCCAGGCGAAGCTGCGGGAAATGCGCACGGCGCTGAACCTGCCGACCCCGGCGCCGGCGACGCCCGAGCCGTTGCCGGATCAGGCGCCCGGCCAGTCAGAAACCCAGGAGTGACGGCTACTTGTGCTTCTTCTTGCCGCCCTTGGCGGGGGGCGGCGGAGGCGGCTTGGCCTTTTCCTTGTCGCCGATGATCTGGAACGAGGCCCGGAGGTCGTCCACGTCGCGGCCGCGCGAGTCCTGGAACGACGAGCCCGTCTGCGAGTCCACGACGAGGGTGTACGAGTAGCCGGTCTTGAGCGGCTGCGGCAGGTGGATGCGGTACACGAGGCCGTCATCGGCCTCGGACACGGAGTCGTCGGAGACCATGGCCCGGTCGGCTTCGTCCATCAGCCGGACGCGGTAGTTCTTGAGGCCCAGGGTGCTGCGGAGCTCCAGGTCGGCGGTGGGCTCCACGAGCGGCTTTTCCTCCAGGGCCAGGGGGATGAGCGCGGAGCCGCCGTCTGGTGACAGGTACTGGAGCGTGAAGACGACAGCCTCCGGGCCCGCGTCCGGGATTGCCGTGGCGCCGGGGGTGCCGCCGTCCACGGGGGCCTGGGACGTCTTGTCGGGACAGCCCGTCAGCAGGGCCGCGGTGAGGCCGCACAGCGCGGCGAGGCCGGTTCGTCGAAAGAGGCGCATGGGGCGCCAAGGTACGTTCCGGACCCGGACTCGGGAAGCACGAGATTCCAGAGCCTGGAGGCCGGAGGTTGGTGGCCGACGGTGGAGCCTGGTGTGTTATCGGACTTCGCCTGATGAACGTGATTCGCTGGATAGCGGCTGGGTTCTGCCTGGCGTTCGCCTCGGGCTGCTCAACCGTCGCGCATGAGACAGGCCGCCGCTCCGCTGGCGACTACCTGGCGCAAGCAGCACCGTGTGTTGCCTCAAGAAGTACCGGCTCCCCGAAGCGTGCGGGATGACAGAGAGCGAAGCCGCGACGTTGATGCAGGGTGCTCGCGAGTTCGAGAAAGCCACCAGCACGGCCGCCAGTGAAGACGCGGACGGCGGTTGGCGGCAACACTGCATCGACATGTATGCCCGGTACCAGTCCACGAAGAAACCGCATTGAGGAGGTCCCTGCGGCTCGTGCATGGAGCACTGCAAAGGGCAGCGGCAATGGCCGTTCGACATGTGTGGGCCTGGGGTGGCGCAGTGACATCCGATGACTGGATGGCGCCCCAGGTGGGGCTGACGCGTGAGGACGCCGATGCAGCTCTCGTCAGCGCGCCGGATACAGCTGCGCTCGTGAGGGAGATTCACCGACGGACGCGCGAGGGCACATATCGCATCGGGCGCGCGTTCGGAGCGGCGGACTTGCTCAAGGAGAGCGGGGATAGAACCGGGGCGCGGAAGGTGCTTGAGGATGCGATGGCGGCGGAGGTGGTGCCGCTTTACCGAGCGCAGCTCCAGGCGCACCTGGACCATGTCGACGACCCCGATGACACCTAGGGCGTGTCCGCAAATTAGAGCCAGAGGCGGATGGAGGCGATAAGGACCATCGCCAGGTAGTTGGCGGCGCGCTTCTCATAGCGCGTCGCCACCCGCCGGTTCTGCTTCAAGCGATTGAAGAGA
>NZ_RAWE01000288.1 GCF_003611695.1 Corallococcus carmarthensis | reverse complement strand
GGGGACGTCAGGGCACTGCGGGCGGCGGGGAGGACTTCAGGACGCGTGGGGCGCTGCGACGCTCTTCGTCAGGGATGCGAGAGAGCGGAGGCCCGGAACGACGAAGCCCACCGACCCTCGCGGGTGGGTGGGCTCCGGTTGGCTCGCCAGGGGCAGGCTGTGCGTCAGCCGGCCGCGGCGGGCTTGGGCCCACCCGGAACAGGCATCGAACACATGCACATGGCGGAGGTGACGAACATTCTGTGAGAAGAAGTAGCGGTGATGCCGCGAGCTGTCAAGCCACCCTCCAGAACGCAGTCGCGGATGTCGCGGACCCGTGACGTTCCACCGCTTCGTATTCCCAAGATGATGACGCCCTCCCGGAATGCCGTCCTCTGCATCCTGCTGGCCTGTCTCTTCCTCGGGGCGTGCTCCAGGCCCGCGCCGCCCACGTCCGTGACTCTTCGAAAGACGTTCCGCACGCAGTTGAAGGTGGAGCCTGCGCAGCGCGCACCCGCGCCCACGCCGCCGAAGGAGCTCTTCGAAGTGGTGCGCTATCCCGCGCCGCTGGGCAGCAACGCGGCCTACGTCACGCCCGTGCGCGAGGGTGCGAAGCGGCCGGCGGTGGTGTGGATCCACGGAGGATTCAACTGGGGGCTCGACGACTTCGCGTGGGCGCCCTCACCACGGAGCAATGATCAGAGCGCGCGGGCCTTCCGCGAAGCGGGGCTGGTGTTGATGCTGCCGTCGCTGCGCGGGTCGGACGACAACCCGGGGGCGAGCGAGTATTTCCTGGGCGAGGTGGATGACGTGGTCGCCGCCATCGACTTCGTGGCGCAGCGCCCGGACGTGGACCCCGCGCGCATCTACGTGGCGGGACACAGCACGGGCGGCACGATGGCCTTGATGGCGGCGGTGCTGTCGCCCCGGTTGAAGGGTGCCTACGCCTTCGGCCCGGTGGGGGATGTCTCCGGCTATGCCCGCTATGTTCCGCTGCTGGCGCAGGCCACTGGGACGGAGCTGTGGCTGCGCAATCCGGTGAACTACGTGGAGCACCTGCGCGTGCCCACGCAAGTCATCGAGGGCTCGGACCAGGGCAACATGGGCGCGTTCGAATCGCTGCGTACGGCGGCCAAGAAGGCGCCGCTGTCGTTCCTCGCCGTGCCGGGCGCCACGCACTTCAGCGTGCTCGCGCCCGTGACGGAGCTGCTGGCGAAGCGGCTCATGGACGCGAAGGCGGACGCGCCCTCGGTGAGGCTCACGGACGCGGAGGTCCGTCAGGCCGTGGCCGCTGAAGGGGAGTGACGCGCTGGCTTCAGGCCACGCGCGCGTTCGCGGAGTAGGGCGGCACGGGGCCCAGGAAACCGGGCTGGGCCTTCACCCGCTCCAGCCACGCGGCCACGGACGGGTAGGGCGCGAGGTCCACGCCCGCCTCCGGCGCCAGGTGCGTGTACGCGAAGAGGCAGAGGTCCGCGACGGTGTAGCGCCCGTCCACCAGGAACGGGTGCCGGACCAAGTGCCGCTCCAGCGTGGACAGCGCGCGCTCACCGTTCTGCACGCGATTGCGGAGGACCTCGGACTGTGGCGGCTGCCGGCCCGTGAGGCGCCAGAAGCGCGCGGTCCCGATGTTGGGCTCCACCGCGTTCTGTTCGAAGAACATCCACTGGTGCACCTGCGCCCGCGCGAAGCGGTCGTCCGGCATCAGCCGCGTGCCCTCCGCCAGGAACGACAGGATGGCGTTGGACTCCGCGAGGAACCGCCCCGGCTCCGGCTCCAGCACCGGGATGCGGCCGTCCGGGTTCTTGTTCGCGTGGAAGTCCGCCGTGTGGCTCTCCCCCGCGAAGATGTCCACCGGCACCAGCTCGTACGCGAGCCCGAGCTGCGCGAGCAACGTGCGGACCTTGTAGCCGTTCGCGGAAGGAAGGTAGTCGTAGAGGCGCATTCAGCTGCTCCATGCGGTGAAGGAAGAGTGCGCGTCACCGTAGACCGCTCCGTCCACCGCCCGCGCTCCGGTCCTTGCTCCTGAATCCACCGGGTTGTTGATTGTCTATATTGAAGTCCAAGGCGGGGACCTGCCATGACCGAGCGCTACGTTCCGAACCTCACGGGCATCCCGGAGACGATGCTTTTGACGCTGCACAACCGTGCGGCGGAGGCGAAGCGGCCCGACGGCATCCTTCGCGACGCGGACTGCGTGCGCATCTACGACGCCATCCAGTACGACTTCGAGCGCTCGTTCGGGAAGGCGCAGGCGTCCCACGCCATCCGCGCGGTGGAGACGGACCGCGTCCTGCGCCAGTGGCTGGCCACGCACCCGGACGGCTTCATCGTGTCGCTGGGGGAGGGGCTGGAGACGCAGGCCCTGCGCCTGGACAATGGCCGGCTGCGTTGGTTGAGCGTGGACCTGCCAGAGGCCGTGGCCATCCGCGAGCGCTTCCTTCCTCCCACGGCGCGGCTTCGCCACTTTCCCTCCAGCGCGCTGGACCGCTCGTGGATGGACGCGGTGGATGCATCCCATGGCGTGTTCATCATCGCGCAGGGGCTGTTCATGTACTTCGAGGAGGAGGAGGTCCGCCGCCTGTTCGTCGACATCGCGGAGCGCTTCCCGGGCGCGGAGCTGCTCTTCGACACGATTCCCCGGTGGGTCTCCCAGAAGACGCTCGCGGGGCAGAGCCGCACGCGCGCCTACCGGTTACCGCCCATGCCGTGGGGCATCGACCTGCATGAAGTAGAGCCCACGCTGAAGGGCTGGCACCCACGTGTGACGCACGTCTCGAAGGTGCCGTACAGGTTCCCCCGGGGCTTCCTGCGCGCCCTCTTGAACACGTTCAACCGGCTGCCCTGGTTCCGGCACCGGACACCGGGAATCATCCATGTGCGGCTGGTGGATGCCCCGGTGCCCGCGACGGACTGACGCCTACTGCGCGGTGGCCTCGTTCCACACTTCCGTGACGCGGCCCACCTGGTCGAACGCGCAGTGCTGCGCGCCCGCGATGACCTTGTCGTTCACCGGGAACTGGAGCCCGCCGAAGTAGGCCTCCGCCGCCTGGATGTCCCGGCCCTTGCGCAGCGCCTCGATGAGCGACACCCGCTCCGCCGCGTTCTTGCCCTCCAGGTCGCGCGCCTCGATGGGCGCCTCTGTTCAGCAGCCCGCATACCGGGTATAGATTTCCAGTCGGGAAAGGAAATTCTTTCATGACTGGACGCGTGAACCTGCTGGCCCCAGAGGTCCGGGCCAATCCGTACCCCGTCTACGCGGAGCTGCGCCGCACCGCGCCAGTGTGTCAGGTGGACCCCGCCGGGCTGTGGGCGCTCACACGCTTCGAGGACGTGGCCGCGGCCTTCAAGAACCCGCAGGTCTTCTCCTCCGCCGGGGTGCGCACCACCACCGCGCCGCCGTGGCTGGGCCACAACCCGTTCTCGGAATCGATGATCGTCCTGGACCCGCCGCGCCACATGCGGCTGCGCACACTGGTGAGCCGCGCGTGGACGCCCGCGGCGGTGAACCGGCTGGAGCCGCGCATCCGCGCCTTCGCCCAGACGCTCGCGGAGCGGCTGTCCCCGGAGCGCGAGGTGGACTTCGTGGACGCCTTCGCCATGCCGCTGCCCGCCAGCGTGATTGGCGAACTGTTCGCCTTGGATCCAGCGATGACGGCCCGCTACAAGCGCTGGTCCGTGGACCTGTCCAGCGTGTCCGGCACGACGGAGAAGGACACCCACCGGCACGAATCCATCCGCGCCACGGTGCGCGAGATGGAGGACTACCTGTCCGACGTCGTCGCCGAGCGCCGCCGCCACCCGCAGGACGACATGGTGTCGGACCTGGTGAAGACGCGCGTGGACGGCGAGGCGCTCACCGACGCGGAGCTGATGAGCTTCCTGTTCCTGCTGGTGGTGGCAGGGCTGGAGACCACCGTGCAGCTCGTCAGCCACAGCGTGCGCCTGCTGATGGAGCAGCCGCACCTGGTGGCCCGGCTGCGCGAGAACCCGTCGCAGGTGGGGCGCTTCGTGGAAGAGGTGCTGCGCTACGAGCCCTCCGTGCACGGCCTGGTGCGCGTCACCACGAAGGCGACGGAGGTGGCGGGCGTGGTGATTCCGGAGGGCGCGCGCGTGGCGCTGATGATCGGCTCCGCGTGCCGCGACGGCGAGCGCTTCAAGGACCCGGACACCTTCGACATGGACCGCGAGGGCGTGAACAACATGCCTTTCGGCCACGGCATCCACTTCTGCCTGGGCGCACCGCTGGCCCGGCTGGAGGCGCGCGTGGGGCTGGAGGTGCTCCTGTCCCGCTTCACGCGCTTCACGCCCACGGGCCCGGTGAAGTGGAACACCTCCCTCACCGTGCGCGGCCCGCTGAACCTGCCCCTCATCCCGCACGCCTGACGCGCGAGGAATGAGGGGCGCCCCTTCAGTCCTTCCTTGCGCGGCTCAGGCCTCGGACGAACCCAGCCAGGCGACCTGCCCCGCGAGCACGGGGACGCCCTGATTCGGAGCGCTCGTGCTCGTCGCCACCGCGGGCGGCGTCAGGGTGAGGCTGAAGCCGCTGCCCGAGCTGTTCTGCTTCGCTTGCACGCTGTAGGCGCCGGCGTTCACGCCGCCCAGCGGGATGAAGCCGAAGAGGTCGACGCTGACGGAGGCATGCGCCGCCAGCCACTGGGACCAGGCCGAATAATCCCCTTCGGCGAAGTTGACCGTGATGGTCGGATACGCGGAGACGACCACCGCCGACAGGTAGCCGACGCCGCCGGGCCCGAGCTTGATGCCGCTCGGGAGTCCGGACTGGAAGGTGAAGCCGGTGTCCTTCGAGCCGTTGTTGTAGTTGTTGAGCGCCTGGTAGAGGACGGTCTCGTCCAGCCAACCCATGGGCCCGTCCGAGTTGTTCTGGTACGAGGCCGGCGCGAAGGGGATCATCGTCACCCCGGGGAAGGTCATCGTGATGTCGAAGGTGGACCCGGAACCCTGCTGGGCCGCCACGTCACCCTGGAAGTTCATGCCGACGCTGATCTCCAGCAGCGAGCCCCAGGACATGGAACTGCCGCCGGAGAAGCTGATGTTGTAGCCGCCCTGCTCCGCCGAGGACGCCGTGAAGCTGACGGTCGCGACCTGGCTGCTGTTCTGCAGCCCGGCCAGGATGTCGCCCGGCTGCATGTTGCTGCTGAAGGCCGGGAAGTACTGAGTGGACGGCGGATTCGACTGGAGGATGCCTCCGTTGGTGGCGGAGGGCGTCAGGTTGTCGTTGAGGTTCGCCAGCAGGTTGCCCCCGAAGTTCTGCTCGTCCTCGAGGCTCGCGGAGGGCCCGAGGGCGTTGAGGTAGGCGGAAATCTCCAGGATGACCGGCTCCGCCGAAGGGGGCGCGTACTGAAGCAGCTGGCGCAGGTTGGGGGTGCCCTGCATCTTGAGCACGGAGATGGGCGCGGAGCCGCTGGGGAGGCCCGCCCACAGGTAGCCGGCCTGGTAGGTGAGGATGTAGTCGATGGGCTCCTGGACCAACGCGCTGACCTTCTGGGCCGCCTGGATCTGCGCGGGCGTGATGGGGCCATAGATGCCGGTGTAGGTCGACACGATCGCCTGCGCCTGAACGCTGCTCTTGGTCAGCGCCGCCTGGAGGGCTGTGTTGTCGGCCTGGTTGAACTGCCAGTTGAGCGCTTTGACGAGCTCGCAGTAGAGGTTCGGGAGGCTGCCGGTGCCTCCGACCGCGCAGGCCCCCGGGATGTCGGTGCTCGGTGACACCGCGCCCGAGATGTAATCGTACGTCAGCTTGTTGATGTCGCCGTTGCCCGTCGTCCAGTCCCAGTTGAAGTCGCCGTTGTACTCGATGGGCACGAGCGTGGCCCCCTTGGCCGCCCCAATCACCGAGACAGCCTGCGCCTTGAGCGCCTGGATGTAGGCGGCCACGAGCTGCGCCTTGTCCGTCGGATCCGCGGCGATCCTCAGCGGGGCCGGGGCGCGCGGCGCCAGGCGGTTCGCGGTCTGCATCAGGGTCGTGCTGCGCGTCTGTGAAGCCTTCATGGTGTCTTCCCCCTGGCCGGTGGCACCGGCCATGACGTGGGCGGGTTCGCCCACGCATCTGTCCTTGAGCAAACGGCGCGCCACCCCCGCGCACGACGCCTCTCCTCGGAGAGGGACGCGTGGAAGGCCCTTCGCCGCCGCCACGCCACGGTCGCCGACAGTCGCCGACAGTCGCCGGCGGACTCGGGCCCCTTCTCGTCGCTCCGGTGGGGACGCCATACTTGGCCGCGCCAGGCCGGGTCCCCAGGCCACGCCCTCCCATGGAACGCGACTACGAGACGGAGCTCTGGCTCGCCATCGACGAGGGCCTCGTGGACCGGGAGGGAGCCCGGGCCCTGCGGGAGGAGGCGGCGCGGCTGCGGCGCAGCCCGCTGGAGCTGCTCCGGGAGCGGGGCGTGCTCTCCGAGGAGACCCTGGCCTCGCTGCGGGGCGTGGCCCCCGCCGCGCCATCTCCTCCACCCGCGATGGGGCCCGACGCCGAGGAGACCCGCACGATCGCGCCGGCCCGGGGCGGGACGCCACCGGCCCCGCGGCCGCCAGAGGCCCAGGCCTTCCCCCTTCCCGGCTGGGAGCGCTACCAGCCCCTGCGGTTCCTGGGGCAGGGCGGGATGGGGCGCGTGTTCCTCGCGTGGGACCCCCGGCTGCACCGCCACGTGGCCCTCAAGTTCGTCCGCGACGAGGACGCGGCGCTCACCCACCGCTTCGTCTCCGAGGCGCGCGCCCAGGCCCGGGTGAAGCACGAGCGCGTGTGCCAGGTGTACGAGGTCGGCCATGTCGAGGGCCGGGTCTTCATCGCCATGCAATACATCGACGGCGAGCCGCTGGGCGCCCTGGTGCGCTCGCTCACCGTCGAGCAGAAGGCCTTGGTGCTGCGCGAGGCCGCGTGGGGGGTGCACGAGGCCCACCGCGTGGGGCTCATCCACCGGGACATCAAGCCCTCCAACATCCTGGTCGAGCGCGGCGGGGAGGGGAGCCTGCGTCCCTACGTGATGGACTTCGGGCTCGCGCGCGAGGTCCACGGCTCCATCACGGCCTCTGGGTCGGTGCTGGGCACGCCCCACTTCATGGCCCCGGAGCAGGCCCGCGGTGAGGTGCGTGGCCTGGACCGCCGCGCGGACATCTACAGCCTGGGCGCCACGCTCTACTTCCTCCTCACCGGAGAGGTCCCCATTCCGGGCGCCAACGGCCTGGAGGTGCTCAGCCACATCGCCACCGAGGAGCCGAAGGCGCCGCGCCAGCTCGTCCCTGGACTGCCGGCGGACCTGGAGGCCATCACGCTCAAGTGCCTGGAGAAGGACCGCGCGGACCGCTACGACTCGGCGCGCGCGCTGGCGGAGGACCTGGAGCGCTTCCTCGCGGGCGAGCCCGTGCGGGCCCGCGCTGGGGTCGGCTATGCGCTGCGCAAGCGGCTGCGCAAGCACTGGGTGCGGGCCTCCCTGGGGGCCGCCGCGCTGCTCGCCGTGACGGTGGCGCTGGGCTGGGGCGCCTGGAGCCGCCGGGAGGCCTCCACGCGTGAGCGGCTGGTGCAGCGCTTCACCGAGCAGGTGGAGCTCATCGAGTCCCGGGCCCATTACTCCGCGCTCTCGCGCCTGCATGACGTGCGCGAGGACCGCCGGGACCTCCAGGCGCGCCTGGCCGGATTGGAGGCCGAGGTGGAGCGGGCGGGCCCCGCGGCGCTGGGCCCCGGGCAATACGCGCTGGGCCGAGGCCACCTGGCGCTGGGGGACGAGGCGCGGGCGCTCGGGTTGCTCCAGGCCGCCTGGGACCAGGGCTTCCAGTCACCCCGGGTCGCGTACGCGCTGGCCCTGGCCAGCGGACGGCGCTACCAGCAGCAGCTGGTGGAGGCACAGCGGCTGCGCACGCCGGAGCAGCGGGAGGCCGCGACGCGCGACGCGGAGCGGCTGTACCGCGAGCCGGCGCTCGCGTGGCTCAAGCGGAGTGAGGGCGCCCAGGTCGCCTCGGCGGAGTACGTGGCGGCGCGGGTGGCCTTCTACGATGGCCGCTCCGACGAAGCCCTCCGCCTGCTGGAGGGTGCGGGCCGAGGACAGCCCTGGTTCCACGAGGTGCCCCTGCTGCGGGGAGACATCCTCGAGGCTCGGGCCTTCCAGCGCTGGAATGGTGGCGACCTGGAGGGGGCCCGGAAGGACTTCGAGGCGGGGCGGCAGGCCTTTGCCGCCGCCGCGGCCACCGCGGAGAGCGAGCCCGCCGTGTACCGGTCCCAGGCCGGGCTGGAGCTCGCGGCGATGGTGATGGAGCTGTATGGCAAGGGCGATGTCCAGCCCTCCTACCACCGGGCCCTGGACGCACTCTCGCGCTGCCTCGTCGTCCTGCCGGACGACGCCGCGTGCCTCCTCCGCCTGGCGCGCGTGCACCACCGCCTGGCCGAGCACCAGCTTACCCAGGGCGCCGAGGGCACCCAGACCCTGGAGAAGGCGCTCGATGCCGCCCGGCGCGCCCTGGCGGTGGCGCCCACCGGGACGGAGGCCACGCTCACGCTGGCGCGTGCCACGTGGCTCCAGGCGCGCTACCGCGTCGAGCGGGGCGAGGACCCGCGCGAGCTGCTCGGCCAGGCCGCCGCGCTGTTCGAGCGCATCCCCGAGGCCGAGCGGGACCGCGCCTACCATGGCGACTCCGGGCTCGTCTTCAAGACGTGGGCGGACCACGAGGACTCGCTGGGCGTGGACTCGCAAGGCCATCGCGACCAGGCCATCCGCGCCTACGAGGCGGCCATCGCCCGCGACCCGCGCATCCCCGAGGACCACATCAACCTGGGCAGCGCGCTCGTCGCCCGGGCCTCCCTTCCGCGCGGCCCCCAGGCGGATCAGGACCTGGAGCGGGCCCTCACGGCGCTCGAGCGGGCGCGGGCCCTCAACCCCCAGCACGTGGTGCCGTACTTCTACGCGGGCCAGGCCCACGAGCAGCTCGCGCGCAGGAAGCGCAACCGCGGCGAGCGGATGGGCCCCCCACTGGAGCAGGCCCTGGAGCAGTACCGGCGGGGGCTCGCCATCAACCCGCGCATCCCCAACCTCCACAACGGCATGGGCGTGGCGCTCCTGCTGCGGGCCGAGGAGGCCTGGGACCAGGGCGGCGACCCCTTCTCCGTGCTCGATGAAGCCCGGGCCTGCTTCGAGAAGGCCATCACGGTCGCGCCGGGCCAGGGCTTCGCCTACGCCAACCTGGGCGCCCTGCTCATCCGGCGAAGCCAGTACCTGCTCGCGCGCGGCGAGGACCCCCGGCCCGCGGGGCGCGAGGCCGTGAAGGTCCTGGGCCAGGGTCTGGAGCGGATGCCAGGCGCCACCTGGCTCCGGGGGCTCAAGGGCACCGTGCACGTCCTCCAGGCCCGCTTCGAGCTGGAGCGTGGGCGCGACCCTGGTGGCGAACTCTCGCGGGCCCAGCAGGAGCTCCAGGCCGCCCTGGAGAAGAACGGGAACGACGCGGAGACCTGGCTCCAACTGGGCAAGGTCCGCGAGCTCCAGGCCCGCTGGAAGGCGGGGCGACGCTCACTGTCGCCAGGAGGCCTGGAGGAGGCGGCGGGCTGCTTCGAGAAGGCCCTCATCCTGGCGCCCGAGGAGTTGGATTACCGGCTGGAGGCCGGTCTCTTCTATTTGAGAGGGATTGAACCCCGCGGGCAGTCGGGAGCGAGGGACGACCCGTGGATCCAGCGCGGGCTGGCGCTCGCGGAGCAGGTGCTGGAGAAACGCCCCGGCCTGCCCGTGGCCCGGGCGCTCCGGTCCACGCTGCGGCTCAGGGCGGAGCAAGGCATCCACCCCGAGGCCCTGCGGGAGCTGGCCGCGGCCCTCGCGGCCAATCCCAACCTCGCGCACGACTGGAGCGGCCCCCTCGACGCGGAGCGGCGCTCGGGCACCTCTCCCTGAGCGCCTAGTCGCCATCCTCGCTTGGGCCGCCGGAAACCTCGATGGTTCCGGAGGACGTCCTGGGAGAGTCCATGCCGGGGCCAATGGCTGGCATCCTCCCCGTGCTCAGGGTGCTGAACGTAAAGGCATAGGTCACTTTCAAGAGCGCTGGAGGCAGCACGAGCTGGAGCGTGAAGAGATAAAAGTCACACGGCTCCGACGGATCCGGCATGAAACGGACGGGCGTGACAGGGTAGCCGGTGTCGGCGGGCGTCATCGTGTACGTGGGAGGGGCGTACTCCTTGGGGACCTTCACGAGCACCCTGGCGGTCACCGGGGAACCCGTGGGGTCGGTGACGGGAAAGCGCCCGGCGAAACCGGGCTGGGGGAGCGTGAGGTCCACGACGAGGTCGACCTCGGGGAGCTGGGCGCGCGGCATTTCCATGATGCACTCCGGGGGTGTCCCGGGGAGACTTTCCGGGACGCCCATTTCAAACGCAATCCCAGACCAAACGCACTGGGTTGTCCCGCACCTGCCCGCTCAGGGCGACTCCGGACCCAGCCCCAGCTCACGCAGGCGGCGGCGCAGGGCGCGCCCGGAGACCTCCAGCCGCTTCACCATCGCATCCAGGTTGCCCTGGCAGTCCTGGAAGCAGCGGGTGATCTCCTCCTCGCTCAGGTCGCTTGCCAGGCGGAGGCCAGGGCTGCGCTCGATGAGGTCGTAGAGGGAAGAGCGGGGGACGCCCAGGTGCCGGGCGGCCTTCCCGACGTCCCAGGCGTGCGCGCGCAGGGCCGTGAGCAGCTCCTGTTCGCCCACGTCGGTGCCCTTGCGGCGCACGGCGTCCTCACGCCCCACCGGGGGCTGCACGGCGGATGAAGTCCCGGGGCGTGGGGGTTCCTGGGGG
>NZ_RAWE01000287.1 GCF_003611695.1 Corallococcus carmarthensis | reverse complement strand
GCGTGGGAGTGGGCGCCGCGGGGGCCGCCTGGGCGGGCGCGCCCTTCTGCGCGAAGGACGCCGAGCCCGGGATGGGCCGCTCCTCGCCGGCCTTGGCGTCGAAGTTGTCCCACTTCGAGTCGGACGTGCCGCTGATGCCGGAGAAGCGCAGCGCGAAGTCGTCCGGGTTGCTGGCCTGGCGGTGGGCCTCGTCGTAGGTGACCAGGCCGTTGCGCACGAGGCTCATCAGCGACTGGTCGAACGTCTGCATCCCGTAGGAGTCCGTGCCCTGCGAGATGGCGTCGTGGATCTCCTTCGTGCGGTCCTTGTCCTCAATCAGCTCGCGCACGCGCGCGGTGACGCGCAGCACCTCCACCGCGGCCACACGGCCCTTGCCGTCCGCGCGCGGCACCAGACGCTGGCTCACCACGCCGCGCAGCACGCTGGAGAGCTGCAGGCGCACCTGCTTCTGCTGGTGCGGGGGGAACGCGGACACGATGCGGTTGATGGTCTCCGTGGCGTCCAGCGTGTGCAGCGTGGACATCACCAGGTGGCCCGTCTCCGCGGCGTGGAGCGCCGTTTCGATGGTTTCGTGGTCGCGCATTTCGCCCACCAGGATGACGTCCGGGTCCTGGCGCAGCGCGCTCTTCAAGGCCTGCGAGAAGCTCATCGTGTCAACACCCACTTCGCGCTGGTTCACGATGGAGCGCTTGTCGCGGATGAGGAACTCGATGGGGTCCTCGATGGTCATGATGTGGTTGGTTTCGTTGGAGTTGATGTAGTCGATCATCGCCGCCAACGTCGTGGACTTGCCGGAGCCCGTGGTGCCCGTCACCAGCACCAGGCCGCGCTCCTCGCCGCACACCTTCTCCAGCACCGTGGGCAACAGCAGGTCCTTCATCGTCATCACCTTGAAGGGGATGACGCGGAGCACGGCGCCCACCGTGCCGCGCTGCTGGAAGACGTTCACGCGGAAGCGGCCCAGGCCCGGCACGCCGTAGGCCAGGTCCACCTCGTTGCTGACCTTGAACTTCTCCTTCTGGAACTCGTTCATGATGCCGAACGCCATGCGCGCCACCTCTTCCGGGGGCAGGCGGCGGCCGTCCTTGAGCGGCACCAGCGAACCGTCCACGCGGAACATGGGCGGCAGACCCGCCTTCAGGTGGATGTCGGAGGCTCCGCCGCGCAGGGCGATCTGCAGGATTTCGTTGAGTTCCATGAGAGGGCCCGGATGGTAGCAGAACGCGCGCGCCCACCGCGACGGGGCACGGCCCACCCGCTTGCCCGCAAAGCACGACGGCGGAGGCTTCCCGAAGGAAACCCCCGCCGAAGAGCGGCCGGACAGCTGGCCGGCAAGCGTGATTAGCGCTTGGAGAACTGGAACCGACGACGGGCGCCGGGCTGGCCGTACTTCTTGCGCTCGACCGCGCGAGCATCGCGGGTGAGGAAGCCGGCCTTCTTCAGCGCCGGACGGAACTCCGGGTTGAAGGCGCACAGCGCGCGCGCGATGCCGTGACGGATGGCACCGGCCTGACCAGAGAGGCCGCCGCCGCGCACGTTGACCGTGACGTCGAGCTTGCCCTTCTGCTCCAGGATCTCCAGCGGCTGGTTGAGCACCATCTTCGACGTCTCACGGCCGAAGTACTCGTTGATGTCGCGGCCGTTGATGACGACGGCGCCGTTGCCAGGACGCAGCCAGACGCGAGCGGTGGCCTCCTTGCGGCGGCCCGTGGCGTAGAAACCAAGTTCAGGATTGATCGCCATGGCTGTTCCTTACGCCTCGACCTTGTACGCCACCGGCTTCTGCGCGGTGTGCGGATGGGTGTCACCAGCATACACCTTGAGCTTCGTCATCATCTGACGGCCCAGGGCGCTGCGGGGCAGCATGCGGCGCACGGCGTTGAGGATGATGTCCTCGGGGTGACGCTGGCGCAGCTTCTGGAGGTTGGTGATCTTCAGGGCGCCCGGGAAACCGGCGTAGGGGTGACGGTAGTACTGCTTGTCCGTCTCCTTCGTGCCCGTCACCTTCACCTTGTCGGCATTGATGACGATGACGTGGTCACCCGTGTCGATGGACGGGGTGTACGTGGGCTTGTGCTTGCCCTTCAGGAGGGTGGCGATCTGACTGGCGGCGCGACCAAGCACCTTGTCGGACACGTCGATGACGTGCCACTGGCGCTTGATGTCCCCAGCCTTGGCGCTGTAGGTCTTCTGCGACATTTCGTGCACTCCAGACTTCGGCGCGACACCCCAGGTGCATGCCAGGGGGCGCGTGCTCGTGCGATACCAACCGCGGGTCCTCCGTCAAAAACTCCGACAGAAGCCCGGAAAGGCTGACCCTCCTAGTAGGACGGCGGGATCAAGTCAAGGTTGGGCGTACAGGGGAGCCTGTCACGGCGCCCGGCCAGGGGTGCCCGGGCCCGGCCCCCCGGCGGCGGGCTTCTTGAAGCGCTCCTTCAGGTTCGCGAAGAAGTTCTTCTCCTTCTCATCCGGGGGACCCTGACGCGGCGCGTCCATGTCCACGTTCTCGAAGGCGTCCGGGGGGAGGTCCTCCAGGAAGCGGGACGGGGTGCGGGGCACCTCCTTGCCGCGCTTCACGCGCACGGTGGAGCGGGTGAGGTAGAGCAGCTCCTTGGCGCGGGTGATGCCCACGTAGCAGAGGCGGCGCTCCTCCTCGAGGTTCTGCGCCTCGCCCTGCATGCCGCCGTGGGGCATCAGGTCCTCCTCCATGCCGATGAAGAAGACGAGCCGGTACTCCAGGCCCTTGGAGGCGTGCAGGGACATCAGCGTCACGCGCTTGTTCTGCCCTGGGACGTCCTCCTCCTCCTGGCGCGTGTCCAGGCTGAGGCGGTTCAGGTACGTGAGGAGGCTGGCCTTGGGGCCCTCGCGCTTCTCGAACTTCTCCAGCGACGCGAGCACCCCGTCCACGCCCTTGAGCTTCTTGTCCGCGGCGGTGCCGGAGACGGCCTTGGCGCGGGTGGCCTCGCGGAAGCCAATCTCCTCCAGCAGCTTGTGCGTGGCCTCCGACAGGCGGGGCGTCTGGGTGAAGGCCTCGCGGTAGCGCTCCACCATCTCCACGAACTCCAGCACCTTGCCGCCCGCGCCCGAGGGCAGGTCCTCGTAGGTGTCCGCGCGGCGCATCACCGTCCAGAGCGTCACGCCCTCCGCGCGCGAGTGCGCGTGCAGCCGCTCCATGGTGACGTCGCCAATGCCGCGCGAGGGCACGTTGACGATGCGCATGAGGGAGATTTCGTCCAGCTTGTTCGCCAGGACCTTGAAGTACGCGATGACGTCCTTCACCTCGCTGCGGTCGAAGAACTCGCTGCCGCCCACGACCTCGTAGGCGATGTTCTTCTCGCGCAGCATCTCCTCCACCGGGTGGGCCTGGCCGTTGGTGCGGTAGAGCACCGCGATGTCGTCCGCGGGGACGCCCAGCGAGATGTGCTTCTGGATTTCATGCGCGATGAAGCGGGCCTCCTCCTCGTCATTGGGACACGCCACCACCTTCACCAGCGGGCCGCCCTTGCGGTCGGTCCACATGCGCTTGTCCTTGCGCTCCGGGTTCTTGGCGATGACGGCGTTGGCCGCGTCCAGCACGCGCTGGGAGGAGCGGTAGTTCTGCTCCAGCCGCACCTCCTTGCCGCCCGGGAAGTGCCGCTCGAAGTCCAGGATGTTGCGCACCTCCGCGCCGCGCCAGGAGTAGATGCACTGGTCGTCATCCCCCACCGCGCACACGTTCTTCGCCGCGCCCGCGAGCAGCTTGAGCAGGTCCAGCTGCGCGTGGTTCGTGTCCTGGAACTCGTCCACCAGGAGGTACTGGAAGCGGGCCGTGTACTTGCGGTGCAGGTCCGGGTGCTCGCGCAAGAGGCGCGCGGGCAGCACCAGCAGGTCGTCGAAGTCCACCGAGCCCTGCGCCTTGAGCGCGAGCTGGTAGTCCGCGAAGACCATGGAGGTGATGAGGTCGTAGTCGTCCCCCATCCCCTCCGGCTTGGGCTGCGGCGTCTCACCGGAGTTCTTCGCCTTGGAGATGAGGGTGAGGACCTTGCGCGCGTCGAAGGCGCGGTCGTCGATGCGCTTCTCGCGCATGGCGCGGCGGATGATGGACAGCTGGTCGCCCATGTCCGCGATGGCGAACTTCTTCGGCCAGCCCAGCCGGTGGATGTCCTCGCGCAGGACCTCCGCGCCGAACGCGTGGAAGGTGCACACCAGCACGCCCTGGGCGCGCGGCCCGGCCATGTGGATGAGCCGCTCCTTCATCTCCGTGGCGGCCTTGTTGGTGAAGGTCACCGCGAGGATGTTGCGGGCCATGATGTGGCCCGGCCGCTCGTTGAGCAGGTGGACGATGCGGTGGGTGATGACCCGCGTCTTGCCGCTGCCAGCGCCCGCCAGCACGAGCAGGGGGCCCTGGAGCGTCACCACGGCCTCGCGCTGAGGAGGATTGAGCTTCGAAAGGTCCATTGCGCGCGGGCCAGGGATACCCTTTGATTCGTTCGTGCGCGACTATTTCCTACGGCTGGCCATGGCATCGCTCGCGCTCAGCGTGGGCGGCGGCTGCCTTGACGACCGGCGCACGACATCTCCCACCCCGCGCGACGTGGTGACGACCGCCGCACCGTGCGTGTACTTCAAGGATTTGGCGCCGTTCCTGCCGGACTCACTGGAGGGCTTCACGGTGGGTTCCACCGCGGGCTCCACGGGAAAGTACGGCGAGGTGTCCGTGTCGGAGGCGGAGCGCACCTACACGCGGGGCGAAGGCCGCGAGGTGAAGGTGCGCATCGTGGACACCACCATGGGCTTGAAACTGGGGCAGGCCATCCGCGAGGCGGCGCAGAAGGCACGCGGGCGGGCGGCCAGCGACCCCACGGCGCCCATCCAGTGGAAGGAGGCCGTGGGCTTCGTGCGCTATGACGCGGACGAGGCCGTCGCGGAGGCGAACCTCCTGGTGGGTGACCGCTTCGTGGTGGCCGTCACCAGCCGCGGCTTCCCCAGCACCGTGGAGGTGCGGCGGGTGGCGCGCGGCATCGACCTGGCCGGGCTGGCCCGGCTGCAGTGAATCAAGAGTCCAAGGAGCGTTTGTGGCGGTGAAGGACAAGGGGTCGCGGCCCCAGACGACCCAGGAGTTGCTGGAGCAGGAGAAGGCGGCGCGCCTGGGCGTGTCGTCCCTGGGCAAGCGCGAGTTCATGGACCAGTTCCAGAAGCTGTCCAAGAGCTACGCGGTGGACCCGGGCAACCCCGGCTCCTACGCGTGCGAGGGCTGCCAGCGCTGCGCCAACTGCATGTTCTGCAAGGACTGCGACAGCTGCCACCAGTGCACGCACTGCACCCGGTGCGAGCTGTGCACCAACTGCTCGCACTGCGTGGAGTGCAAGAACTGCCACGCGTGCGCCTACTGCGTGCAGAGCGAGAACTGCTCCAGCAGCGCGTACGTGGTGCTGAGCAAGAACCTGCAGGACTGCAACTACTGCTTCGGCTGCGTGGGGCTGTCCAAGAAGGACTTCCACATCCTCAACGTGGGCTTCAGCCGCACCGAGTACTTCAAGGTCGTGGGCCGGCTGCGCAAGGAGCTGGGCATCCCGTAGCGCGCAGTCCGGCCCCTCCCCCACCGCGCCCGGCCTTAGAGGGCGCGCACGTAGAGGGCCTTGAGGTACTCCGTCTCCGGGAGCCCCGCGAGCACCGGGTGGTCCAGGCCGGCGCCGCGCCGCTCCAGGATCTGCACCGGGCGCTTCGCGTCCGCGGCGGCGTCCAGCACCATGGACTCGAAGCCCTGCCGGTCCAGCTTCCCCGAGCACGAGCACGTCACCAGCAGGCCGTCCGGCTTGAGGCAGCGCAGGGCGCGCAGGTTGAGCTCGTGGTAGGCGCGCAGCGCGGTGGCCAGGCCCTCGCGGCGCTTGGCCAGCCCCGGCGGGTCCAGGACGATGGTGTCGAAGCGGCGGCCCTCCTGGTCGAAGCGGCGCAGCACGTCGAACGCGTTGCCGTTCTCCACCTTCACGTGGGCGCGGCCGTTGGCCTCCGCGTTCGACTGGATGCGAGAAGCGGCCTTCGCGTCCTGCTCCACCGCGAGCACCGACGTGCAGTGCTTCGCGAGCGCGAGCGCGAAGCCGCCGTGGTAGCTGAAGCAGTCCAGCGCGTCGCCCCGGCCCAGCTCGCCCGCGCGCAGGTGGTTGTCCACCTGGTCCAGGAACGCGCCCGTCTTCATGTCGCCCAGCAGGTCCACGTCGAAGCGGTTCTCGCCCTCGTGGTAGGTGAAGCGCGCGGCGCCCTCGCCGTGCAGCAGGCGCACCTCGCGGGGCAGGCTCTCGAAGTCGCGGCCGGACGCGTCGTCGCGGCACACCACGTGGCTCGCGCCCGTCCTCTCCACCAGCGCGCGCGCGAGCATCTCCTTGCGGGCGTCCATGCCCTCCGACAGCGTCTGCACGGTGAGGCCCTGGCCGTAGCGGTCCACGAAGAAGCCGGGCAGCAGGTCCGCCTCCCCGTGCACCAGGCGCAGGCCGTCCCGGCCGGGCAGCACCGCGCGGCGGGCCAGCGCGGCGTCCAGGCGGCGGATGAAGAAGGCGTCATCCACCTTCTCCTCGTTGGGGCCCTTGCGCGTGAGCAGCCGCAGGGCGAGCGGGGAACGCCGGGCGTAGAGTGCCTGACCGATGGGGTTGCCCTGCGGATCCACCACCGCGACCACCGCGCCCGGCGTGTCGGTGGCGGGAGGCTCGGTGAGCTCCGTGCGGTACAGCCAGGGGGTGCCGCGACGCAGCGTCTTGGCGCCCTTGAGGCTGACCCGGGCGGTGGGAAGGGAAGGCATGTGGGGGCTCACTCCAGGCCGCGTGCGGCCAGTTCCTCGTCGTCTTCCCCGCGCAGATGCCCGATTTCATGCAGCAGTGTCACGCGAATCTGTTCGCGCAGCTCTTCAGGCGTCCGCACCGCGCGGGCCAGGTTGCGCCGGTAGAGGGCCACCGAGCGGCAGGGCGTCTCCGAGCCGTCGCACGGTTCCTGGAGGGACGGGCCCCGGAACAGGCCCAGGATGGTGGGCGACAGGGGCGGCTGGTTGGCGAGCAGGTCGTCCTCGGAGGGAATCTCCTCCGTGGCCACCGGCACGCCCTCCAGGTCCTTGCGCATGTCCGCGGGCAGGTCCGCCAGCGCCCGCGTCACCTGGGCCTTGAACTCGTCCGGGGACGGCAGGGGCGGCGGGGGGAAGTCCTGGGGCTCCAGCGCGCGGGCCTTCTCGAAGTGTTCCTCGGCCCGGGTCCACTGGCCCTCGCGCTCCAGGAGGAGGCCCAGGTGCTGGTGCGCGTGCGCCGCGCGCTCCTTGTCCTTCAGGAGCGACGCGAAGGCCGTCTTCGCCTCGCGGAAGCGGCACAGCTCGAAGAGGGCCAGGGCCTTCTCGTACTTCGCCTCGTGGTTGCCGGGCTCGCGGGCGAGCACGATGGTGGCGCGGTCCAACGCCTGGTCCGCCTGCCCCAGGTCGTTGAAGGCCATGGCGGCCACCAGCGCCAGGGAGGGCACGAGCTCCGGGGGCGTGGAGGGCTGGGACAGGCCCCGCTCGGCGTAGAGGGCGCCCAGTTCGTCCCGCTCGCGCGTGGAGGGCAGCTGCACCGCGTACAGGTGCGCGGCGCCCAGGAGCGCGTCCGCGTCCCCCGGGTCGATGGCCAGCGCGCGGGCGAAGGCGAGCTGCGCCTCCGGTTCGCGGTTGAGCGCGGCCAGGGCGGTGCCCCGTTCCGCGTGGGCGGCGGCGAGGTCCGGCTCCTGCGCGGCGGCCTGCGCGGCGCAGGACAGCGCTTCCTCGTAGTGGCCCTCGTCGTAGTAGTCGCGGGCGGCGTCCAGGGGCGCTCCGCCCCGCGCGTCGCACACCGCCAGCGGGTGCACCTCCGCCACCGCGTCGTCCGGGGCCTTCACGGAAGCGTGGGTGCCCGCGTCCATGAGGGCCTCCACGAGCGGGCCCGCGTCCGCGTCCGCGCCGGCATCCACGACGGTGGCCGCCACGCCCGCATCCGTGCCCGCGTCGGCGTCCGCCGGAGGAGAGCGTTTGCAGGAGGCGAGCAGGAGGAGACAGACAGCGAGCAGACCGCGCCGCGACATGGGCGGGGAGGCTATGGCATCCGCCCCATGCACAGGAAGCGGGGACGTGCCTGCCCGCCTGAGGGGTCCCCCGCCCGCCCCGGCTGCATTACCCTCCGGCCTCCCATGAGAGAACTCATCCTGGCATCCACCTCCAGCGCGCGACGGGTCCTGATGGACGGCCTGGGCCTGCCCTACCGCCCCGAAGCCCCCAACGTGGACGAGACCGTCCCCGCGGACCTGCCCGCCGACGAGGCCGTGCGGATGCTCGCCGTCCGCAAGGCCCGCGCGGTGCAGGAGCGCCACCCGGAGGCCTGGGTGCTGGGCGCGGATCAGCTGGTGGAGGCGGGGGACACCGTGCTGGGCAAGCCCCAGGACCGGGACGCGGCGCGGGCGCAGCTCACGCGCCTGCTGGGCCACACCCACGTCATCCACACCGCCGTGTGCCTGCTGGGGCCGGGCGGCCATCACTCGGAGACCCTGGAGGACGCGCGCCTCACGTTCTTCTCCGTGCCGCCGGAGGAGCTGGAGCGCTACCTGGACACCGGCGAGTGGGAGGGCTGCGCGGGCAGCTACCGCGTGGAGGGCCGGGGGCAGGCGCTGCTCCAGAAGCTGGAGGGCGACCGCACCAACGTGCAGGGACTGCCCATGCTGTCGGTGGTGCGGCTGCTCAGGCAAGCGGGCTTCGACCTCTTCGCCCGCCCCTGAGGCGCAGGGGCTCACCTCGGACCGGACAGCTCCGCGAGAATCTCCTGGTACGCGGTGCGCGCCTTGTCGGTCTGGTCCGCCTTGAAGCTCACCGCGGCCACCACCGGGTGGCCGCCCCCGCCGTAGCGGCCGGCGATGGCGGCCAGGTCGTGCTTGCGCGTCTCCGGCTTCCACGGGTTGGAGCCCAGCGACACCTTGGCGCGCGACGCGCCCTTGCCCACCCACAGCGTGTAGCGCGCGTCCGGGTAGAGCGCGTACGCGATGAACTTGTTGAGGCTGTCCACGCCGTCGTCCACCAGGTCGAAGGAGACGACGCCGTTCTCGTACCGGGCCTTCTCGCGCACGAGGTCGATGTTGCGCTGGTGCCGGAAGAGCAGCGGCTCCAGCGGGGCGGAGATGAGCGGCGACGCGGCGATTTCCGCCAGCGAGTCCGTCTGCATGCGCCGGATGACCTCCGGGATGAGCGTGTCGTCCTTCGTCGCCTCCAGCACCGTCATGATGCGCAGCGCGGGCTCCTCCAGCGCCACCGCCATCTGGGGGCTGGGGAACTGCGCGCCGTCGATGATCTCCGCCCAGTGCAGCAGGTCCTTCAGCGGGGACGCGTCCCAGCCGAAGCGCTCGCGCGCCACGTCCGCCAGGTACAGCGTGCAGCTCTTGCGATGCGGGTCATGGAACTTCCGGCCGCTGGTGTCGCGCTGGAAGTGGGGCTCGTCGCCGGGCTGCTGGAAGGCGGAGGCGTGGTGGTCGAACCACCAGGTGAGCCGCGCGTCCTGGCTGTAGCGGAAGTCGACGATGACGTTCTCGTCCCCGGTGAACACGGCCGGCTCGATGCCCTCCGCGCCCGGCTTGTGGGCCAGCCCCCGGTAGCTGAACGTCGCGTCCGCGCGCACGCGCTCCCGGTAGAAGCGGGTGAAGACCGCGGCGCTGGCCGCGCCGTCGAAGCAGTTGTCGTGGAAGAGGACCTGGACTCGCATGGGCGTCCGCCCTCTACCCTGAATCCCACCGCGTCCCAACCGCACCGTGGTCCCCTGGCCGCAGGGCCTGTGGCCAGGGGGTGACACCCGACCCAGCCCTGTCGTTCCACGACCTCAGCGTGGATGCGCGCCATTGAACGATGCGTGGAAATCACCTCTGTGGCTGAACGAAAAACTCGACAGAACGAGGAACGACCCTGAAGGGCTGAAAAAAGGAAGGCCCTTCGGCCCCACGGAAACCCGCTATCCGCGAGGAAAACCCCTGGAAACAGGAACCTGCCGGGGAGGCTGAGCCCTGGCACCTCGCCTGCATGGTGTCAGACCGACGAGGTACTCACCCGCGCAGCACGAAGTGGCGGGAGGAACCATGGCGAAGCGGACCGCAGGCAAGACGAAGAGTGGCACGGTGCGGCGGCAGGGTCGGCGGGTGATGCCCGCGCTGCGGCGCACGGCGAAGCGCGCGCGGGTGGCGGCCCAGAAGGCCCAGCTCACCCTGGGCGAGGTCATCGCGGCGGCGTTCGACACGGCGGGCGGAGAGATGAGCGGCGTGCTGGAGCTCGTTACCTCCCCGCAGATGACCCGCGCGCTGGGCCGTCGCATCGTCGTCGTCAGCTGACGAACCCCGCGTCCCGGTCCACGAAGCGCCCAGGCCGCGCTTCCGGCAACGGATGCGTGCGGGTGCGCAAGATCGTCGCGACACGGCTGTCAGCCTTCCTCCACCAGGTGCCGCGTTTCACGTGAGCGCGGGTGGAGCCTTCCCTCCCCTCCTTTTCGTCCTGGAACCTGGATCCGCCGGACCAGGCAATGGATCCGCGCACGGGTTCATCCCGACCCTGCGCTGCCCGCGTTCGTCACTTCGCGCCGGGTGGGTCGCGCGCTTCGCACCTGAAACACGACGGCCCGCGCTCCCCGGAGAAACGGGGAACACGGGCCGGGAAGCCCCGGAGACCGGGGCTTGGACACCTGTGGCTAGTACCACCTGATCAGATTCGGGAGGGGCCGCGCGGCAGGTTCGAGTCGTCCACGAGCCTGCGGCAGAGGGGGCAGACGCCTATCCAGCGCAACAGCACCTGTTGAAGACGGCGGCGGACTTCAG
>NZ_RAWE01000286.1 GCF_003611695.1 Corallococcus carmarthensis | reverse complement strand
CCCGCCCCCCGCGCCCGTGGCCAAGACCTCCGCGCCTCCGCCCTCGCAGGCCAAGGGGCAGGCCCTGGCGCTGGACGCCAAGGCGTTCCCGATGCTCACGTCGCTGGGCCGCAACCTGAGCCAGGCGGCCCGCGAGGGGAAGCTGGACCCGGTGGTGGGCCGTGCGCGGGAGGTCGAGGAGGTCATCGACATCCTGGGCAAGCGCCGCACCAACAACCCGTGCCTCCTGGGCGAGCCCGGAGTGGGCAAGACGGCGGTGGTGGAGGGTGTGGCGCAGCGCCTGCTGGGCCTGCGCGGCACGCTGGCGGAGAAGATCCTCGTCGAGCTGGACATGGCCACGCTGGTGGCGGGCACGCAGCTGCGCGGCTCGTTCTCCGAGAAGCTCAACGCGCTGAAGGAAGAGGTGCGGCGGGCCGAGGGGCGCGTGGTCGTCTTCATCGACGAAATCCACACGCTGGTGGGCGCGGGCTCCACGGGCGAGGGCCCGCAGGACGCGGCCAACGAGCTGAAGACGGCGATGGCTCGCGGCGAGTTCCCCTGCATCGGGGCGACGACGCACGACGAGTACCGCAAGTTCATCGCGGCGGACCCGGCGCTGGAGCGGCGCTTCACGCCGGTGGTGGTGAACGAGCCGTCGGTGCCGGAGACGGTGCAGATCCTCCAGGGCATCATCGGGCGCTACGAGGAGCACCACGCGCTGCGCTACCTGCCGGAGGCGCTGGAGGCGGCCGCGTCGCTGGCGAGCCGCTACGTGACGGACCGGTTCATGCCGGACAAGGCCATCAGCGTGGTGGACCTGGCGGGCAGCCGCTGCCACCGCGAGGGCAAGCACCGGGTGGACGCGGCGGACGTGGCGCGCGTGGTGGCGAAGCTGGCGGGCGTGCCGGAAGAGCGGCTCCTGATGAAGGACTCCGCGCGGCTGCTGCGGCTGGAGAACGACCTGGCGGAGCGCGTGATTGGTCACAGCGACGCGGTGGGCCGCATCGCGCGGGTCATCCGCCGCAACTACGCGGGCTTCGCGTCGCGCCGGCCCATGGGCAGCTTCCTCTTCCTGGGCCCCACGGGCGTGGGCAAGACGGAGATGGCGCGGGCACTGGCGGAGGTGCTGTTCGGCAACCGGGACGCACTGGTGCGCCTGGACATGAGTGAGATGTCCGAGTCCCACGGCGTGTCGCGCCTCATCGGTTCGCCCGCGGGCTACGTGGGCTTCGGCGAAGGCGGCCAGCTCACGGAGCCGGTGCGCCGGCGGCCGTCGTCGGTGGTGGTGCTGGACGAGATCGAGAAGGCGCACCGCGAGGTGCAGATGCTGCTGCTCCAGGTGTTGGAGGAGGGGCGGCTGACGGACGGCAAGGGCCGGCACATCGACTTCTCGAACACGGTCATCGTGATGACAACGAACCTGGGTGCGGACGCGTTCAACCGCACGGGCCGCGCGGTGGGCTTCGGCGCGGCGGACGCGGCCGAGAGCAAGGCGCTGGACATGGCGTCGGACACGGCGCGCAAGGCGTTGCCTCCGGAGCTGTGGAACCGCATCGATGAGCGGCTGCCGTTCCGTCCGCTGGCGGAGCAGGAGGTGGCGAAGATCGCCACGCTCATCCTGGCGGAGAGCAGCAAGCGGCTCGCGACGGAGCGCGGCATCGTCTACACGGCGGGCACGGACGTGGTGGGTCACCTGCTCAAGTCCGGCGGCTTCGACCCGATGCTGGGCGCGCGGCCGATGCGCCAGGTGGTGCAGCGGCTGGTGGAAGGTCCTCTGGCGGAGCGCATCCTCTCCGGCGAGTTCGGCGCGGGTGACCGCGTGCGCGTGGCCGTGCAGGCCGGGCAGCTCCAGTTCGCCCGGGACGCCGCCTGACGGTGGCGAAGCAAGGCATGGGCGCGCGGAGCGGCACCGTTCGCTCCGCGCCCGAGAATCCGGCTCGATCGCGTCCGACGGCCTCGCGTAGTCAGCCTGAGCAGGTCACCGTTCGCTCCGAGCCCGAGAATCTGGCTCGAGCGCGTCCGACGGCCTCGCGTCATCAGCCTGCGCAGAGCATGAAGGCGCCTGTTCCGGCGAAGGCGAAGCGGGTCCCCGTGGTCATCGTCGGTGCGGGCCGGCTGGGAGGCGCGCTCGCGCTGGCGTTGCAGGCGAAGCGCTGGCCCGTGCGCGTGCACTCTCGTGACGACGCGGGCCGTGAGCGCACTCGGGCCCTGGGACTGAAGCCCGCGACCGCGGGGGACCTGAAGAAGGCTCGCGTCTGCGTGCTATGCGTTCCGGACGCGGCGGTGCCCTCGGTGTCCGAAGCCCTTTCGCGCGAGCTGCCGCGCACGGTGGCGCTGGTGCACACCGCGGGCGCCCTGCCCCTCTCCGTGCTGGGGGCACAGCGAAGCCGTGCGGTGGGTTCCTTCCATCCGCTCTGCGCCGTGTCCTCCGCGCATGATTCGCTCGCGGGCCACACGGCCGCCATCAGCACGCGCTCCCCTGCCCTGCGTGCCCTGCTCCAGCACATGGCGGAGGACGTGGGCTTCGCGATGTTCGACGTGCCGGAGGCGCACCGGGCCGCCTACCACGCGGGCGCGGTGCTGAGCGCTGGCGGACTGGTGTCCCTGGCGGACGCGGCCGTGGGCGCGCTGGGCGCGGCCGGCATTGAACCCGAGGCCGCATTGAAGGCCCTGCTGCCCCTGATGCGCTCGGCGCTGCGTGGCATCGAAGCACGCGGACTTTCAGGCGGACTCACCGGCCCCATCGTCCGGGGAGACGCGGGCGTTGTCGCGGCGCACCTCTCGGCGCTGCCTGCGGACATCGCTCCGCTCTACGCACTGCTCTCACGGCGGGCCCTGCGGCTGGCCTCGGGGCGGCTTCAGCCGGAGCAACGCGCCACCTTGGAAGCCCTGCTCGCGAAGAAGTGAGGCCTTCCAGCCCCGCGTCAGTCCGCCGCGTGCCGCCTTGGATGCCCTGCTCACGAAGCGGTAGCGGTCCAACTTCATCCTCATGCTCCGCCGCTCCGGCCTTCTGCCCGGAGCGGGGGCCCTACGGCGCGCATCCCGGTGGCCCCGGACGCGCGCCCTTCGCACCTGACTAGGTGAGGATGATCCGGGGGCTCTGCAGCGCGCGGCGCACGATGGCCAGCGCCTGCTCGGAGGCGGCCTCGGCCTCGGTGAGGCGGCGCAGGCAGACGTCGCCGGACACCGACACGGAGCGCTTCAGGTCCGCCAGCAGCGTCAGCGCCGCCTGGAGCATCTCCTTGCCCTGCGGGGACTCCGCGGCCGGCTGGCCCGCCGCCTTGGACACGTGCGCCGTGAAGCGCTGCACCGCGTCCATGGTCGCGTTCGGGTCGTACTTCTCCAGCAGCGGCTTCAGGCGGTCCGGGTTGATGCGGATGAGGCGCAGCGCGCCGACCTTCTGGAAGGCCGGGTGCACCAGGCCGATCTCCGACATCTCGAACGCGCCCAGCAGGCCTTCGTCCGGCGAGCGGTGTGAGTGCGGCACCACGTCCACGAAGAGCGCCAGCGGATCCGCGCCCTGCTTGAACGCGTCCAGCTCCTCGTCATCCAGCGGCGGGAAGCTCGCGGGCGTGCCGATGAAGAGCAGCGGCAGCACCACGTCGTGCCAGAACTCCTCCGGCGCGGAGCCCGTGCCGCCCACCGTCGCCACCAGGTGCGTCATCAGCTCCGCGAGCCGCGGGGCGCGCTCGGCCTGATCCGCCAGCGTCTTGCCCTGCTCCATGCGCTGCAGCGACGTGACGATCTGACCTTCGAACTGCTGGCGGGCTTCCGGCGGCAGCGGCGGCTGGGTGCGGCCCAACGCGTCACGCACGTCGCGAGCCAGCGCGTCCGTCTTCGCCTCCAACGTCTGCTTCGCCTTGGCCTGATCCACCACGATGAACTGGAGGAAGCCCGGGTCGAACAGGCGCTGGTAGTCCGGAGGCGCCAGCCGCTGGGGCTGAGCGCCGCCCAGGGCCTGCGCGGGGTTGGTGCCAAAGCGCACCTGCCCCAGCGAGCGGCGGATGTCGCTGGCCAGGTCGTCCAGCCGCGTCAACTTGCCCTGCGCCAGCGAATCCATCACCGCCCCAAACGGGGACAGCATGATGATGGCCTCCGGGAAGCCCAGCGAGGCGCCCTCGGGCGAGTCACGGTTGGGGAACCAGAAGGCCTGGTGCTCGGAGATGAGGCGCAGCGCGAAGCCGCCCGCCAGGCCCAGCGCCGCGCCCTGGTGGTTGGGGTTGTTCGGGTCGAACCGGCCGCCCAACAGCTGGATGACCGACTTCTCCACATCCGCCCACGGCGCCTTCGTCAGGTCGACCGGCGCGCCGCTGGCCTTCTCCAACGCGGCGGAGAGCTGGAGCTGCGCATTGTGGACGTGCTGCGGAACAGGGAGCCCTTGGGGCTCGGCGGGTTCGGTCATGGCAAGATTCCTGTGAGGAAGGCGACGCGATCCCTTACCGTGAAAAACGCGTTCGTGACTACGAATTGTGCTCTGTAGGATGCCCGGCATGTCAGCTTCTCGCGGGCCTGCCCGCCAGCCCGCCATCCTCGCCTGTCTCCTCCTGCTGACATCGGGGTGTGCTTTCGTCGCACCCCGTTTTCCGCAAAACGTCCAGGCGTCGTTCGCCCGGGACGAGATGCACAAGCTCACCACGCAGTCCCTGGAGCTGTACTACCCGGTGCACCTGCGCGCGACGGCGCTGCGGGTGGCCGCCCGGATGGAAGCCTGCGTGGACCGGCTGCGCACGGACGCGTGGAGCAAGGCCGAGCGCAAGCGGGTCCTCGTCTACCTGACGAGCGCGGACTTCAACAACGCGTACGTCCAGTCGGAATTCGCCAGCACGCCGCAGCAGATGGTGCTGCCCCAGCACATGACGCTGGAGCAGTTCAACCTGCTGGGCCTGGGTGAGACGGAGATTGGCGACGTGGCCTGTCACGAATCCGTCCACTACGTGCAGATGCAGCAGGTGGGAGGAATCTGGAACGTCCTCAACAAGGTCACGGGCGGCCTCTTCCAGCCCAACATCTTCACCGAGTCCTGGTTCCTGGAAGGCCTGGCCACCTACTACGAGGGCCGGCTGGGCAAGGACACGGGACGTCCCTACAGCCCGGTGTGGCGCGGCTGGTGGGAGGGCGCGGTGCAGGCCCGGAAGGGCGAGCTCAACGCGGGCTACCTGTCCCCGGAGAACCGCGCGCTGGAGCCGTTCGGCGGCAACTACCTGACCGGGATGAACTTCGTGGAGTACCTCGCCCGGAAGTACGGCGAGGAGCGCCTGTGGAAGCTGGTGGACGAACAGGGCAGCTCGCTCTTGCCGCCCCTCGCGGTGACGCTGCGGTTCAAGCGCGTGTACGGCAAGGACATCGGGTCGCTGTTCAGCGAGTTCGAGGAGAGCCTCCAGAAGAACCTCGCGAATCGCGAGCGCCCCGCGACCCAGCAGGTGCTCGTGCCGGACGCGGGCTACTTCTCGCGGCTCGCCGCGAACCCGCTCGACGGCAGCACCGCGCTGCTGAGCGTGGGCCGAGAGCAGATCACCCGCCTCACCGTGCGCGAGCGCGACGGCCGCGAGCGCTTCAGCCGCGCGCTGGTGCAACTGTTGCCAGGACGCCGGTGGGTGGTGGCCAGCCCGTCGCTGGTCAGCGGCATGACGTTCAGCCGCGACGGCCAGTGGCTGTACCTGGTCAGCGCGGACGTGGACTCGGTGGGCAGCTACACGGGGAAGCTGTGGCGGGTGGACGCGCGCACGGGTGACGTGGTGCGGCTGTGGGACGGCCTGGAGGGCATGGGCGGCGACGTCACGGTGGACGGCCGGTCCTACGTGTTCGTGGAGGTGAAGGGCGACGCGGCGAACCTCGTGCGGTTGGATCTGGAGACGGGCACGCGCGAGCGGCTGACGGACTTCAAGGCGCACACCGCGCTGGGCACGCCCGTGACCTCCCCGGAGGGTGGGCGCTACGTGTTCCCCCTGGCCGGCGCGGAGGGTTGGGACCTGGTGCTGCGCGAGCCGGATGGTTCGCTGCGCTGGCTCACGCGCGACGGGCTCTTCAACTACTCGCCCCGGTGGCTGGACGAGGACCACCTCGTCTTCCTGCGCGAGCACCAGGGGCGGCTCCAGGCCCACGTGATGACGGTGTCCACCCGCCGCATCGCCCGCGTCACCGACGCGCCCATCCTGGTGCTCGACGTGGCGCCCGTGGGCGGGGATGCGGTCGTGTTCCTCAACCGCGACGGCACGAACCTCACCGTGGACCGCGCGCCCCTCGCCGAGGCCCTGGCCGAGCTGCGCGCGACACCCGAGCCGCCGTCCGGGAGCATCGCGACCGCGCCGGTTCCGGTGCCGGATTCCGCCGCGCAAGGCCCGGCCACGCCGGACGCGGTGGCGCAGGGCACGAGCCCTACCCCGACGCCACCTTCGGGCTCACCCGGTCCGGACTCGCAAGAGGGCTTCGTCGCCTTCCCCGGCCAGTCCACGTCCCCGGCGGAGGCTCGCACGCAGGCCCCTCCCGACGTCCCCACGGCACAGGTCGCGCCGCCTCCACCGCCGGTGGATCCCGCTCGCGACGTGGACGCTCCCGTGGCGCCTCCGCCCGTCGCGGGCCGCGCGGTGGACGTGCTGACCGACGAGCCGTACTCGCCGCTCGAAGGCTTCTTCATCCCGAACTACCGGGTCCCCTACTTCTACACGGTCCCCAACGACGTCGACGAAAACGACCCGTACTTCGCGGGGGGCATCTCCATCGCGGGCCAGGACCGTCTGGGCTTCAACGCCTACGCGCTCACGCTCACCTACGACATGAAGGAGAAGCAGCCTGGCGTGTCGTTCGCGTACGGCAACGCGCTGCTGTCGCCCTTCTACATCCAGGTCTCCGCGTCGCGCCTGCGTGAGAACGATCGCACGGACCTGCAGGCCACCGCGTTCGCGTCGCGCACGTTCTGGACGACGCCGGTGAGCTTCGGCGTGCTCGCGCTCGACCGCCGCTTCGACGCCACGGATCGCCGGCCGAAGATCACCACGCGCCTCATCGGCCCGGAGGCCGCCGCGTCGTACTTCGCTGGCGAGGGCACGTCCTACGGCGGCACGCAGCGCGGCCTGGGGCTGTCCGTGAGCGGCGGCATCTTCCCGAAGGCCTTCGCGCTCGACTCCACCGTGGGCGACCTGCGCCTGGGCGTGGACGGCTACCTGGGCGGCCTGCCCTTCACCGGCAAGGACAACCTCCAGCTCTCCGTCGCGGGCCGAGCCCTGCCCGGTGCGCCCGATGGCCTGCTGGAAGTGGGCGGCATCCTCCCGGGCGAGGCCTTCTTCATCAACCGCGACAGCACCAGCGATGGCGGCCTGCCCCTCCAGCTCCAGCCGGGCCTCGCCTTCAGCGAGTACCTGCGAGGCTACGAAGACCACACCTTCCGCGCGCGCAACGTGCTTCTGGCCAACGCGCGCTACCGCTACCGCTTCATCATCGACTACGGCTGGGCCTCCACGCTGTGGGTGCTGCCGTCCCTCTTCGTCAGCCAGTTGGAGCTGGACGGGTTCGGGGCCATCGCGCGCACGGACAACCGGGACAACCACGCGGCGGTGGGAGGCTCCGCCACGCTGCGGCTCACCGTGGGCCAGGCCTACGCCCTCGCCTTCTTCTACCAGTACGCCCACCGCTTCGATGACGGCTTCGGCGACCTGCACATCATCGGGCTGACCTTCTAGCCCGGCCTACCCACCGCGCGGTCCGCGCAGGCCGAACAGCCCCTCCGCGCGCGCCACCGCGAGCACCCCGGAGGGCACCAGCTCCGACGGTTCGATGCCGCGCGCCAGCTGGTCTCGCACCTGCGTGGAGGACACCTCCGCCAGCGGCGGCCCCACCGTGTCCGGCGCCGGGTAGCCCGCGCGGTAGAGCACCAGCACGCGCGCCATCCGCTGGATGCGGTCGAAGTCCTTCCAGTGCGGCAGATCCCTCAGGATGTCGCTGCCGATGATCAACGAGAACCGCGTGTCCGGGTGCCGCTCCACCAGGAACGCCAGCGTGTCCACCGTGCGCCCGCCACCGGCCAGCTCGCGCTCCACCAGGCTCGTCTGGAGCCAGCCGGATGTCTCACGGCAGAGCGCCTCGCACATGCGCACGCGCGCCTCGAAGGACTCCAGCTGCTTGCCGAACGGATGGTGGAACGTGGGCATCAGCCACACCGCGTCCACGCCCTGCGTCGCGTGGACGTAGGACGCCGCCATCAGGTGGCCCACGTGCGGCGGGTTGAACGAGCCTCCGAGCAGCGCGACCTTCACGGCGGGCCTCTTATTTGACGGTGAGCTTCGTCGAGCGCGAATCGACCTGCAGCACCCGGGGCGGCAGCACCAGGTGACCATCCAACCGGAACGCGGAGAAGCTCAGGTTGCGCTCCGTCTTCTCCAGCAGGCCGCACGTCTGCTCCGCGGCCCCCACCAACCGGCCCGGCGTCACGAAGTAGCGCGGGCCAATCTGCACCACCGCTGGATCCGGCTCCTTGCCGTGGATGAACACCTGCGCGTTGAGCAGGTCGTCCCGCACCAGGTCGTTCTTGTCGTGCACCACGCAGCAGAGCGTGTCCCCCACCAGGTCCATGGCCTTGTTGGCCACGGTGGGGTCCCGGTACGCCAGCGAGTCGCGCTCCGGCACGCGCACGAAGCGCTCCATCACCAGCCGCCGGTCGTCCTCGGATGCCAGGTCCGCGGGTGCCTCGCGGGACGCGGGCGTGCGCGACAGGCCCTCCTGCGGCGTCACCAGCCACTGCGTCACGTCCGCCAGGAAGTCCGCGTCGGAGTACTCGCGCCCGCCCCGGCTCTTCTGCCGGCGCCACAGCACCCACTCATCCAGGTCCGTGTAGCGCGCGCCGATGAAGAGGAAGCGCCGGGCGCCCTTCGCCCGCAGCAGCTCGTAGGCCGCGTCGAAGGCGCCCAGGTCGCCGTGCGTATCGGAGAAGACGCCAATCACGTGGAGCTCACCGCCCGGAAGCGTACAGCAGTGCGGGCTCGCGGTGCTTGCGGAAGGCCTCCGTCTGGAGCTCGAAGCCCTCCAGCATCCGGTCCAGGCTCCACCCCTCCTCGATGCCGCGACGCACCTGGTCGGTGCCGCACAGCAGGTCGAACGCGGGCACGTCCTCCACGAACTCGTACGCGTCCGCCCGCCAGTCGAAGTGGCCCGGGCCAATGTCGTGCAGCGCCTGGAAGATGGCGATGCCCGTGCGCAGCGGCTGGAACGACTTGCGATCCGTGACGTGGATGAACGCCCCGCTGCACGACTGGCCCTTGTACTTGTCGAACGTCGGCGTGAAGCCCACCGGGCGGAAGGCCACGCCCGGCAGCCGCTCCATGTCCAGCCGCGCGAGCAGCTTGTCCGTGTCCACCCACGGCGCGCCGAACTGCTCGAAGGGCCGGCAGGTGCCGCGGCCTTCCGACACGTTGGTGCCTTCCCCCAGGCACATGCCCGGGTACACCAGCGCCGTGTCCGCGGTGGGCATGTTGGGCGACGGCGGCAGGAACGGCAGGCCCGTGTCGCTCCAGTGCATGTCGCGCGTCCATCCCTCGCACGGCACCACCGTCAGCTCGCAGCCGAAGCCCTCCTGTGAATTGAACAGCCGCGCCAGCTCCCCCGCCGTCATGCCGTGGCGGTTGGGCAGCGCGTACAGCCCCACGAAGGAACGGAACTTGTCCCCCACGAGGTTGCCCTCCAGCGTCACCCCATCCAACGGGTTGGGCCGGTCCAGCACGTAGAAGGGCACGCGGGCCTGCGCGGCGGCCTTCATCGCCAGGGCCATGGTGTAGACGTAGGTGTAGTAGCGGCTGCCCACGTCCTGGATGTCGAACACCACAGCGTCCAGCCCCTTCAGCCACTCCTGGCGAGGGGAGAGCGACTCGAAGGTGGAGCCGTAGAGGCTGTGCACCGGCACGCCCGTCTTGCGGTCGCGCGCCTCGTCCACGGCCACCATGTACTGGGCCTCGCCGCGGATGCCGTGCTCCGGCCCGAAGAGCGCCGCCAGCGTCACGCCCTGCGTGCCGGCCAGCAGGTCCGCCAGGTGGCGGAAGCGCGAGTCCACGCTCGTGGGATTCACGATGGCGCCCACGCGCTTGCCCTTGAGCGCGGAGAACCCCTGCGCGGCCCACACATCCAGTCCCGTCTTCACCTTCGTCACGTTCGGTCGCCTCGTCCCGCCGCCCACGTCATGCGCGGGCAAGGCAGGTCAGGTTCGGAAGCTCAGTTCGAGGCCAGGCGCTTGAGCGCGCTCGCGGCCGTCTTCTTCGAGTCACAGGTGCCCAGCCCGAGGAAGCCCCCGGACGCGCCGTCGTTCGGGCCTCCGTCCTCGGCCAGCGTCTCCAGCGGCCCGCGCGCGGACTCCAGGCGCAGGTTGGCCAGGGCCTCCGCCGCGCTGGAGCGCACGGGGCACTGCTCATGCTTCAGGAACGAGATGAGCCGGGACGCCGCGCGGTCGTTGCCGTCCTTGCGCACCGCCGCCGCGTAGTGGACCACCGAGGGCACCAGGTTGCCCTGCGCCTCCTCCAGCCGCCCGTTGAGGTAGGAGCGCTGGTCCGCTTGCTCCTGCCGGATGAGCCGCTTCGCCTCGTTCACGCGATTGACCCGCTCCGCGCCAGTGGTGCCTTCCACGTCGCGGATGGCCCGCATCGTGGCGCCCCCTTCGCCGACGAGCAGCGCCCCTCCCAGCAGCACGACCGCCAGCAGCACCGCGCACACGCCCCAACCCGCCACGGTGGACGACACCTTGGAGGTGATGGCGGGCGGCAGCTTCGCGTACGCGCGCGCCCAGAGCGCATCCGTCGCGGTCCGCGCCTGCTTTCCCAGCACCGTGGCGGGTTGGGGCGTGTGCGCGGTGCTGCTGGCGGTCGTGCTGCTGGGAGG
>NZ_RAWE01000285.1 GCF_003611695.1 Corallococcus carmarthensis | reverse complement strand
ATTCCTTCCACCATCGAGTCGAGGTACTCGCGCAACTCCTCATCGAGTCGCTTCAGCGTCCGCCGGTCCATCACGACCGTAGATCATGATCGACCGGCAGCTTCAACAACCGACTAAGTGGTACTAGGAGCGTGTCCTCCCGCTTCCGGAAGCCGTGACTACCCGCCGGAGACCACCCGCAGGGGTTGGGGACCTTCGCGGGGAGGCTTGGTGGCGCCGGGCAGCTCCAGCACGTGGGCGCCTTCGGCTTCGAAGTGTTCGCGCAGCCACGGGTGGCAGGTGAAGGCGATGACCTGGTGGTGCTCCGCCAGCCTCGCGAAGAGCCGCACCGCGCCCCGGGCCCTTTCCGGATCGAAGTTCACCAGCACGTCGTCCGTGATGAGCGGCAGCGCGCCCCGCGTCTCCCCGAAGTCGCGGATGACGGCCAGCCGGAACGCGAGGAACAGCTGCTCCCGCGTGCCCCGCGACAGCTGCTCCGCGCTCCAGTCCCTGGCGCCGTCGCTCACGCGCAGCTCGCGCGCATCCCCGGCTGGGATGAAGACGCGGCGGTAGCGTCCCGCCGTCAGCTCCGAGAACAGCTCGCTGGCCAGCTGGATGACGCGCGGCTGCTGTTCCTCCTCGAACCTCCGGCGCGCCCGGCCCAGCAACGCCAGCGTCAACCGGTCCGCCGCGTAGCGCGTGGCCAGCTCCGCCGCCTTCGCCCGCAGCGTCTCCTCCTGGATGCGCAGCCGTGACACGCGGTCGTCGTTCTCCCACTGCGACAGCTGCGTCTTCAGGCTGCCCTGCTCCGTGAGCACCGCCTTGTGACGCTCGCCCTCGGAACGGTGGCGCTCGCGCAGCGTGGCGAGCCGTTCCTTCAAGCCCGTCTCACCGCCCGCCGTGTGTACCTCCTCGTGCGCCGCGTTCTCGCCCAGGCCGGTGAGTGCCTGCACCCGCTGGACGTGCTCGCGCACCCGGGCCGCCAGCTCCGCGTACCGGCGGGCCTGCACCGCGCGCCGGCGGAAGGCCGCTTCGTCCTGGCAGCCTCCTTCCGCGAGCAGGGCCTCCCAGGCCTGGTCCTCGTCCAGCACCAGCTGGTCCAGCCGTGCCTTCTCCGCCAGCAGCTCGCCGCGCTGACCGTCCAGGTGGCGTTGATCCGCTGCCCGGGAGCGCACCTCCTCCAGCGCCACGGATACGCGCGCGGCCACCGTCTCCGCGGGCCCTGGGGGCATGCCCGCTGCCCGAGCCTCCTGGAGGAGCCGCGCCGTCACCGCGTCGCACGCGGCCTCCGCCACCGTGAACTCCTCCTCGTCCGTGCGCAGGTCCAACAGCCGCTGCCGCAGCGCCGCGGCATCACGCCACAGCGTCAGCGCCGACGCCGCGGAGAGGGCCTCCGGGAAACGCCGCGCCACGAGGAACGCGACCCACTCCTCGCGCAGCACCTCCTCGCGCTGGCCCGCGCGCAGCCGTGCCTCCTCCATGCGCTGGTCTTCACGCACCGCCGTGTCCCAGGCCATGCGCAGCGTGTCCTCTTCACGCAAGAGCAGCTCGCGGCGCTCGGCCTGCGTCAGCAGCTCCGCGAGCAGTGCCTCCTGCGCGGCCAGGTCCGCCAGCGATGCTCCCGGGGACAGTCCCGCCGCTCCGGATGCGTGCAGCAACTCCCGTTGGAGCAATTCCTCTCTCGCGCACATCGTGGCCTGCACCGAGCGGAAGCGCTCCTCCTCCTGCTGCCGCCAGCGATGCCGCGCCGCCTGGGCTTCCAGGCTGGCGTGCCGCGCCGCCTCCACGCGAAGGCGCACGAGCAGCAGCAGCCCCACCAGCATCAGGCCGCCCACCGCGCACAGCATGCCCACCGTCACGTTCGCGACCCATGTCGCGAGCACCGCGAACCCCAGCGCCACGCCCGCCGCCGCCACCACCCACGACAGCGGCAACAGCGAGCGCAACGGCACCGCGTCCGTGGGCGCCCGCACGCCGTCCATCTGGCGGCGCTGCTCCATGCGCTGCTCCGCCAGCCGCTCCAGGTCCCCACGCACCGCGCGCATCCGTCCCACCGCCGCCTGCCGCTGACGCACCTGCGCGGGCTTCGCCTCGGGCAGGGCCTCCACCTCCGTCTGCACCCGCGCCAGCGCTGTCTCCAGCCGCGCCCGTTCCTCGCGCGTGCGCGCCTGCTCCATCTCCACCTGTGCGAGCGCCGCGTCCGCCGCGTCCAACCTCGCCGCGAGCGACTCGAGCTCTCCGCGCGCCCGTGCGCCCAGGTCCAGCGCCAGCAGTCCGCCCGCATCCACCGCGAGCCCCAGCTCTCCCAGCGACTGTTCCAACTGCCGCCGCCGCGACGTCAGCGACGCCCTGCGCGCGGGCAGTGCCCGAAGCGGCTCGGAGTGTCCGGAGTACGTGGCCAGCGCCGTGCGCAGGGACTCGGCGCGCTCGCGTACGGGCCATGGGGCCGCCAGCCGCTCCCGTGCTTCTTCGATGGGCATCAGCCGCTCATGCAACTGCGCCTGCTGGGCCCGGTACGTCTTGCGCCGCTGGAGCACGTCCTCCAGCCGCGTCTCCGCGCCCGGGGGGAAGGTGTCCAGCACCGGCAGCGTGGCCAGCTCCGCCCGGTCGCGCGCGAGCACCACCAGGTCTCCCAGCGCGGACTCCAGCCGTGAGGCATGGTCCAGCTCGCGCTCGGTCTGCTTGCGCGTCACCTCCAGCGCGTGGCCCTCCGCGATGCGCTCCGCCAGCCGGTCGCGCGTGGAGAAGTAGAGCGCGGGCCGGTCTCCCGCCTCGCGCAGCGCCTGCTGCACGTCCTCCAGTTCCTTCATCACGCGGTTCAGTTCGGGCTTCTGCCCGCGCGGCGCGTACAGCCCTTCTGCGTCCTTGCGCAGCCGCTCCACCGCTTCCGGCAGCCGCCGCGCGCCCTGCATGCCCGCGGCGAACAGCGCCTCCGACACGCCGCGCTGCTGCGCGAGCCGCTGGAAGGAGGACAGCTCATCCAGGCGGAAGGCGAACACCTCGAAGAACAGCTCGCGCGGCACGTCCGCCAGCGCCTGGTCGAGCAGCGTCTCCGGCAGCGGCTGCCCCTCCGGGCTCCGCACCGTGAGCGTGCCCTCCGATGCGCGCTTCCCTCCCTGGCGGTGCACCACCAGCGGGCCCGACGCTGTCTCCAGCCACAGCTCGCCGCCGAAGAGCGCGCCCTCGGGTTCGTAGCGCTCCGGCTGGCCGCGCTTCTCGAAGCCGAAGAGCACACCGCGCAGGAACGCGAGCAGCGTGCTCTTGCCCGCCTCGTTGGGCCCGTACAGCAGCGTGAGCCCCGGCCCCGGCGTCCCCGAGTACCCCCGGAAGTGCCCGAAGCCGTCCACCTGGAAGCGGTTGATGCGCAGTCCCGGCTTCATGGTGTCTCCTCGTGGAGCTGCTCCACGCCGCGCTGCCCGGCCTGCGCCACCAGCTCCGGCCGAGGCGCCTCCAGTGCATCCACGCCCAACCGCTTGAGCCGCTGCCCCAGCGTCGTCAGGTCCTCGTCGTCCCACAGCGACGCGAGCGCCGCGTCGTCGTGCGACAGCGCCTGCGCTTCATCCAGCAGCGTGCCCAGGAAGCCGCCCCCGGCGCGCACTGCCTCCAGGTCCACCTCCGGCCGGCTGCCGTCCCGCAGCGACTCCAGCAGCACCGGCGGATGCGCCCGCGCCAGCCGCTCGCGCAGGTCCGCTTCCAACTGCGTCCTCGCGCCCGGCCGCGTGAGCTCCCGGTGCAGCGGACCGCGCCCGGCCAGCGTGAGGCGCACCGCGTGCCCGTCGAAGTCCTCCGCGCAGCGTGACTCCACCACCTCCGTGGCCACGGCCTGGAGCATGTCCAGCGACGTGACACCGGAGAGCGGCACGTCCAGCCGGTGCCAGCGCACGCGGTCCACCGGCACGAACCTCCTGCGCGCGACGCCGTCCTCCACGTCCACCACCACGCAGCCGCGCTCGCCCGTCTCGTGGACGTGCCGGCCCTGCGGGTTGCCCGGGTACACCGCCACGCCGCCGCCGGGCAGCAGGTGCTCCGCGCGCGTGTGCACGTGGCCCAATGCCCAGTAGTCCAGCCCGCCCGCCGCCAGGTCCGCGGCCGTGCAGGGCGCGTAGTTCGCGTGGCCCGCGTCGCCGCCCAGGTTCGCGTGCAGCAGGCCCACGCTGAAGTGCTCACCGGTGCGGCGGAAGCGCGCGGACAGGTTCTCGCGCACCTCCACGTCCGGATAGGACACGCCCTGCACGTGGCACAGGCGCCGGCCTTCGCGCCGCACCTCCACGTCCTCCCACTCCGGACCGAACACCTTCACCGACGCGGGCAGCCCCAGGGTGCCGGTGTCGCCGCTCAGCGGATCATGGTTGCCGTGGACGATGAAGGTCTGGATGCCCGCGCGGTCCAGCCGCGCCAGCTCCGTGCGCAGCGCGAGCCTCGCGCGCACCGAGCGGTCCTTCACGTCGAACAGGTCTCCGGCCAACAGCAGGAACGTCACGCGCTCGCGCAGACACACGTCCACGATGCGCGCGAGCGCGTGGAAGGTGGACTGCTGGAAGCGCTCCAGGAGCGGGCCGTGCGTGGCCACTCCTCGGAACGGCGTGTCCAGATGGAGATCCGCGGCGTGCACGAAGGAGAAGCGCATCGTGCGGGCACCGTAACCGAGTCCCGCCGCCTACCCGACTTTCCCACCCCCAGGGGTGATGCTCGGGTGGACACAGGGGATGTACCGGGGTCGTACGCGGAGTTCACCGGCGGAAACCCGGCACGTTGGACGCGCGTTCAACCCCCTTGCGCTTCGCGCGAAGCCCCGCACCGGCACCCTGCATTTCGCACGACGCGCGGGCCCTCGCGCCTTCGCCAACCTCGCGAGGTTCCTGGAGTCCGGCGCCTTTCGCGCCCGGGTACGACGGCTGCAATCCAGCCAGGTCATGAGACCCGTCACCTCCTGGCTGCCCTGGCTCCCGTTCCTACCCGCGCTGCTGCTCGCGCCCCGTGCTCACGCGCAGTCCGAAGCCACCACCGACGTCACGCCCGACGAGCGCCCCGCGCCGCTGGCCTTCGCGGACTTCTCCTGGGTGCCCGGCAACGCGGGCGCGAGCGAGAAGCCGCTCAGCTTCGGCCCGTTCACCGGCGAGTTCCGTCTGGACACGGCGTACCACTACAGCTTCAACCGCCCGCAGGACGACACGCTCTCCGGCTCCAGCGAGGTGTTCCGCCACGGCGAGGTGCAGGTCACGCAGCTCGGCATCGGCGGAGACTTCCTCTACAAGAACGTCATGGGCCGGCTGATGACCCAGTTCGGCATGTACTCACAGACCACGCCGCGCAACGACGCGAGCCCCGCGCGCGGTCAGTGGAACCTGGACGACGCCTACCGCTACGTCTCCGAGGCCTACGGCGGCTACCACTTCGATGCGCTGCGCGGCATCAACCTGCAGGCCGGCATCTTCATGAGCTACATCGGCTTGTGGAGCTACTACAACGCGGACAACTGGACCTACCAGCCGTCCTACGTGTCGTCGAACACGCCGTGGTTCTTCAACGGCGTGCGCGCGCAGATTTACGTCAGCGACACACTCAAGATCGAACCGTGGCTGATCAATGGCTGGCAGTCGTATGGCCGCTTCAACGACGGCTATGGCGTGGGCGGTCAAATCCTGTGGCGCCCCACGGGCTGGCTGTCGGTGGTGGGCAACCAGTACTACGGCTCGGACACGCTGGGGAACCCGGACCGCAAGCGGGTGCACACCGACGACAGCGTGATGGTGAAGTACCTGGACACGCCGGGCGGCTTCGTCACGAAGGCGGCGGCGTCGCTCACGCTCGACGCGGGCTGTGAGTTCGGCGGCGGCGTGGACTGCGGTTCGCAATACTTCCTGGGCTTCATGGCGTACCACCGCGCGTGGTTCCTCCAGGACCGGCTGGCGCTGACCGTGGGCGGTGGCGCCATCACCAACCCCGGGCGCTACCTGGTGCTGCTGCCGCCCATCAACGGGACGACCGCGGCCTCCGGCACGCCGTACTTCACCGCGAACCCGGGCGACCGCTACCGGGCCTGGGACTTCCAGGTGGCCGCGGACGTCATCCCCCAGCCGTTCATCACCTTCCGCGTGGAGTTCAACCACCGCGCCGCCAACGTGCCGTACTTCTCCGGACGCGGAGGCGTCACGCCGCCCGGTGGCAACCAGGGCGCGCCGGGGTCGCTCGTGGACGGCTGGAGCCCCGACCTGGTGAAGACGGAGAGCCGCCTCACCGGCGCGTTGATGGTGAAGATTTGAAGGGAGGGGCGCGGGCGTGGCATCGCGGCCCGCCCGCGCCATCCCGAGGATTAGCGGGTGGGCTCGTTCCCCGAGCCACCCGTGTTGCCGCCCGTGTCGGTTCCGGAGCCCGGCGTCATGGATCCGCCGGTGTCGCTGCCGGTGGTGCTGCCGGAGCCACCGGAGCCCTCCATGCCGGAGCCCGAGCCCTGCTCCATGCCAGAGCCGCCCATGCCCGAGTCACCCGCGCCGCCCATGCCCGCGTCACCGGCGCCGCCCGTGCTCGGCTCCATGCCTGGCTCCATGGTGGAGCCCGTGCCCTGACCCTGGCTCGGCTCCTGGGTCGTGCCCATGCCAGGCTCGGTGCCCTGCTTGCTTCCGGAGCCTCCCGTTCCCTCCGGCTGCGCACCGGTGCCCCCGCTTTCCTGCGAGCGTTCCTTGCTCTGACACCCGGTCAGGGCCATCGCGCCCGCCACCGCCCCCAGCACCATCCATCGCGTGAAACCCTTCATGCCTGACCCCCGTGTTGGTGTGACGAACCCAAGGCTGGGGGTGGGGCCTCGCGGGAGCATCGTCCGGGGGCTGCACGGCGCTGGGCCGCCCACCCCACGTGCCATGGGGCGGGGGCTCGTCAGGCCGTCCGTGCAAGGGGCGCGGATCAGGGCTCGCGGCGCAGCACGAGCAGCGCGTACTCCAGACCCCCATCCAGCAGGCCCTGTTGCAGCCACAGGTGCTCGCGGCGCGACTCGGCGCGCACGGCGTTGAGCGCGGCGCGCAGGCTGCGTGCGTCGGTGGGGGCGCGCTCCAGGTGCTCGTGGACGAGCAGCTCCGAGCTCAGCGTCCAGAAGCCCACCGCCCGCGAGGACACGTCGTCATGCGCCTCCAGCTCCAGGCCCGCCTCGCGTGCGTCGGCGAGGAACTCGCTCACGCTGCCCAGGTGCTTGCGCCACGCGTCCCCGGACGGAGGCACCGCGTTGGGGCGCACCCAGAAGCAGTCCGCGATGGCCAGCAATCCACCGGGCTTGAGCCGTGCGTGCATGCCGCGAAGCCACTCCGCGCGGGGCAGGGCGCAGGTGTTCTCCACGGCGATGACCGCGTCGTGGAATTCGCGGCCGCGAGGAGGCTCGCCCGTGCACAGCCGGGGCTGCACGCGCGTGCCCATGCCCGCCTCCTGCACGAACCTGCGCACCTGCTCCAGGTGCGTGGGCACGGTCACCATCGCGGTCACTCGCGCGTGGTGCTCCTGGGCCCAGTACAGCGCGCTGCCGCCCAGGACACTGCCCACGTCCAGCACGTCGCCGCCGTCCGGGAAGGACCCCATGGCGCGCGCCAGCTCCGCGAGCAGCGCCTCCTGTGAACCCCTCAGGTGTTCGCGCAGCTCCGGCCCCGGCGTGCCGGGCGAGGGCAGCCGGTCCACCAGCCCCGTGTGGCAGTACACGCGGTGACCGGGGCCCTGGCGGGCCAGGCCACGCACGGCGAGGGCTTCGTGGTAGGTCCGCACGTCATACAGCGTGAGGGGAGCAGGGCCGCCGCTGGACGGGCCCCCTGTTTCATTCGCAGCCCGCCCGCGCGCGAGGGGTGTGGACGGCATCAGGGTGGAGGCGCTGAGGTGCTTCATGGGTACTCCCGGGGCAGCAGGATGCGGAGCAGGGCGCCGCCGCCCGGTCCGTTGTTCCGGTGCAGCAGGCCGCCGCTGGCGCGCAGCAGGCACTCGCTGGTGTAGAGGCCCAGTCCCGTGCCCTGGGACTTGGTCGTGTAGAGCTCCTCCGCGGGTGCGTTGAGCCGCTCCGGGGGAAAGCCAGGTCCGTCGTCCTCGATCTCCACCTCCAGTCGTCCGCTGAGCGGTTCGGTGCGCGCACGGATGTAGACCCGGGACGCGCCCTGTTCGCCATTGCCCTCGCATGCGTTGACAACCAGGTTCTCCACCACCCGGCGAAGCGTGAGCGGTCCGCCGCGCACGAGCGCGCGAGGCGTCCGGGACGGCTCCAGCTCCACGTGGATGTCCACGTCGGGGAAGCGCAGGGACACCTGGGCCTGCACGGACTCCAGCACGAGCCCCAGGTCCACGGCCTCCGGCTCCGTGCCGGCGAAGCGGCGGCTCTTGGCGCGCACCTCCTTCACCATCTCCTGGAGTTGCCGCAGGCTGTCCTGGAGCTGGCGGGACTGGTCCTCGAAGCCGGTGCGCGCGAGCACGCCGCGCTGGGTGCCGAAGGCCTTCATCATGTCCGCGGCGGTGCCGGCGTCGTGCAGCACCTGATCCATGCCCTGGTGGTGGCCGAGGATTTCAGCCATCGCCTGGGTGAGGCGGCCCACGTCGCGCTCCTGCTGCTCCACGAGCTGCGCGTGCACGGCGGCGCGCAGGCGGTCCGCGTCCGCGCGGGCCTGGTCGTAGCGCACGGCGAGCGCGCCCAGGTACAGCTGCGCGAGCACGGCCGCGGGGCCCACGACGGCGAGGAGCACGACGTGTTGAGAGCTCCACGCCAGTGTCACGGCGCCCAGCAGGGCCGCGAGCGTGCCCACCATGAGGAAGGGCTCGCGCCACGTCACCCGGTAGCGCCGGCCGTGCACCGCGCAGGTGCCGATGAGCAGCACGCCGAAGACGAGCGCCCCGGGAAACGTGGCGAGCGCCATGAGGCTCGCGAGGAAGAAGTGTTGCAGCGCCAGGCCTGGCAGCCACGCGATCCAGCTCCAGGCCGTCACGCGTCCGCGGCGCGCGTGCACGCAGGCGAAGGCGACGCGGTGCACTGCACAGGGCAGGAAGCACACGAGCGCGGGCGTGAAGGGCACGGCGAAGGAGGCAGGGAACGCGACGACGCCCACGAGCGCCGAGCCCCGGAGGAGGAAGCCCGCGAGGGGACGCACGCGCAGGGAGGCGAGGAGCCGGCCCGCGTCCTGGGCGCGCATCCAGCGGCGGAAGGCGGTCACGCCCTGGCACGAGGACACGGGCGGGGACTTCATGCGCGCGCTCCGGTGCCGGACCGCGACGCGGTAGCGAGGGCAGGGTGGTGCCCTGACGGATGCGGGTCTCCGCGATGTGGACGCATGCTGGTCAACCCCCCGGTACCAGGCACAGCCCTCAGCACGGGGAAGCAAAGGCGACGGCGGAGTTCAGGTCAAACGCGGGGGCACGGACACTGTTGGCCAGTCCGCCGACCCTGTCTTCCCGGTCAGGACGGAGTGGAGTCCGGAGGATTGCCCCTGTCCGGAGCGACAGTGCTTGGGAGGGCGTGCGGGGCGCGATAGAGGGGCGCCCCATGCGTGACAGAATCCAGACGGTGTTGCGGCAGCTGGCCCGGTCTCCGGAGTTGGAAGTGCGGTGGCTGCACACGTTGTCGCTGCTGGAGTTCATCGGGGCGCGGAAGATCTCCCGCACGGTGGCGGACCGGCATCCCTCGCTGGAGGTGCTGGGGCATCTGGCGGACGAGACGCGCCACGCGTTCACGTTCAAGCGGCTGGCCTGTGAAGTGGCGGGCCGCGAGGACGTGACGGAGTTCCTGAGCGTGGGCGCGGCGTCGGCGTGGTTCCAGTCGTTGGACCGGCAGCTGGCGGAGTGGGTGACAGGGTTGACGGGGACGACGGACGTGCACCTGCACTACCTGCTCACGACGGCGGTGGTGGAGCGCCGGGCGATGGTGCTCTACCCGCTCTACAAGGCGGCCACGCGGCACGCGGTGGTGCGCGAGGAGCTGGGGCGCGTGGTGGTGGAGGAGCAGTCCCACCGCCGCACCATCGAGGACGCCTGCCAGCAGCGCCTGTCGAAGGCCGGCACGACGCTGGAGCCCGCGCTCGCGCTGGAGGAGCGCCTGTTCGAGACGTTCCTGACGCAGCTGGAGAAGGACGTGGCCCAGGCGCTGACGGGCGCGCAGGCGGCCTGAACCGTCAGGCCCCGCCGTCCTCGCCCGGCGACGCGTCCTCCCCGTCGCCCCCCGCGCTGGACAGCTCCAGCTTCCCGCCCGTCCACGTTGCCTGGAGGTTCCTCGCCCGGCGTGCGCGCTTGCGGCTCAGCTCCACGCCCACCGCGTCCAGGCCCAGCGCGTTGGCCACCGCGAGCGCGGTGCCGTGGCCACAGAACGGATCCACCACCGTGCGCGTGCGCGTCTGCTCCAGGATGAAGCGGCACGCCACCAGGCACGCGTTGAGCCCCATGCCTCGTGTCCACGTGACTTCACCGGCTTCCGGCAACACGTCCGCCGTGGACTTGCCCGCGTCCGCCTTCAGCCCCCGGCTGAAACACAGCAGGTGCGAGTACGCCGGCCTCCCGAACGTCACCGTCCCCGGTGTCCTGCGGCACACCACCTTGTGCCAGAGCGTGTCACACCCCGCCGCCTCCGCCGCCTTCGACACCAGGTAGCCCTTGTCCACCCAGGCCCCGTCCTTCTTCACGTCGGACTGGTAGAACACCGCCACCCCGTCCGCCGGCACCCGCGACAACACCTTCGCCGCCGCCCCCACGAACCAGTCCTTCCACTGGGGCACCGTGAGCGAGGGGAACTCGGAGACGTCCGGCATCGACGCCACCACCGAACACCCCTCCAGCACCGGCCGCGCCTCCAGCCACGCGAGCGCGTCCTCGCAGTACACCGTGCGCTTCGCTCCCGACGTCCCGCTGCGTCCATCCGTCATGACGCACCCG
>NZ_RAWE01000284.1 GCF_003611695.1 Corallococcus carmarthensis | reverse complement strand
CCTTGTGCACCAGCACCACGCCCGCGCGGCGCCGGGGCATCGCGGGCGTGGTGCTGGTGCACAAGGTGGCGGGGGCCGCGGCGGCGGCGGGTGTGTCGCTGGCGGAGGTGGCGCGCGAGGCGACGGAAGCGGCGGCGGCGCTGGGCAGCATGGGCGTGGCGCTGGGGCCGTGCACGGTGCCCGCGGCGGGCCGGCCGGGCTTCACGCTGGAGGACGACGAGGTGGAGCTGGGGCTGGGCATCCACGGCGAGCAGGGCGTGCGCCGCGTGGCGCTGCAGCCGGTGGACGCGCTGGTGGACACGTTGCTGTCGGCCATCGTGGAGGACCGGAAGGTGGGCCGGGGCGACCGGGTGGCGTTGATGGTGAACGGGTTGGGAGGCACGCCGCCCATGGAGCTGGCCATCGTGACGCGGCGGGCGCTGGCGTTCCTGGCGGAGCGGGGCGTGACGGTGGAGCGCGCGTGGCAGGGCACGTTCCTGTCGGCGCTGGAGATGCCGGGGTGTTCGCTCACGGTGTTGAAGGTGGATGACGCGCGGCTCGCGCGGTTGGACGCGCCGACGGAGGCGCCAGCGTGGCCGGGGCGGGGGCAGGTGGTGAAGCGCCGTCAGGTGGTGCCCGTGCGTGGAGCGCTCCCGACGGTGGCGGGCCATCCGAAGCCCCAGCCGATGATGGCGCAGGTTCGCGCGGCGGCGCTGGCGGTGGCGGATGCATGGGACGCGGCCGAGGCGCGGCTGACGGAGCTGGACAGCCGGGCGGGGGACGGCGACCTGGGGTTGAGCCTGGCGCGAGGCGCGGCGGCCATCCGTGCGTTGCCGGAGCGGGCGTGGGCGACGCCGTCCGGTGCGTTGACGGAGTTGGGGCAGGCGCTGCGCCGGAACATCGCCGGCAGCTCCGGACCGTTCTACGCGACAGCGTTGCTCCGGGCGGCGCGCTACCTGGCGAACCGGCCGGTGGACGCGGCGGCCTGGGCGAAGGCTTTCGAAGTGGGCGTCGAAGCGGTGTCGGAGCTGGGCGGCGCGCGGCCGGGGGACCGGACGATGGTGGATGCGCTGCACCCGGCGGCGGTGACGCTCGTGCGCGCGGTTCGGGAGGGAATCTCGCTGGGTGAGGCGTGGGCGGAGGCGACGCGCGCGGCGGAGCAGGGCGCGGAGGCGACCGCCAGCATGTCGCCGCGACTGGGCCGGGCCAGCTACCTGGGCGAGCGCGCGAAGGGGATTCCGGACGCGGGTGCCGCGGCGGTCGTCATCTGGATGCAGGCGCTGCGCGGCCGAGTGGGGTGAAGCGGTCAGGCTTCGTTGTCGGGCAGGAGCGTGAGGAGCAGCTCGTCGTCAGGACCGAGTGGGCGCCAACCGGGCGGTGGAGGTTGGGCGCGCAAGGCCGCCATGAGCTGATCCGCACGCTCCTGATGGGAATCCGGCGTGTAGCCACTCCAGCTGCCGAGCGCCTTCGCGACAGCGAACCGAGACGCGTCATCCATCACGGCTGGCCATCCGTGGGGAAGGCTCCGCGAGAGCATGCGCACGAGCACGCCGCGCACGAGTCGGGTGACCTGGTTGCGTCGCTCCGCCTCGGCGAACAGTCCGCTCAAGACCTGGACTCCCGCGACGTCGTCCTTTCCGAGTTCCTCGGCCAGCTCCACCAGTGAGGCGGTCGGACGTGCATTGGCGAAGGCGGTGAGCGAATCGTAACCGCGATCTCGAACCCGCTCGTAAAGACGTGCTTGCCAGTTGCCACGCCAAGAGCGCCCGTCGGCCATCACCGTTTCTCCGAAACGAAGCGCATTGGGTTTTCGTAGTCCTGCATGTTCGCAGCGACGATCATGCTTCGTCGTCTGGCAGGAGCGTGAGGAGCAACTCATCGTCGGGACCGAGCGGGCGCCAACCGGGCGGTGGCGGAGAGGCGAGGAGCTCCGCTTTGACCTGCTTGACGCGTGCTTCATGCGTCTCCGGCGTGTAGCTACACCAGCGTGCGAGTGCATGGGCGATATCGAATCGGTTGTTGTCGTCCACTGCAGTCGGCCATCCATTGGGGAAATCCTCGGACAGCTCTCGCACGAACTGGCTCCGGACCAATCGAGTGAGGCGTTTGCTTCGCTCGGCCTCCGCTACCAGGCCACTGAAGACCTGGACTCCAGCGATGTCGTCCTTGCCCAACTCCTCAGCCAGTTGCACCAGCGAGGCGGTAGGGCGTGCTTCCGCGAAGGCCGTGAGTGAGTCGTACCCGCGCTCACGGACACGCGCATAGAGGCGAACCTTCCAATCACCCTGCCACGAGCGGCCGTCGGTCATCGCCTCTTCCCAGGGCTGAAGGTCATCGGTATGTCGAAGCGCCGCATTTCCGTCGCGACGATCTTCAGGATCTCATCCCGCGTCAATAATCGGCCTGTGTCGGATTCGCTGACTCGGAGGAGCCGCATGATGTTCTGATTCCACTCTTTTGCCCATAAGCGTCCCAGGCGCCAGTCGCCGCCACCATGAATCGCCTCGTGGTGTGACTGCTCCAGCCGGACGCAGAACTGGTCGATGTCCATCTCGCCCTTGAATCCGCGTCGCTCGAACCACTCGCGATGCTCCTGCGGCAGGACGTGGTGCTTCGGTGCACTGGACATCCCGGCTCCGGCCCTGCCGGTCTCTCGCATGGCGCGAACCTCGGGGCTGTCGCCCAGCGCATCGCGCACGCCCTTGGGCAGGTCCTGGTTGGCCTGCGCCATCAACACCTGACCCGCGTGGATGCGGACCGCCGCGCTGACAACGGGTGCGGAGATGACGCCCGCCTGGACGAGCGTGCGCATCCGCTCGACCCACTCGGCCGTCACGACGATGCGTGAGCCCATCATCACGCCACCGGAGCCCATCATGAGCCCCACACCGAGCATGACCGGGGCGGCGGGCGGCGGTCTGGGCAGCGTTGCCTTCAGGGCTGAAACCAACGTGAGCATCTCAAGGAACTGGGCCGCCGCGACGACCCGTCCGCCACGCTCCATCGCTCCGCGCGCACCGTCTTGAATGGATTGGAACTCGCGGGTGAGTTGCCCCATGAGTCCAGGCATCGCGGTTGCGGTGGCCTCCACCTCCTCTGGATCCAGTGAGGCAAGCGCCGTCATCGCGGGCTCCATCTGCCTCTGCACGCGGTCCAGGTCCACGAACAACCGCTCGACTCCGTAGTAGGGGCACTCCTGCCGCACGACCTCCGCGAGCCGCAGGAAGTCGAGCCATGTGGCCAGAAGCATCGCTCCGGACATGGCGGCCTCGATGCGCGGCCCTGTCAGCCGGAGAATGCCCGACCGCATGTCCATGTCCTCGACTGTCGCCGCGTCGTCCGTAAGCGAGGTGGCTCTCGCGAGTGCGCCCCGCAGCCACGGCAACTGGCTGGCGCCGTAGTCGGTGTAACGGGTGAAGACGCCGTCGGAATCCCCCAGGCCCTTCGTGTTCTTCGCGAGCCTGGGGAGCGTCCTGGCAATGCCATCCAGCGTGCCCTTCACTTCCTCCAGGACCGCGATGACCGCCTCATGGGTGAGTGGGGCGATTGGGTCGCCACCTTGCCGGGGCCGTGTGCCTGGCGTTCGCCGACGCTCCGCCGCATCGTCGGGCGCGAAGGTCGCTCCCTGCCGGAGAACCCGAGAACTGCCCCGGCCAGTCCGCGGCTCCACGCCCGCGCATCCTGAGACAATCAAGACCGCGCACAGCGCCACGACACCTTCGCGCATGGTCGCCTCCCTGCGTTGTCACTTATCCGGGAAGCCGTACGTCCGGCAGGGACGCAGGAGGCGCCCGACGCGCGAGACGACGGGCCGGAAGCGCGTCGATGAGCGACTGGGCCTCTTCCCAACCCACGCTTGGCAGGATGACGTGCGAACCCGCTACGTCGATTCGCACGTGCCCGATGCCGTAGCCGCGCTCCAGGGGGCCCTGTCTGGCGCGCACGGACTGGATGCGGGCGCGCTGAACCACCGTCGTGCGCCTGCGCCAGAAGCCCTGGCGCACCACCACCAGGGCTTCCGTGACGAACCATCCCTGGAAGCGCCAGTCGAACCAGGCGCCCAGCAATTGCGCTGGCAACAGGAGCCACGCCACCGCGCCCCAGGCTCCCCAGAACCAGGTCGCGGGCGCGGCCACCAGCACGCTCAGGCCCACGGCCCGGATCCGTGCTCGCAGGAGTGCCTTCGGATGCGCTCTCTGGAAGGGCTGGGCGGAGAGGTCGCCGGGCAGCTCCGGCACGAACTCCCTCAGCAACGCCTGCATGCGCGCCGTGGGCACCACCGGCACCAGCAACTCCGCGCGGTCCGCGGCCTCCTTGCCCGTGCGGACGCCCGCCGTCTCCACCTCCACCGAACCGAAGCCCAGCGTGCGGCGCAGAAGCGGCTCATCCAGCACCACCTGCTGGATGCGCGCCCGCCGCACCGTCACCTGCCGGCGCGTGATGAGCCCGCCCACCGCGCGCAGGTGCGTTCCCAGGTCCACCAGCCGGAAGCCATGGAACTGCAAGACCGCCCGTGCGCCATTCACCAGCCACAGGCCAAACAGCCCCGTCAGCGCCGCGGCCGTCGCGGCCAGCCACCCCATGCCCGGCGCCGCTACGGCATCCCAGTGCGCCTCCATCCACGGCAGCAGCAGCTTGTGGAAGGTCTCGGTGATTTCATGCAGCGCGCCCATCACCACCGCGATCACACCCACGCTCAGCGCGGTCGCGCCGTAGAGCAGCAGGCCCCCCAGGCGGGCCTCGGAGAGCACCCGCTCCTCCGGGGCGGTGTCGCCGGGCAGGAGGACCGCCGCGGCGCCTTCTCCCCGCACCGCCTGGAGTGCGTGGATCAGCGCCTGTGCCTCATCCGGTGTCAGCCCCCGCAGGTGGCCGTCCGCCTTGCCTCCGGAGGCCGTCTCCACCTTCACCTCCACCAGCCCGAGCAGCTTCGACACGAAGGGCTGCAACACCTCCGTGTTCTGCACCCGCGCGGCTTCGATGAAGCGCGACGTCCGCGTGAAGATGCCCGAGCGGATCTCCAGCTGCGCGCCCACCACGCGGTAGCTCGTCGTGGCCACTTCATAGAGCCCGGCGGCGAGCATCAGCCCTGCCATGCTCAGCACGATCACCCAGAGGACCACCGGCAGGCCCCGCTCGCCCGCGAAGTACGTGGGCAGCAGCGCGCCCAGGAGCATGCGGCCAATCGTGGATGACAGCGGGACCAGCGCCGCGAGCGGGGCCTTCGCGCTCAGCCGCTTCCAGGGGACCTCCTGCGGGGAGGCCAGCGCCACCGGCTCAGACGACATCGTCCGCCTCGCGCCGCACCAACCGCTCGCGCAGGGCGTCCGCGGTCTCCCGGGCCAGGCCGGGAATCTCTCCGTCCGCCCCACTGCCCGCGGCCGTGTAGATCTGCAGGCGCGCCAACCCCAGCGACCTTTCGATGGGCCCCTGGTGGACGTCCACGTGCTGGATGCGTCCCGCCGGAATGGACACCACCTCCCGCAGGAGCACGCCGTGGGAGATGACCAGGTCGTGCTCGCGCAGCGCCCAACCCCAGCGCTCATGCGCGCGCTGCGGATACCACGCCGTCAACACGCTCAGCCCCAGCACCACCGCGCACGGCAGCAGGAACGGCCAGTGCTCGTTTCCCGCGAAGCTCAACGCCAGCGCCACGGCGAACGCGATCGCCCCGGAGATGCCCATGCGAAGCAGCGCCCGGATGCGGAACAATGTGAGCGCTCCGCGAGGCAGGCGTTCCAGCGTCGGCAGCGGGGCGGTCATGGGGCGTCCTCCGGGGGGATGTCGAATCTACTCCATCTCGCCCCTCCCGCTGTCACTTGCCCATCAAGATGTATCAGCCATCAAGGCCGCTGACGCAGGCCGAACGCGGCCCGGTGCGGATCCTCGCACGCGGCGACGCGGGTTCCGTCCGGCATGACGTGCGTGCCGTTGGCCACGAGCCCTCCGCCCTCGACGACGGCCGCGAGGGCGCGGTCCAGGTCTTCGACGGCGAAGGAGAAGAGCCAGTGCGGATGGATGTGGGGGAGGCGTGCGGTGCTACAGGCCGCCCCCACGCTGCGCGCGTCCTCGCGCCAGGTGAACTGTTGATACATCCCGACGTCGGGGGACAGCCGCAGTGCTTCCGTGGGGCGCCAGCCGAAGAGCTCGCGGTAGAGCGCGAAGGCTCGGGCATGGTCGGCCGTGTGCAATTCATGCCACGCCACCTCCGCAGGCGTCCGCGGTCCTGGCTGTGACGTCAACGCGACCACGGCGCCAAACGGATCCCTCAGCACGGTGGACGGGATGCCCTCCGCGGACCTGCGAGGCGGTCCCAGCCGCTCGGCGCCTTGCGCGATGAAGCGCCGCAGGGACGACTCCAGGTCGGGAACGTCGATGTGGCCCAGCCAGTGACTGGGGGCGCCCCGGGCGGCGGCGGCTTCCGGCAGGAGGGTGATGTCTCCCACGGAGGGTGTTCCCAGCACGGTCGAATAGAAGCGCCGCGCCTCGTCGGGCCTGGAGGTCCTGAGCTCGTACCAGCAGAAGCCGTTCGTCATCGGCTCCTCGTAGTGGAACGGGCCCGGGGGAGTAAAGCCGTGCTCAGATGGGGGCGCTGGCGGCGTCCTGGGAGAGCACCTCGCGGAGCTCGTCGACGGTGACGGAGAGAAGCACGGTGTCACTCACCGAATGCACCAGGCGCGTTGGCACGTAGATGCGCCCCGCGTGGAAGTAGTTCCAGTAGACGCCGAACTGCTCGGCGGCCTCCGAGCTCAACTTCACCTGGAGGGTGTCGATCTTCCAGGTCTCGCTGTCGATGGACAGGGTCTCCACGTTCCCGAGCGCCTGTCCTCCCGCCGCGACGACCAGACGACCCTGGGCGACGCTTTCCGCGAATTGCATGGGGGTTGATCCTCCGTTCGCTCACAAAGATGGGGATGCCTCGAGCGAAGTGCCGCGATCCGCATGCGCGGGCGCGGGACGGTACTCCGCATGCTTGCCCTTCGAAGCAGGCGTGAGCTGGATGAGCTTCATCCAGGAGAGCAGCCGCATCACCTGCCACGTGGGATCCAGCTCGAAGCGCCTGGCGGCGAAGTCAGGGCTCGCCGGCCGCGCATGGTGGTTGTTCTGGAACAGCTCGCCCATGCACAGCACGTCCACCGGCAATGTATTGCATGACTCATCGCGGCTCGCGAAGTTGCGGTAGCCGTACCGGTGCCCGCACCAGTTGACGATGGCGCCATGCACCGGCCCCATCACGAAGTGCATGGGCAGCAGCGCCCAGTGCCACCGGCGCGTCGCGAACCGCCGGTAGAACAGCGTGTAGAGCGCTCCAAAGGCGATGCGCGTGGGCCAGCGGGTGAAGAGGCGATCCACCGCGGGCCACTCCGGGTAGCCCCCGAGGAAGCGCGGCTCGGGTGAGATGCGCCGGGTCAGGAGGCCCATGTAGCGGCGCGCCGTGTGGAGCATCATCCGCAGGGGATTCTTCTGGTGCGTGGGCGAGTGCGGATCCTGCTCGGTGTCCGCGTACGCATGGTGCTCACGGTGGAGGATGGCGTAGGCGCGCGGGTCGAGGTAGCTGGACCCCTGCACCATCGCCGTCGACAGGTGGAGCGCTCGCTCGGCGCGAGGCCCCATCGTGAACATGCGGTGCGCGGCGTATCGGTGCTGGAAGAGGCTCTGGAAGAGGACGCTGACAGACCAATGGGATGCGAAGAAGAAAGGGACCATGGGGGTGGAACCCCCCGCCGTGTCAGCCTCCGGTCAGGCGAGTCCCGATGCCCGTCCAGCGCGCTTCGCCACGTTCGGGTCCGCCTGGAACGGCCGGGCGTCCCAGGGCAGCACCAGACTGAAGGTCGTTCCGTGGTGGGCATCGCTCGTCAGCTCGACCTTGCCGCCGTGCGCCTGGGCGCACCCCCATACCAGCGTCAGCCCCAGCCCCCAGCCCTTCGACAGTCCCGTCTCCGCGGAGCGGGTCCGGATGAAGGGCTGGAAGATGGTCTCCTGGTCGGCGCTGGCAATCGCCGGCCCCTGGTTGTGCACGGAGGCTCGCGCTTGCGCCCCGGTCGACGTGACGGTGAAGGTGATGGGGAAGTTGTCCGCGCCGTACTTGAGGGCGTTGGTGCCCAGGTTCCACAAGGCGCGGCGCAGCTCCTCTGCGCTCCAGATGCCCCGGACGCGATCCTCCGCCTCGAGCACGAAGCGCTCTCCGTGGAGCATCGCGAGTTCCTCGACGACGTCGTGGGCGATGCCTCCCAGGTCGCAGGTGTCGAGCCGGAGTGGCAGCCGTTGGCCCCCCTGGATGCGGTTGGCGTCGAGCAGGTCCCGCACCATCTGGTCCGCCCGTTCGATGTTCCGGTCGATCCTCAGCACCAGGTCGCGCCGCGCCTCCAGCTTCTCCGGGGCCCGGATGAGCGCGTGGGCCCCCATCTTCGCAGCGGACAAGGGCCCGCGGAGGTCGTGGGCCAGGATGTTGACGAACTGCTCGCGGAGGCCGCGCTCGGCCTGGAGCGCTTCGACCTTCTCCTGGAGCTTCGTGTACAGCCGGGCGTTCTCCAGGTGGACGCTCAGGTGTTGTCCCAGGGTCTGGATCCGCTGCTTCTCCCGGCCGGTGAAGTCACGGGTGTCGGTCAGCCCGACGTAGAGCACGCCCATCAGGGCCCGGTGGGCGGGAAGCCGGATTCCGAGCAGCGAGTGGATCCCTCCCTGGCGGAGCGAGTCGCTCACCTCGAGCGGCGTGGTCATGGCATCCCAGAGGGAGTAGGGCTCCTCGCCCGCGGCCACGATGCTCCCGGGAAAGGACTTCGGGTCCAGGGAGGTCGCGTAGTGCTCCAGTTGCTCGTTGGCGGCTCCCGCGGAGGCCGCGGTGACCAGGCGCTCGCCCTCCAGCTCGTACAGCAACAAGGCAACGCTCTGGGCGCCCATGGCCTCCAGGATGACCTCGAGCAGCTCCTTGAGCTGGTCCCGGCTGCTCGGTCCGTCCAGTCTGAGCGCTTCACTGGCCACCTGCTGGAGGAGCCGCAGGTAGCGCTTCTCCGTCTGTTCTTCCTCCAGCAGGTGCTTGCCGAAGAGGTCCGTCACGGTCTCCATGGCGACGTGCAGCTCGCCGTAGAGCCGCTCGACGTCATGTCCGTCGGGCTGGAGGTCGGGAGGCGTGGTGCTCCACATCTGGGTGATGCACCGTCCCAGGATGGCGAACTCCTCGACCACCTCCGCGACCAGGAACCCCTGTCGAAGCCGTGCGGACACATGACTTTCGACGTGCTGCCGCTGCTTGTCGTCCCCGTCGCCGCCCGATGCCCGGGATTCCGCGAGGGATGCGAGATAGATGGGCATGACGTTCCTGAACTCGGGCTTGTCCAGGCCTCGGGCCGACGCGGCCCGGGTCGCCTCTTCCATCCAACACCGCACGATCTCCGCGTGATGGCTCCGGATGATCTCCGCGATGCTCGCCATGGCCCTCCCCCTGTCACCAGCGCCGGCAGGTGATGCTGAGCAGTTATTAAAAAGGTGGTCGTCGCGGGCCTCTCACGCAATGGCTGACCCGCACGGAGCGGCGTACTTCCAAGGCATGCAGGCGGTGGAGCCCACGGCCTGGCTGCTCAGACGTCGATGCCGTCCCGACGCAGTTCGTCCACCTGGGCCAGCCTTGCCTGCGTCCCCGGCGGCGGGGTGTACCAGCCCGGGGCTCCTTCCCCGTCCAGCCGGTCGCGCACCTTGAGGAGGGTGAACATGCCTCCCATGGTGATGTCGTCGTAGGGGCCCTTGCCGCCCACCATGGGGATGGAGTTCGCGGGCATGGGCATGTGATGCATGCCCGCCATGTCCCCCATGCCGGTCTGCCCCATGGTCATGTAGCCGGGCAGCAGGGGCCGCACCTTCGCGTCCAGGCCCGCGGGCTTCACGCCGACCATGTTCGGCAGGTCGTGGCCCATCTGGTTCATCACGTGATGGGTCATGTGACAGTGCATCGCCCAGTCACCGGGCTCGTCCGCCACGAACTCGATGGTGCGCGTGCTGCCCGTGGGCACCAGCACCGTCGTCTCTGGCAACTGCGCGCTCTCCGGGATGCGGCCTCCGTCCGTTTCGGTGATGCGGAACTGGAAACCGTGCAGGTGGATGGGGTGGTGGTCCATCGCGCTCAGGTTGCCGAAGCGGATCCGCACCCGCTCGCCCTTCTGCACGACGAGCGGCTCCGTGCCGGGGAACGCCTTCGCGTTCATCGTCAGCACGTTGAAGTCCGTCATCTCGTTGGGGTCCGGACGCCGCGTGCCCGGGTCGATGCGCCACTCGTGCAGCATGATGGCGAAGTCCCGGTCCACGCGCGGCCCCACCGGCTTGCGCGGGTGGATGATGAACAGGCCCACCATGCCCAGCGCCATCTGCGTCATCTCGTCGTGGTGCGAGTGATACATGCACGTGCCCGACTGGCGCACCGTGAACTCGTAGCGGTACGTCTCCCCCGGCGCGATGGCCTTCTGGTTCAACCCGCCCACGCCGTCCATGCCGCTGGGGACCAGCACGCCGTGCCAGTGCACCGTGGTGGCCGCGGGCAGCTTGTTCGTGACGTAGAAGCGGACGCGGTCGCCCTCCACCACCTCGATGGTGGGGCCGTGCACGTGGCCGTTGTAGCCCCAGCACGTGGCTTTGAGTCCGGGCGCGAATTCGTGCTCCACCTCCTCGGCCACCAGGTGGAACACCTTCACGCCGCCCACGTTCTTCCACGGCAGCTTCGCGCCGTTGGGCACGACGACGGACCCGGAGTCGCGGCCCGCCCTGGGGGCCTTCGCCCCGGGCACGGCCGATTGCGCCTGGGCGGCGCGGCCGTGCATCAGCAGGGCGCCCGTCGCCAGCGTGGCGCCGGTGCGTGCGAGCAGACCGCGGCGCGTGAGGGCAGGGGACGTGTCGGACCGCGTGTCCTCGGCGGGCCCTTGGGTTTCGTCAGGGGGCTTCATGGTGCTCATGGG
>NZ_RAWE01000283.1 GCF_003611695.1 Corallococcus carmarthensis | reverse complement strand
ACCGCGAGCCCCAGCCACTGCCACGTCTCCAGCACCCACAGCGGGCGCGTGAAGAACACCGGCGGCAACAGGTCCAGCAGCGGAGTCCCGCGCTCGGGGACGACCCCGGCGGCCGGCGGCAGCCCCGCGTCCAGCGCGAAGGCCCCCACGGGCCCCAGCAGCAGCACTCCCCACACCCACGGCGGCACGAAACGGCGCACGGCGCTCTCCCCATCTCCAAGATGATTTGAGAGCAAACAATCATTCTGGAGGAGGTCTGTCCAGAGGGGATGACGCGAGGGGTCAAGGGCCGGACGCGGTGCGGACGGACGGGGAGGCGCCGGGCCCGCCGCGCTGTGTCGCCATGGTAGGGAGAAGGCCTCCATGTCCGCTCCCGCTTCGTCGCTGAAGGCCGTCATCGCCGCGCTGTCCGGCAACGTGCTGGTCACGCTCATCAAGTTCATCGCCTTCTCCCTGTCGGGGTCGGGGGCGATGCTGTCGGAGGCGATCCACTCGGCGGCGGACACGGGCAACCAGGTGTTGCTGTTCCTGGGGCTGAAGCGGGCGGCGCGCGTGGAGGACGACTCGCACCCGTACGGCTACGGCGGCGAGCGCTTCATCTTCGGCATCCTGTCCGCGTCCGGCATCTTCTTCGTGGGCTGCGGCGTGACGCTCTACCACGGCATCCAGTCGCTCCTGCACCCGCACGTGGCGGAGACGGGGCCCGTGACGTTCGCGGTGCTAGGGGCGTCGTTCCTCATCGAGGGCGGGGTGCTGACGTTCGCGGTCGCAGGGCTCCTGAAGCAGGCGGCGGGCGAGCCCTTCTTCCGCTTCGTGCGCCAGAAGGCCGACCCCGCGTCGGTGGCCATCCTGCTGGAGGACGGCGCGGCGGTGCTGGGCTTGGTGCTGGCGACGGCGGGCATCGGGCTGGCGCACGTGACGGGCAACCCGCTGTGGGACGCGGCGGCGTCGCTCACGGTGGGCGTGCTGCTGGGGCTCATCGCCCTCTACCTCATGGTGGAGAACCGGGAGCTGCTGCTGGGCCGGTCCGTGCCGGCGGACGTGGAGCAGCGCTTCGAGGACCTGCTGCGCGCGCGCCCCAGCCTGGCGGACCTGCACGACGTGAAGACGCGGCGGCTCACCCCGGAGGTCTACCAGTTCAAGGCGGAGCTGCGCTTCAGCGAGGCCTTCGTGGCGGCCCGGCTGGAGGAGGCCCTGCCCTCGCAGGGGCTGCCCCCGAAAGGCGCGGAGCGCGAGCGCGCGCTGACCGACGCGGCCCGGCACCTCATCCGCACGATGAGCGAGGAGATCGACGCCATCGAAGCGGAGATCCGCCGCGCCATCCCGCAGGCGAAGCACATCGACCTGGAGCTGGAGCACCTGACCGCCGCCGCCGCCGAGGCCGCCGAGGAGCTCCGCGTCCGCACCGGGTGAGCTTTGCCTTGAATCCTGGTTTTGTTGTTTAGGCCGTGATATGCGCTTTCCCGGTTCCCCTCACGGGAGCGGCGAAACGGGATGCGCGGACGGCATGCATGGACGGTGGGAGTGGCGCTGCTCTTGGGCTGCGCCGGCACGTCCTACTTCCAGAGCGGCAGTGAGACCCTCTTCGGCCAGCGGGGCGCCAGGGTCTGGGTGAAGGGCCCGTGGCCCGCGGTGCACCCGTCCGCGGACGTGGACGAGGTCATCGACCAGCTCTGCCCGGCGGTGATGGCGTTGGACCGGGCGCGCGAGCGGGACTACGGCCAGGAGTACTGCGGGCTCATCTACTCGCTGGGCGGCGGGGAGTACTACGCGAGCTGGCCGTCGCCGCTGGGGCGCACGACGCTGGTGGGCTCGGACCTGCGCCGCAAGAGCTGCAGCGTGCCCAGCTCCGTGCGGGACGACCGGGGCCTGCCGTCCACCCTGGCGGACTTCCACAGCCACCCCTGGTTCCCGTCCGGCATGTCACAAGAGGACCGCTGGGGTCAGTCACAACGTTGGACCCTGCGCATCCAATTCGATGCAGGATGCACCGTGACGAAGCTGGTCCCCTACAAGGGCGAGAACCGTCCGGGCGAGGTCTATCTGCGGCGGGACAAGACGTGGAAGCTCATCGGATACATCCATGAAGCGGACAAGGACACGGGCTTCATCACGCCCGTGGAGGACTAGATGGGGCGCGAGGGTTCGGCATTGGGGCGGGTGGTGGTGAAGCGCGGGCTCGCGGTGCTGCTGGCGTTGCCCCTCTCCGGCTGCGTGCTCTTCGGGCGGCCCATCCGCCCGCCACGCGCCTCCGACGAGGAGATGGCCCGCTTCCAGTTTCCGTTGGACCTGCCGGCGGAGGGGCGCACGCAGACGCCCGCCCTCGTCGCGGTCGCGACGCAGCTGGCGATGGACGACTTCCGTCCCCTGGACCTCAAGCCGCACAAGGGCGCGACCGCGGACGAGCTGTGCCTCTACCGGCGGGACTCCTTCGACGTGTGGACGGCGCCCGGGCCCGAAGGCGTGATGTTCGTGCGCTTCGTGCCCCGGCAGGACGTGTGCAACTCCGAAGGGCCCGTGACGGACGCGAGCGCCACGTACGCCATCGACACGCGCCAGTGGCGCATCCTCTCCATCCAGCGTTAGGCCGCCGTCGCGCCCGTGGGCGGCGCCTCTTCCGGCTCCGCGCGCGTGAGGCCCAGCACCTGCTCCCGCTGGGGCCACGGCCACGCGCCGGTGACCATGGCCAGCTTGCCCGCGAGCACCGACGCCACGGCCACCTCGAACGTGCAGATGTACGAGATGATGCCCATGTCTCCGAACACCTGGTTCAGGTACGACGCGATGACGCCCACGATGACCAGGCACGCGGTCCGGTGCTCCGCCGCGTGCGCCCGGTGGTACGAGCGCGCCGCCAGGTACACCGTCACCACCAGGTACATCCACACCATCGTGTAGCCGAACCACCCTCCGAAGGCCAACAGGCCCAACAGCGAGTCGTGCGGGTGGAACCGGTACGTGGGGAACACGAACGCGATGTTGGGCAGCGGGTAGGGCTCCAGGAACTCGTGCCCGTAGCCCGTGCCGAACACCGGGTTGGTGGCCCACGTCGCGATGAGGTTGAGGTTCTCGATGTCGCGGTAGTCCAGCTCCCCTTCCGCGTGCTGGCCCTCGATGATGGAGCGGAAGGTCGCCACCGGCTTGAAGATGCCGCTGCTGGAGCCCCACCCCACCAGCATGTACACGACCAGGAGCGGCGAGCACGCGATGAGCGCGCGCGTGACGAACTTCTTCAGCGGCGTCCACGGGTTGAACAGGTACGCCGCCGCCAGGCCGCCCACGAGGCTCACGTACGCGAGCCGGCGGTCGTTGAAGAACATCCCGATGAACACCAGGATGATGATGAGGATGCCGCGGATGGCGTGGCCGGACTTGGGCCGCTCCAGCCAGCGCGCGATGCACACCGTGATGGCGAAGATGAACGTCATCGAGTCGGAGTGGCAGGTGGTGTACTCCACCTCCAGCCCCTGCGCCGGGATGATGACGAGCGCGAAGTAGGTGCTCACCGCGGACTTGGTGAGCGCCGCCGCGGTGATGGTCTTCGCCACCGCGGGCCAGTCCTCCGGCCCGCGCAGGCTGTAGTGGTACATCATCGCCACCAGCGGGAGCACGGCGGCCTGGTGCCACTGCCACAGCGAGTTCTTGATGTCCCCGCCCCGCGCGATGCCCCACACCTCCATCCACATGATGGCGAAGAAGGACATCGTCAGCGTCACCACCAGCGGCCGGGGGATGGGCACCACGGGCGGGTCGATGGTCGACTTCGTGGCCCGCCGGTAGATGCCCAGGCCAATGGCGAAGACGATGAGCCCGTCCACCAGCGGGAAGCGCAGCGCGCCAATGCCCACCAGCTCGTGCATCTGGGTGAAGAGCAGCTTGCCGAAGGGGAACATCGGCGAGGGCCAGAACATCGACTGGGGGCGCTCGGGCGTGTAGTCCGCCGCCAGCACCAGGTAGAGCACCGTCAGCGCGAAGTAGCGCAGCGGCATCTTCAGGATGACCCACACCACGGTGAGGGCCAGCACGGGCGCCATCGTGACGATGGGGTCCCCGTTACCCACGGCGGCCGCGCCCAGGGTGACGGCGCCCAGGCCCACGACCATGACGATGTACTGGAGCCAGGCGGCGCGGGTGGGTTCGGAGGCCATTCGAGCGAGGGGGAGGCTATATCCCGGGCCCCGGTTGGGATAGATGCGGAAGGCGTATGGCTGGCTCCCGACCCCGCGTCCTCCTGATTGCTGAGCTGTGCAACCCAGACTGGGTGAGCGTCCCCCTGGAAGGCTGGTCCCTGGCCAGGGCGCTCGCCGAGGTGGCGGACGTGCACCTGGTCACCCAGGTCCGCAACCGCGAGAACATCCTCAAGCAGGGCCTGGTGGAGGGGAAGGACTTCACGGCGCTGGACTCCACGCCGGTGGAGCGCCCGCTGGAGAAGGTGGGCGAGGTGCTGCGCGGCAAGGCGGGTGTCGGCTGGACGACGGCCACGGCGCTGAGCGTGCTGCCGTACTACTACTTCGAGGAGCTGCTCTGGCGGCGCTTCGGGGACCGCATCCGCGCGAAGGAATTCGACGTGGTGCACCGCTACACGCCCATCAGCCCCACGACGCCCAGCACGCTGGCGGCGCGGTGCGCGGACGCCGGGGTGCCCTTCATCATGGGGCCCATGAACGGTGGCCTGCCGTGGCCCAAGGGCTTCGGGGACGCGCGGCTGCGTGAGCGCGAGTGGCTGAGCTACATCCGGGACGTCTACAAGCTGATGCCCTTCTACCAGTCGACGCGGAAGAACGCGGCGGCGCTGATGATGGGTTCGCGAGCGACGCGCGCGCAGCTGTCCCAGGAGTACCAGGACAAGGTGGTCTACATCCCGGAGAACGCCATCGACGTGCGCCGCTTCGGCGCGTCGAAGGCGGAGCCGCCGAAGCCCGGCGAGCCGCTGCGGGTGGCGTTCGTGGGGCGCTTCGTGCCGTACAAGGGCATGGCGATGCTCATCGACGCGGCGGCGCCGCTGGTGCGCGAGGGCAAGGTGCAGGTGGAGCTCATCGGCGACGGCGCGGAGATGCAGAACCTGCGCGCGCAGGTGGCGAAGGGCGGGCTGGAGAACGGGGTGACGTTCGCCGGCTGGGTGAAGCACCAGGAGCTGCAGGGCCGCCTGTCGAAGAACCACATCTTCGGCTTCCCCAGCGTGCGCGAGTTCGGCGGCGCGGTGGTGGCGGAGGCGATGGCGCTGGGGCTGGTGCCCATCGTGATGGACTACGGCGGTCCGGGTGAGATCGTGAGTCCGTCCACGGGCTTCGCGATTCCCATGGGCACGCCGCAGGAGATCATCGAGCGGGTGCGCGGGGTGCTGGAGAAGCTGGTCGCGGATCCGTCCGTGATTGGCCCCATGGGCGAGCGCGCGAGGACGCGCATCCTCAAGCACTTCACCTGGAAGGCGAAGGCGGAGCAGGTGCTGGAAGTGTATCGCTGGGTGTCCGGCGAGCGCGGCCAGCCGGACTTCGGCATGCCGCTGGCGGACTGACGGTCCGGGGCGCGAACGGTCGCCATGCGAAGGTGGGCGCTGGGGATCCTCGCGGGAGTGTTGGGGTGCGCGTCTTCCGGGACGCCGCCCCTGGGCGAGCCTCTCCAGGTCTGGGCACGGGCGGAGGTCGGACACGGCTGCGAGCCGGACGCTGGGGACCGCTGTGTCGCCACACTCTGCACCGAGACGGAGTGCGCGCTCTTCTTCTGCGAGGACCTCGAGTCCCCGGCGATTGTCCGCACGCGCGGAAGCGCCCCCGTGTTCGTGGCGCCAGGAGGTACGGCTCAGCGCAATTGGGGCAGCGCCCAGGGGCTGCCGGGAGACCGGCTGCCGGTCATGGTGTTCCGCTGGTATCCCCGCGAACGCCTCCCGAGCGAAGTGCGCCGTCAGCAGGCCATGGCGGAGTGGGCCCGTCGTCCCAAGGAAAAGCACCACCTCTTCCCGCAGCAGTACACGGCGTACTTCCTCTCCAAGGGAATCAACGTGCATGACTACGTCATGGTCATCGACAAGGACCTGCACGCGCGGATCCATCGAGGCCCTGATGGTGGCCCCTGGAATGGCGAGTGGCGCATGTTCTTCTCGAGGACCTACGGCCGGGCCACCAAGCCGCAGCACTTTGAACAGGCCTCGAAGATGATCCAGCAGTTTGGTCTGTTCGGGCTGACGACGACCTACTGGCAGAGCATCGAGCTGGGACCGTTTCCCAGGGATGACTGATGCGCTACTTCGAACTGTGCACGCCCCACTACGACATGCGTCGCGTCTGGACGGGGAGCTATCAGGCAGATGCCCGTTGGATGTTGCCCGGCGTGGAGTGCCCCACCTGTGGTGAGACCTGGAGCGGCATCGCCCTGGCGTATCCCTCCGTGGACCTGTCCCGGCACCCGCTGCGAGAGGAATTCGAGACACCGCGCCTCGAGCCCTTCGCGCGTTACGCACGACTTCTGGAGCAGGTGAAGCCGTGGTTACCGCCTGGAGCCCAGGTGGAGCCCGGAACGACCTTCGGTCCTCTGGTGGGGACCGCCGAGGGATCATTCGGCCCACTCGTGCTGAGGGATCCCTGGAAGCTCCTGGTGCGGGAGGACGCCCTGGACGCGATGAGGACCGCCGGGCTTCGAGGCCTTGTACCGGTGCGGGCGGAGCTGGCTGCTTCCAGTGCATCGGTTCCTGCGCTCCATGAGCTTGAGCTGGCCGTGCGTGGGCGCCTCCATCCTCATGGGCCGCCGCCGTGTGGGACCTGCGGACGGGTGGAGGCGGCCATGCCGGAGGAGTTCAGGCTGGAAGGCCCGTCGTTACCCACGGACCTGGACGTGTTCCGGCTGACGGATGCCGTGACGTTGATTGTCGCGACAGCGCGCTTCGTGGAGGTGGCGCGCAGCCTCGGGCCCCTGGACGTCCTCTTCAGGGAGCTCCCCGTCAGCAGCGAGGGCTAGTCTTCCAGGCATGAGCCCCTCCCCACTCCAGCGCGCCGTCCGTGGCTTCGCGGTGTACGACCTGCTCGTCACGCTTCCGTTCGCCACACCGTGGACGGCGGCGGCGATGCTGGGCGCCATGCGCTGGGCGCACGAGGGCCTGTCGCTGCGCGGCGAGGCCATGCCTGCCTTCACACCCACGCACCTGTTCTTCGTCGCCCTCTTCGGCGTGCTGGCCGTCATCTGGGCGCTGGTTCGCATCCTCCAGCCCACGGCGCTGCATGGCGCCATCGACACGGTGGGGCGCGGGCTCGTCGCCTCGTGGATGGTGCTGGCGATCACGCAGGGGGCATCGCAGGTGCTGGGTACGTTCATGGTGATGGAGCTCGCGGGCATGTTCGTGCAGGGCGCGCTCCTGCTCGGCGCTCGGCGGCGGGACGCGGCTCCCGTGGCGGGTGCCTGAACGGGGCCCCTTGCCTCTGCACCAAGGTGCAGGGGTTAGGGTCCTTCGCATGAACCCTGATTCGTCCCTGCTCCGCCGCGTCGTCTTCGCCAGTGCGCTGTACGACTTCGTCGTCACCGTCCCCTTCGCCACGCCGTGGACCGCGGAGGCGGTGCTCGCGAACCTCCGCTCCGTGCATCACGCGCTGAGCCTGGGCGGTGAGCCGCTCCCCGCGTTCACGTCCGCGCACCTGTTCTTCGTGGCCCTCTTCGGCACCATCGTGACGCTGTGGTCCGTCGTGCGGCTCTTCCACCCCACCGCGTTCAACGGCGCCATCGACACCGCGGGCCGGGCGCTGTTCTCCACGTGGATGGTGTGGGCGCTCACGCAGGGGGCGACGCGGGTGCTCGTGGGGTTCCTCGTGCTGGAGCTGGCGTGGATGTTCGCGCAGGGCGGTGCCATCCTCGGGAGCAGGAGGCAGCGAGATGGCATCCCCGCGACGGCCCGTTGAAGTGACCCCACTGCGCATCGGCGCGCTCGCGCGTGAATCCGGCGTGAAGCTGTCCACGTTGCGCTTCTATGAGCGCCGCAAGCTGCTGCTGCCCATGGACCGCAGCGAGAGCGGCCAGCGCCTCTACGGCCCGGAGGCCGCCATCCGCGTGCGCTTCATCCGCCGCTCGCAGGAGCTGGGCTTCACGCTGAAGGAGGTGTCCGCCGTCCTCGCCCTCAACGACCGGCGCGGCACCCCCACCCGCGACGTGGCCCGCTTCGCGGAAGCGAAGGTCCAGGCCATCGACGCGCGCATCGGCGATCTGCGCCGCATGCGCCGCGCCATCACCACCCTGATGGCCGAGGGCTTCTGCCCCCCGGACACCGTGTGTCCCATCCAGGCGTCGCTCGGCGCTCCGAAGCCTCCGGCGAAGCGGAAGCCCCGCGCCTGAGCGCTACCGCCGCTCCGCCTCACGCGTGGTGCGCACCCACTCGCCACGCTTCTCCGCGCCGGGGCCGCGCACCATCAGCCACACCTTCCACACCACGTAGATGGGCGCCCACGCCAGGTCCAGCAGGCCCCGCGCACCCACGCCGGACACCCACCAGCCGCGCAGCACGTACAGCGCCAGCGACATGAGCCCGAATGACGCCACCGCGGACGCCGCCACCGCCGTGCCGCCGGACAGCCACGCCACCGCGGCCGCCAGCACCGAGCCCGCCACCGTCGCCATCACCAGCTGGCTCAGCGGCGGCACCAGCACGTCCATGGACAGGTCGAACAGGAGCCCGCTCTTCTGCTTCAGCGCGTCGCTCAAGAGCGGCCAGCCGTGCAGCTTGCGCATCTGCGCGCGGCCACCCTCCCAGCGCTGCCGCTGCGAACGGCTCTGCTTCTCCGCCGTCACCATCTCACCCAGCACCTCCGCCTCCCAGGCGTAGTGCACGCGGTGCCCCGCGCGCGCCAGGCGGATGCCGTACTCCAGGTCCTCCACCACGCTGAACGCGTCGTGCGGCACCTGCTTCAGCACCGCGTGCGTGAAGCACATGCCGTTGCCGCGCAGGCCGCAGGACACGCCCATCCGCTCGCGCCCCATGGAGCGCACGCGGTGGAACATCCCCAGCGCGATGGTCATCAGCCGCGTGCGCCACGACGCCGTGGGGTTCATCACGCCGTAGTGCGCCTGCACGCCGTGCGCCCCGTCCTCCAGCCGGCGGGAGAACGCGTGCAGCAGGTTCGAGGACACCACCGTGTCCGCGTCCACCACCACCACCGCGTCCGCGAAGCCGTCGCGCTGGCTGTGCGCGAAGGCGTGCGCCAGCGCGTAGCCCTTGCCGCGCTTCTCCGCGTCCTGGCGCTCCAGCACCGTGGCGCCCGCTTCGCGCGCCTTCTGGGCCGTCGCGTCGGAACAGTTGTCCGCCACGACGATGATGCGCCGCAGGTGCGCCGGGTAGTCCACCGCGGACAGGTTCGCCACCGTCCGGGCAATGCCCAGCTCCTCGTTGTGCGAGGGAATGATGACGTCGAACTTCCGCGTCGCGGGCGACGGCGGCACCGGCGCCGCCTTGCGCCCCGACAACAGCGTCAGGAGCAGCAGGTAGCCGCAGCCCACCGCCACCGGCAGGAGTCCCACGCACAGCGCCACGTCCACCCAGGTCCAGACCGTCACGACAGTGTCACCCCCGCGCTCGCGCCATCTTCAAGGACGGCCAAGCGCACGAACCTTCAGCGCCGTTCCAGCTCCGCCAGCACCGGCAACTTGAGCAGCCGCTCCACTTGCCACTTCTCCAGCACCCGGCGGCGCAGGATGTCCAACGCCACCGCCGCGAACACCGCCAGCACCACCCCGCCCACCACGCCCGCGATGGCGATGAGCTTCGGGTTCGGCTTGGACGGCTTCTCCGGGAAGAGCGCCGGCAACAGCACGCTGTAGCGGTGCTTCATGGACACCTTCGAAATCTCCAGCTCCGTCTGCGCCTGGTCCAACCGGCGCAGCTTCTCCTGGTGCCGCATCACCACCATGCGCATCCGGTCCGTGGCCACCGCCACCTCCGGATCATCCGGCGTGCCCAGCATCGCGCCCGCCATCGGAGCGCCGAAGCCCGCCGCCAGGCTGGTGCCCTCCGTCGCGGAGTCCACGTCCGTGCCGCCCATGCGCAGGTACTCCTGGATGAGCGACTGCTCCTCGGAGCGCAGCGAGGTGAGCTGCGGCGAGTCCGCCTGCATCGTCGCCACGCGCTGCTCCAGGTCCACAATCACCGGGTGCTGCGGGGAGAAGACGACGCGCTGTTCCGCCAGCTGCGCGCGCAGCTCCGTGAGGCGGCGGCCGCGGAACTCCTCCACGTCGCGGATGGCGCGGCGCTTGGCCTGCACCAGGAACTTCAGCTGCGCGAGCGCGTGGTCCGTCTGCAACAGCGCCTGCCGCGCGCTGGCCTGCTTGGGGTCCGCTTCCTTCTTCTTGCGGCGCGCATCCGCGGCCCTCACCGCGCGCTCCAGGTCGGCGATGGCCTGCTTGATGTTCGCGGCCTCGTTGGCCACCTGGCCCTGGAGGATGTTCACGGACTCGGAGATTGCGCCCATCTCCGAGTCGTGGCGCATGTCCAGGAAGTTCTGCGCCGCGGCCTCCACGATGTTGAAGGCCATCTGCGGGTCGCCCCAGTCCACCCCGATGGTGACCGTGCCGCTGCCGCCCTCCGCCATCACGTTGAGGCTGGTCTCCAGCATCGCGATGAGCGCCTCCTCCTTCTCCTCGTCGGACATGGGAGGCGGAGCCTTCTTCAGGTACTGCTCCTTCATGCGGCTGATGGGCGAGCGCATGTGGTCCCAGTACTCGATGAGCTTCGCGTTCTTCACGACGGACTTGAGGTTGCCCCGGCTGAGCACCATCTCCCACGCGGCGCGCGTGGGTTGATCCGCCTCCACCGGGATGGAACGGCCCGGGTTCACCAGCGAGGAGATGATGAGGTTGCGGTACGTCAGCATCCGCGTCTCGACGTGGTACTTGCGCGGCATCAGCTTCGCCGCCACCGACCCCAGGCCGCTCATCACCGCGACGATGCACAACCCCAGGAACCAGTGCCGGAAGATCGCCCGGCGCACGAAGCCCAGCCCGTCGAACAGGAAGCCCCAGTCAATGAGGTCCGCCGGCGCGTTCGTCTCCTCGCGCTCGGGGACGTACGGCGGGGGCGGGGCGGAGCGTGGCGTG
>NZ_RAWE01000282.1 GCF_003611695.1 Corallococcus carmarthensis | reverse complement strand
GGCCGGACGGTGGAAAGTCATGGGGCCGGGGTGGGGGTGACGGATTTCCGAGGCCCCGGGCTTCGGGCACCTCGCCGGTGCCTAGGCTTCCTCGGGGCGCTCGCCGCGCGGCAGGAAGCCGTACTTCTCCAGCTTGTAGTACAGCGCGGAGGTCTTGATGCCCAGCAGCCGGGCGGTCTCCGTCTTCACGCCGCCGGCCTTCTCGTAGGCGCGGGCGATGAGCTGGCGCTCCAGGTCCTCCAGGATGTCCGGCAGCGGGCGGTCGCCCTGGGGCACCGGCAGCCCCGCGTCCATGCGCGGCGTCTGGCCCGCCAGGTGCGAGGGCAGGTCCTGCGGGGTGAGCGTCTCGCCCTCGGCGAAGACGAGCGCCTGCTCCATCACGTTCTCCAGCTCGCGCACGTTGCCGGGCCACGCATGGCGGGTGAGCGCGTGCAGCGTCGCGTCGTCGATGCCGGTGACGCGGCGGTTGACCCGGGGCGCGTGCTTGGCGACGAAGTGGCGCGCGAGCGCGGCCAGGTCCTCGGGGCGCTCGCGCAGGGGCGGCAGGGTGAGCGGGACGATGTGCAGGCGGTAGTAGAGGTCCTCGCGGAAGCGGCCCGCCTTCACCTCCGCCTGGAGGTCGCGGTGCGTGGCGCTCACCACGCGCACGTCCACCTTGAGCGTCTCCTCGCCGCCCACGCGCTGCAGCTCCTTCTCTTGCAGCACGCGCAAGAGCTTCGTCTGCACGGAGGCGGGAATCTCACCAATCTCGTCCAGGAAGAGGGTGCCGCCGTCGGCCAGCTCGAAGCGGCCCAGCTTGCGCTTCACGGCGCCGGTGAAGGCGCCGCGCTCGTGGCCGAACAGCTCGCTCTCCAGCAGCGTCTCCGCCAGGGCCGCGCAGTGCACGACGACGAAGGGGCCGTCCTTGCGCGGGGAGCGCTGGTGGATCATCCGGGCGACCAGCTCCTTGCCGGTGCCGCTCTCGCCGCGCACGAGCACGGTGGCGTCGCTCGCCGCCACCTTGCGCACCTGGGTGAGCAGCTTCTGCATGGGCTCGCTGTCGCCCACGATGTCCCGGTGGGTGAGGGCGGCGTCGGCGTCATGCGCGTCCGTGCGGGCGGTGAGGCGCTCCACCTGGCGGCGCGTGGCGGACAGCTCCAGGCCCTTGTCCACCTTGGCGCGCAGCACCTCTGGCGGGAAGGGCTTGGTGATGAAGTCGTAGGCGCCCTCCTGCATGGCCTGCACGGCGGTCTCGATGGTGCCGAACGCCGTCACCACCATGACAACCGCGCCCGGGTCCGCCTGCTTGAGGGCGCGCGTCACGGCGATGCCGTCCATGCCGTCCATCTTCAAATCCGTGACGACCAGGTCGAAGGGGCCCTTCTTGTAGGCCGCGAGCCCGTCCGCCCCGCTCTTCACCGCGGACACGGTGTGGCCAGAGCGGGTGAGGGTGACGGTCATGCCCTCGCGGAGGGTGTCGTGGTCGTCGATGACGAGGATGCGGGCCATGCGCCTGCTCGGGAAGGAAGGTGGGGTGTCGCCGGAGGGCTCCGGCGGAATGCACACGCCAGGCCACCCTACACCGGACCGGCCGGGGCGCACCCCGGGCCACCCGTGAAAGGGCTGGCGTCCCGGGCGCGGCGGGTGTCTATCCCGGCGCATGGCCTCTGTTTCCACATCCCTCGCTGACCTGCTCGCGCGCCACGTCCCGACGGACGACAAGGAGCGCGAGGACCTGTCGCGCATGCGTCACTTCGCGACGTCGCTGAAGGAGCCCTTCTCCCGCTCGCAGGAGGAGGCGCACTTCACTGGCAGCGCGGTGGTGGTGGACGCGGTGAAGGGGCGGGTGGCGATGCTGCACCACGCGAAGCTGAAGCGCTGGTTGCAGCCGGGCGGCCACGCGGAAGGCGGAGACGGAGGCGACATGGAGGCCACCGCGCTGCGCGAGGCGCGTGAGGAGACCGGCTGCCGCGTGCACCTGCACCCCACGGCGCCGCGCCCGCTGGACGTGGACGTGCACGTCATCCCCGCGCGCAAGGACGAGCCCGAGCACTGTCATCTGGACGTGCGCTACCTGGTGGTGGCGGAGGACCCCGAGGCGCTCGCGCATGATCCGGCGGAGTCGTTCGGCATCCAGTGGCTGGATTGGGACGAAGCCCTGTCGCGTGCGGATGAAGCGCCGCTGCGCCGCATGCTGCTCAAGGCGCGCGAGGCATTGCGCGCGGGTGGGGCGGCGTAGGGCGTGTCAGGAGTGCGCTCGCGCATCCCCGGTATTGGGAGGGCAGGGCAGCGTCAGCGTGAAGACGGTGTCGCCCGGTGTGGAGCGCAGGGACAGCTCGCCGCCGTGGGCCCGGACAATCTTTCGTGCGAGCGGCAGGCCCAGGCCGGTGCCCTGCTCGCGGGTGGTGAAGAAGGGCTCGAAGATGCGCTCGCGCTCCGCTTCGGGCACGCCCGGGCCTGAGTCCTGGACGTCGATGGCGTAGCGGCCGTCGCGCAGCTCGCCGCGGACCCGCACGCGGCTGCCGGCGGGCGCGGCCTGCACGGCGTTCTTCACCAGGTTCACGAGCGCGGCGGTCAGCAGGCTGCCATCCGCCTCCAGGTGCGCGGGCGCGGCGGCCATGTCCAGGGACACGCCCTTGCCTTCAGCCTCCGCTGAGAGCAGCTCGCACGCGTTGGAGACGAGGTCGGGTGCTTCCATGGGGGCGCGCGCCAGCGGCTGTTCGCGGGCGAAGGCGAGGAAGTCCTCGACGATGCGCTGGAGATAGGCGACCTCGCGCTGGATGCGGTCCACGTGGCTGTTCGCGTCCGCGTGGGAGCCCGCGCGCAGGTCCTCCTGCAGGAGTCCGGAGAAGAGCGCGATGCCGCCCAGGGGATTGCGCACCTCGTGGGCCACGCCCGCGAGCATGAGCTTGAGCTGCCGGTCGCGGCTCTCCAGCGCGCCGCGCATGACCTCCAGCTCGCGCGCGAGCACGCCGATTTCTCGGGTGGGCTCCGGAGGCACGGGCGTGGCCAGGTCGCCCCGGCCGATTCTCAGCGCGGAGTCCATCAACCGCCGCAGCGGGCGGGCCAGCCCCTGGGCGGTGATGACGGCGATGAGGGCGAGCGCGACGAGCGCCACGGCGCTGGCCATGACGAAGGTGCGCCACAGCCGCCGCAGGGGCCCGAAGAAGGCCGCGCTGCCCTCCACGCCGATGGCGCCCACCACCTGCCCGTCCTGGACCACGGGCGCGTAGCCCGTCTTGTAGAGCAGCCCGTCGGAGCCGGTGAAGAGCACCTGGCTGGCGGCGCGCTTGCCGGCGAGGACGCGAGTCAGCTCCAGCCGGTCGCGAGCGAGGTCCGGGACCTCGGTGCCCACGGGAAGGTTGCCGCCCACGTCCGCGCGCACGCGGCCCCGCGCGTCCACGGCGTACACGCGGCGAACGCCGCTGGCGGTGCGCACGCCGTCCAGCAGGCGCACGAGGTTGCGCCACGTGCGGGTGCCGGACACGTCGTCACCGGGCTCGATGGTGAGCATGCGTTCGCCGCTGACCTGGCTGGCGGTGGCGGCGGCGAGCGCGGACAGGCTCGCGCCCAGTTCGTCCTCCAGGCTCGCGCGGGCGAGCGCGTACACGGAAGCGCCCGCGACCAGGAGGAAGAGCAGGGTGGGCACGAGGAACGCCAGCAGCAGCCGCGCGGACAGCGAGCCCAGCGCGTCCCGCAAGCGGGAGGAATGGGGGCGATGCGTCATCCGGGCGGTGTTCCTCGCACCCCCGCATCAAACGGCATGCCCCGGTCCCTGGCCAGTCCTCGTTCCGCGTTCCGGAGCGGTGGGACGCGAAGGGAATACCCCGGAGGAGTGATGGCGATGGCCGCCGGGGTGGGGGCTTGATGAGACGCGCTTGAGGACGTGGGGCGCACGCTTCGGAACCGGCTTCTGGCGCGTGTTGTCTGCGTCTCCGCGGGCGTCACGCGCGTCAGGAAGTCGTTCACAAAACACGTCAGTCCCGGCTGGTAGATGTGAGTGATTGGGGGCGCGGCATGCGATGGCTGGGAAGCTTCAGCGTGGGTTTGATGCTGGTCCTGGCGCTCACGGCCTGCGGCACGACGGGCTCGCGGACCCTGCCGGTGGGGATGCACGGCTACGGGCGCTATCACAGCGCTTCACCGGTTGCGTTCGCGAGGGACACCGCCTGGAAGAACGCGGGTTCGGGCGGCACCGTGGGAGGAGAGGAGTTGGGCCGCTATCTCGCGTTCATCCGCGAGAAGCGAGCCGCCTTGAAGCAGCCCGCCGTGATGGAGGTGGAGCGTCAGACAGGCCATGCCGCGCTCAACGACCTGCTGCTCTGGGCTTCCGCGCGGACGGAGGAGGAGCTCGCGAAGGACGCGCCGCTGGAGGTGTACCTGCGGCTGAAGGCCAAGCACGCGCAGGCCCTGCTCGAGGACGGCAAGCGTTTGGCCCGGGCGGAGGCGAAGCTGGAGGAGTTCCACGGTTGGGCGGAGGCGCGCCGTCAGGTCCTGGCGGACGCGCACTTCCGCCGGCTCGGGAGCGATGGGCTGCTCACCGAAAGCGCGCTCTACGAGGAGACGCAGCTGGCGCTGCTGGATGCGGTGCTGGACTGGGCCTACGCGCACACGGAGGACCCGGACTTCCCGCGCAAGAGTCCCAGTGAGGTGGCGCTCTATCTGCTGGCGCGCGAAAGCCTGCTGGCGTCGGCGGTGGAGGCCGGCCGCTTCGCGCCCCCGACGTGGGAGCCGGCCCGCGAACCCCCGGGCATTCCGCCGGAAGAACTGGTGCTGGAGATCGCCCTGGGCCTGCTGCCCGTCACCGGTGAGGTGGGGGACGTGGGCGGCGCGGTGCTGGGGCAGAGTCTCCTGGGCCATCCGCTGTCGGATGGTGAGCGGCTGTTGTGCGCGGTGAGCGTGGCGCTGCCGGTGGTGTCGGGACGGCTCCTGTCGGAGGGAGCGCAGGGAGCGGAGCGCGTCGCGCTGCTCACGGGCCGAAGCCTGCGCGAGGTGCAGGTGTTGCAGCGGGTGGTGCAGCACCTGTCGCCGCAGGAGGCCCAGCAGCTTCGCCAGGTGCTGCGAGCGGCGGGGCGCGGTGAGTCCGTGTCCGTGGAGGACGTGGAGCGGCTGCGAGCGCTCGCCAAGCGGCTGGAGGCGCCGCTCGCGGAAGCGGGCCGGGTGCTGGCCCAGGGCAAGCGCGTGGCCCTGGTGGGCTCACGGGCGACGGCGGAGGGCGCGAGGCTGGTGCCGGGCAGCGCGGAGCATCTGGCGCAGGCGTGGGTGGACTACCAGTTCCGGCATCCGGACAAGTACCGGACCTTCAAGTACGCCGTGGATCCGGAGTGGGAGCGGCTCTACCAGACGGTCATCAAGAACAAGGGCGCGGGCAGTGCGTTCGAACAGTCCGTGCTCCAGAGCCGGAAGCTCCCGAAGAACTCAAGCCTCCTGATGCCGCCACCCGGCAGCAAGGCCGAGGGCTTCGTCCCGGATGCCGTGACGGGGCTCAAAGGGGACCTGGTCTGGGGCAGTCCCTACGATTTCGTGGAGGTGAAGGGCCGCGCGGAGATGGCGCTCACAGGCAACGTGAAGGCCATGCTTGACTACGTCCAAATGTATGGTGGCTCCGTCGAACTCTGGATCCGTTCCGCGAAGCATCCTGAGGGGGCAACACGACTCACGCGCCCGCTGCGCGAGCGGATCAATAACCTCAGGCAGTCTGGCCGTGCCAACGTCCAGTCCTTCCCTTGAAGACATCTCATGTCACTGCGCTCTTTGAAGACACGGTTTTCCCTGCCTCCCGGGGTGCCCGCGACGAGCACCATCCGCGAACTGGTGCATCGATTCTTCTCAGGGTTCCCCTGGTTCCAGCCCGTGCGCTACGGGGGGTTCAACATGACGGAGCGATGGGTGCCCGGCGCGTTCAATCCGGATGCCGTTGCGGCCTATTACGATGAGTTCAAGGACTTCACCGTTGGTGCCAAGACGGATCGGGACTTTCTCCAGATCACCCCGGAACGACATGGAGAGCACCCCTTCGCTGGGGGCTTCATCTGGATGACGTCCATCGTGGAAGCCCGGAAGGCCCGCTGGCGCGAAGCCCACCTGCGTCAGGTCGTTGAAATCATGCACCTGCTGGGCTCTCCCCTTGCCCAGTCCGGACTCGATGATGACTTCGAGCGCAAGAATTGGCGCTGGGTGCCCAATGAAGACGGCTTCGGCTCCAGACTGGACTTCAACCTGCGCGACTACAGCGAAGGGCTCGACGGCCTCTACTGGCGCAACATCTTCGGCGCCCCCTTCGTGGACCTCTTCGGCCCGCGCCTGGACGCCATCCCCGCGTCCCAGCGCCAGTCACTCGACGGCGGCTTCGTCCTGGTCCAGCCCTACGAACTCCCCACCCAGGCCATGACCCCGGAGGGCGACGCCGCGGAGGCCCAGCTCATCGCCACGCTGGGCCGCGAGGCCTTCTTCGACCTGCCCACGCTCACGAAGCCCACGCGCGTGCCGGACGTGTCCTCGCTCCGGCCCGCGTCCTGACGGTCCACCGTCAGTCGAACATCGCGGACAGCGCTTCGCTCAAGGTCTCCACGCCCACCACCTGGAGCTTCGTCTTCTCCACGCGCCGCGCGCTGCCGGCCGGCAGCACCACCCGCTGGAAGCCCATCTTCGCGGCCTCCGCGAGCCTCGGCTCCACCTGGCCCACCGCGCGCACCTCGCCCGCGAGCCCCACCTCCCCCAGCACCAGCGTCTTCGGGTCCAACGGCCGGTTCTGCAGGCTGCTCACCAGCGCCGCGCACACCGCCAGGTCGCACGCCGGTTCGCTCAACTGCATGCCGCCCGCCACGTTGACGAACAGGTCGCAGCCCACCAGCGGAATCTCCTCCTTCTTTTCCAACACCGCCGCCAAGAGCGCCACGCGGTTGCCGTCCACGCCAATCGCCGTGCGCCGCGCGGTGCCGTAGCCCGTGGGCGCCACCAGCGCCTGCACCTCCACCAGCAGCGGACGGGTGCCGTTGAGCGTGCTCGTCACCACGCTGCCGGACTTGCCCTGCGGCCTTTCGGAGAGGAACAGCGCGGACGGATCCGCCACCTCCATCAGCCCCGCGCCCTTCATCTCGAAGACGCCAATCTCGTTGGTGCTGCCGAAGCGGTTCTTGTGCGCTCGCAGCAGCCGGAACGGGTGGCCCCGCTCGCCCTCGAAGTAGAGGACCGTGTCCACCATGTGCTCCAGCACCCGGGGACCCGCGATGGAGCCCTCCTTCGTCACGTGCCCCACCAGGAACGTGGGCACCCCACTGCGCTTGGCGAACGCCATCAGCCGGCCCGCCACCTCGCGCACCTGGGTGATGCTGCCCGGCGCGTTGCCCAGCTCCGGCAGGTACATGGTCTGGATGGAGTCCACCACCAGCGCCTGCGGCTTCATCGCCTCCGCCGCCTGGAGCACCCGGTCCGCGTCCGTCTCCGCGAACAGGTGGATGGCCTCGCTCTCCACCCGCAGGCGCTCCGCGCGCATCTTCGTCTGCCGGAGGCTCTCTTCACCCGACACGTAGAGCACCGGCCCGTGCCGCGCCAGCTTGTCCAGCGCCGCCAGCAGCAGCGTGGACTTGCCGATGCCCGGGTCTCCGCCCAGCAGCACCAGCGAACCGCCCACCACGCCGCCGCCCAGGACGCGGTCGAACTCCGCGATGCCCGTGCGCCGGCGCACCTCCGACTCCCCCGTCACGTCCTGCAGCTTCACCGGCCGTGAAGCCCCGCCCGACGCGCCCCAGGCCGGGCGCTTGTCGTCGACCTTCGCTTCGGTCTCCTCCAGGAGCGAGCTCCAGGCCCCGCAGTCCGGACACTTCCCGAGCCACTTCGCCGTCTGGTAGCCGCAGGCCTGACAGGTGTAGTGCGTCTTCGCCTTCGCCATGGGTTGAGGTGTCTACCCCAGACCCCTGACGTTTCCCCGGCCGAAGACGGGCCACGGCAGGAGAGCAGGCAAGCGAGATGTCGTGGATCAGGTAGCGGGTTGCCCCACAGGGGGGGGCAACCCACTTTCTGGACCACGGGCGACGCGAAACAGCGCGCCCCCCACACAGGGAGAGTGCCATGGGGATTATCGCGTTTCTGGTGATTGGTCTGGTCGCGGGTCTGATCGCTCGAGCCATCATGCCGGGCAACCAGTCGATGGGGCTCATCGCCACCACGTTGCTGGGCATCGCTGGCTCGTTCGTGGGCGGTTTCGTCGGTTCGCTGTTCTCCAGTGACGGCCGGGTCTTCGACCTGCACCCCACGGGCCTGCTGTTCTCCGTCCTGGGCGCGCTCGCCGTGCTGTTCCTCGTGGGGCTCGCCGGCCGCGGCCGTCGCGTCCACGTCTAGCTCGCAGGGCTCCTCGACCGATGAGGCGGGAGACAGTCAGGGACGTCCGTCATGTACGGACGTCCCTTCTGTTTTTGCGGGCCTCTCATGCGGGCTTCGGGGCGGGCTCCCCCAGAGGGGGAAAGGGCACTCGTCAACCCCCTGTCGCTAGAGCGTTGACAATGGCCTCCGGGCCACGCACCGTCGGCCTCCTGATGTCTCCCCAAGGAGCCCGCATGTCCGACACCGCCGAGTCCTTCCACGGCCACGCCCACCACGCCGCCCCCACCCCGGAAGGGGTGATGGTGCGTCACGACTGGTCGCTCGCGGAGGTGAAGGCGCTGTACCAGTTGCCGCTCTTGGATCTGGTGCACAAGGCGCAGACGGTGCACCGGCAGGTCTTCGTGGAGAACAAAGTGCAGCTCTGTTCGCTGCTCTCCATCAAGACGGGCGGGTGTCCGGAGGACTGCGCGTACTGCCCGCAGGCGGCGCGCTACAAGACGGGCGTCAAGGCGGAGAAGCTGATGGCGGTGCCAGAGGTGCTGGCCGCCGCGTCCCAGGCCCGGAAGGCCGGCGCCACCCGCTTCTGCATGGGCGCCGCGTGGCGTGAGGTGAAGGACGGCCCGCAGTTCGACAGCGTGCTGGAGATGGTGAAGGGCGTCCGGGCCCTGGGCATGGAGGCGTGCGCCACGCTGGGCATGCTCTCCGACAGCCAGGCGAAGCGCCTGCGCGAGGCGGGCCTGTCCGCGTACAACCACAACCTGGACACGTCCCCGGAGCACTACGGCGACATCATCTCCACCCGCACCTACGACGACCGGATGAAGACGCTCAACCGGGTGCGCGACGCGGGCATCTCCGTGTGCTGCGGCGGCATCATCGGCATGGGCGAGTCCGTGGACGACCGCTGCAACCTGCTGCGCACGCTGGCCAACCAGGAGGTGCACCCGGAGTCGGTGCCCATCAACGCGCTCGTGCCCGTGGAGGGGACGCCGCTCGCGGATCAGCACCGCGTGGAGACGGTGGACATGGTGCGCACCATCGCCACCGCGCGCCTGCTCATGCCCCAGGCCATGGTGCGCCTGTCCGCGGGCCGCATGCAGATGAACGAGGAGGCGCAGCTGCTCTGCATGCTGGCGGGCGCCAACTCGCTCTTCTTCGGGGAGAAGCTGCTCACCACCGGCAACCCCGAGTACACCCAGGACATGGCGCTGCTGGAGAAGGCGGGCATCCGCCCCCTGGAGCCCCGGCAGGACCGGTGAAGTCCGTCACGCAGGTCGCGGACGGCTGGGCGCGCGAGGACCTGGAGGCCCTGTCCGCGAAGGGCCTTCGCCGCGCGCTGGAGCCGCTCGACTCCCCCCAGGGCGCGGAGGTGCGCGTGGGGGACGAGCGGCTGGTCAACTTCTCCTCCAATGACTACCTGGGCCTCGCGGCGTCGCCCGCCGTGCGCGCCGCGGCCGCGTCCGCGCTGGAGCGCTACGGCGTGGGCACCGGCGCCAGCCGCCTGGTGGTGGGGGACATGGTGCCGCACCAGCGGCTGGAGGCGCGCCTAGCCCGCTTCGAGCGCGCGGAGGCCGTGCGCCTCTTCAACTCCGGCTACGCGGCCAACACCGGCATCCTGCCCGCGCTGGTGGGCCCGGGCGACGCGGTGTTCTCCGACGCCCTCAACCACGCCTCGCTGGTGGACGGCTGCCGGCTGTCGCGCGCGCGCGTCGTCGTCTATCCGCACGCGGACGTGGCCGCGCTCACCCGCGCGCTCGCGGAGACGCCCGGGCGGCGCAAGCTGGTCGTCACCGACAGCGTCTTCTCCATGGATGGGGACGTGGCCCCGCTGCGCGAGCTGGTGGCCGCGTGCGAGGCCCACGGCGCCGCGCTGATGGTGGACGAGGCGCACGCCACCGGCGTCCTGGGCGCTCGCGGCGCGGGGCTGTGCGAGGCGCTGGGCGTGGAGGGCCGGGTGGACCTGCGCATGGGCACGCTGAGCAAGGCGCTGGGCGGGATGGGGGCCTATGTCGCCACCTCGCGCGCGGTGGCGGACCTGCTGGTGAGCCGCGCGCGGCCGTTCGTCTATTCCACCGCGCTGCCCGCCGCCCTGTGCGCCGCGGCCGAGTGCGCGGTGGACCTGGTGGAGCACGACCCCGCCCCGCGCGAGCGGCTGTGGGGCCACATCCACCGCTTCACCGGCGGGCTGCGCGCGCTGGGCCTGCCCGCCGAACCCCGGAGCGCCATCTTCCCGGTCATCCTGGGCGAGCCCGCGCGTGCGCTGGACGCGGCGAAGCGGCTGCGCGAGGCGGGCCTGCTGGTGAAGGCCATCCGTCCGCCCACCGTGCCGGAGGGCACCAGCCGGTTGCGCTTCTGTCTCTCCGCGGCCCACACGACGGGCCATATCGACCTGGCGCTGGAGGCCCTGCGCCGGGTGGGAGTCTCCCGTGGCCCCTGACGCACTCCAATTCTTCGTCACCGGCACGGACACCGGCGTGGGCAAGACGCAGGTGTCGTGCGCGCTGCTGTCGCTCCTCAAGGACGCGGGCTACCAGCCCCAGGGCTTCAAGCCCTACGAGAGCGGCTGCGCGTCCCTGAAGGCCCCGGCGGACGCGCTGGCGATGCGCGAAGCAGCGGGCAGCACGCTGTCCGTGGACGCCGTGTGTCCACACCGCTTCAAGGCACCGTTGGCGCCGGGCATCGCGGCGGCGCGGCTGGGCAAGGAACCGGACTTCGGCGTGACGCGCGCGGCGTGGAAGCGGCTGAAGGGCGGGACGGTGGTGGTGGGGGGCGGTCTCTT